>NZ_LEKS01000014.1:0-167974 GCF_001027725.1 Flavobacterium sp. ABG
GAGCTTATGGGTGTCAATAGTATCTGGAACTATTTTTTTGAAACTTTCAAAAACATAAGTTAAGTCAGATTCAACACTTGTTACATTTGGGAATCTATTTTTTAATTGTTCGATGTGTTCGCGTCCACGAGTTACATGACTGTGCGGTTGGTGTATTGGCATTTCAACACATAAAACTTGTAATCCGGTTTGGGCGCATAATGTTGAGGTGACTGCTGAATCTACTCCTCCTGAAATTCCTATGACAAATCCGTTAACTTTAGCATTTTCGGCATAAGTTTTTAACCAATTTACTATATGAGTATTCACTTTTTCAACTTGGATTGTACTTTTTTTAGTCATAATAGTTTACGTTTTAAAAAGCAGGAATGTATATTTGCAAAATCAATTAGTTGCGCATTGGTTTCCTTTGTTCTTTGGGAAGGGCTGATTTTGCTGGAGTTTTGCTCTTTTGAGGGTTTAGATCCTCGGAGTTATTCTTGCTTCTCGGACTCTCTCTTTACTCTGGATAGTCTCGCAAAGACGCAAAGGCGCCAAGTTTCTTCTTTTTTTGATGTTGGGGCTTGTGGACTTAGAATAACAAACCCGACAGGTTTTGAAAACCTGTCGGGTTGAGGACGTATAATTTAAGGATATGATTGCTCCTATATATTATAGTATCTAATTTAGGGAATCTATAACTTCTTTTGTACGCTGGATGCTTTTTAATATTGGGATCTTTAAACAACAAACCCGACAGGTTTTAAAAACCTGTCGGGTTGAGGACGTATAATTAAAGATCTAATTACACCTATATATTATAGTATCTGATTTAGGGAACCTATAACCTCTTTTGTAAGCTGAATGCTTTTTAATTTAGCTTGGTGATTATATATAGGACTTGTCACCATAAGTTCATCAACTCTTGAATAGTCTATGAACTTTTTTAAATCAACTGCTAGTTGTTTTGGGCTTCCAGTAAATGTACAGGCGGTCATCTGATTGACATGGAAACGTTCTTCCTCACTCATGATATCGTCTAAAGACGGAACCGGTGGTTGTAACCCTTTACGGTCGTTGCGAATCAGATTCAAAAACATTTGATACAAACTGGTTGACAGTAATTCAGCTTCTTCATCAGTGTCAGCTGCAATGATATTTACGCAGGCCATTGTTTTAGGCTTATCCAAAACGGCAGAGGCTTGGAAATTCTCCCTATAGAATTCGAAAGCTTGTATCATTTGACGTGGTGCAAAATGTCCTGCAAACGCATATGGTAATCCATAGGCAGCGGCAAGGGCGGCACTTTCCATGCTTGAACCTAAAATCCAGATGGGCACATTTGTACCTTCGGCTGGAAATGCTCTTACCTTTGCAGTGCTATTTTCTTTAGAAAAATAATCCTGAAGCTTGCTTACGTTCTGCGGAAATCGTTGCGCTTGTTCAAAAAAATCCTTTCGAATTGCTTCGGCAGTTGGCTGATCTGTTCCCGGCGCTCTTCCCAAACCTAAATCAATTCTGTCTGGATAAAGAGTTTCTAAAGTTCCGAATTGTTCGGCTACTATTAAAGGAGAATGATTCGGCAACATGATTCCGCCTGAACCGACACGGATGTTCTTTGTCTGACTGGCTATATACCCTATTAAAACAACAGTTGCCGAACTGGCTACGTGAGCCATATTGTGGTGTTCAGCAAGCCAAAATCGTTTATATCCTAAACTATCTGCCAGTTGTGCGATGTCTTTTGTTTTTTGAAATGTTTCCGGAGCGTTACTATCCTGAGTAATTATAGCGAGTTCTAATATGGAGACTGAAATTGGGTTTTTCATGTAATAAATTGCTTTTTTACAAAATTACTTCATTTCTGCGAAGCCGTTTATTTTCTAATGTTAATAGAATTATAATCTTTTCACAAACAAACACAAAGCAACAACTAAATGATTTTTTAATAATTAATTATTGTTTTACGATAATTAATTATACATTTGTAATAACAAACCAAACTTCAACTCATAATGAAAACCACACACCTAGTTTCAAAAATACTCTTTTATATTACCCGCTTTTTAGCTGTTCTTTATTTCTCATTAGCGGCTTATTCTGCGTTGGCATTAACAACCGGATGGTTTCTAAACTTCAGAGAAGGTGGTAAATATTTTCAAATTTGTTATCCTTTTACGAATCATCCGCTTATGCTGGGTGACTATAACACACCTTATATCATTTTTGAATTTTTATCGCCATTGAGTCTTTATGGGCTTTTCTTTTTATTAATCAGTAATGTCTTTAAGGTGTTTTTTCAACCCAAATTATTCACTCAAAATGGCATTACACATTTAAGGCAGTTTTACTTGGCAAATCTTTTCATTCCCGGTATTGTTATACTTCTGTCTTCTATTTTTGTATCATTGGATAATGAAGTTGCTATTTTTATCGTATTGCACTTTATGCTAGGCGTTTTTGCCTATTTTTTAGCTACCATTTTCAAACAGGGATTAAACCTTCAAAACGAACAAGACTTATTTATATAATCATGCCAATAATTGTAAACGTTGATGTTATGCTTGCCAAACGCAAGATGCAAAGTAAAGAGTTGGCTGAAAAATTAGGAATCACTCCAGCCAATTTATCCATTCTTAAAACCGGAAAGGCCAAAGGAATCAGATTTGACACTTTAGAATCCATTTGTAAAATATTAGAATGCCAACCTGGTGACATTTTAGAGTACATAAGCGAATAACATTTTTTTAATCTCCATTTAAAAAATCGACTCCCCGAAGTCGACAGGAATACTATTGCCTATTTCTTTCGAAATAAATCATTACAATCAATCATCTAAATCAATCAAAAAATGAACAGTTTATCAATCAAAAACCTCAACAAAACGTATGAGAACGGCACAGCAGCGCTAACGGATGTAACGCTGGAAATTAAAAACGGAATGTTTGGTTTATTAGGACCAAACGGAGCCGGAAAATCGACCTTAATGCGAACTATTGCCACTTTGCAAGAACCAAGCTCCGGTACGGTACTTTTTAATGGTATCGATATTCTTGAGGATCCCTTGTTTATAAGAGAAAATTTAGGGTATCTGCCGCAGGAATTTGGTGTTTATCCTAAAATCTCAGCCTATCGATTGCTGGATCATCTGGCTATTTTAAAAGGAATTGTTTCTAAAAAAGAACGACACGAACAGATTTTATATCTATTACAGCAAACCAATTTGTTGCAATACAAAGATCAAGCTGTTCACTCCTTCTCTGGTGGAATGCGCCAAAGGTTTGGCATAACTCAGGCTTTACTTGGAGATCCGAAAATTATTATTGTTGATGAACCAACTGCTGGTCTGGATCCTGAGGAACGAAATCGGTTCAACAACTTGTTAAGCGAAATTGGCGAAAATATCATTGTGATTTTATCTACTCATATTGTGGAAGATGTTCGCGATTTATGCACCAAAATGGCTATTATCTCGAATGGAACTTTAATTCTGGAAGGAAATCCTGAAAAAGAAATTAATTCCTTGAAAGGCAAAATCTGGATGAAAGTCATCTCTAAAACTGAATTACAGGAATACAAAGATAATTTCAATATCATTTCTTCGAATTTGAATTCCGGAAAACTTCATATTCATGTTTTTTCAGAGCAACAGCCAAATAGCGGTTTCAATTTAATATCACCTGATTTGAGTGCTGTTTATTTCACTCTTTTATCTCAAAATCAACTTAAAAAATAACGTTATGCTATCCCAATTAATATCCTTCGAATGGCATACTTATACCCGAAGCCGAAGCTTTTATGCCACCTTTTTAATTTATTTGGTTTTGGGCTTTTTTACCGGTGCTTTTGCCAATTTCTCGTTCTCAGGCGCTTATAAAAACAGCCCTTTTGTTCTCACGTACGCCATTGGTTTATTTTCTTTAAGCGTTATATTTTCGATTACATTACAAGTTGCGCAACACTTTCTTAAAGAATATGAAACCAAATTCGATACGATCCTTTTTACAACTCCTGTATCCAAATTCAATTATCTGGGAAGTAAATTTATTGTTGCTTTTGGAGTTGCCGTTGTTTCGTTTGGAACTTTTGTCGTCGGGATGCTAATCGGTCATCAAATGCCTTGGTTATCAAAAGAGCAAATTGGGCCTTTTTCAATTTTAAATTATAGTTGGCCGTATTTGGTTTTAGTGCTTCCTAACATTCTTTTGTGCCTTTCACTCCTAACTTCTTTGGCTTGGTTAACCCGCAACAAACTACTGGTTTATGTTGGTGGCTTTATGGTGTACATTTTATATATCGCAGGATCTTTGTTTTCTAACTCCCCAATTTTTGCCAATGCTTCACCCTCATCAGCCGCTGCCATGTCGTTTGCCGCAAAAATAGATCCTTTTGGTTTGGCTGCTTTTTTAGAACAAACCCGTTATTGGACAGCCATTCAAAAAAACAATAATCTAATTGATTTGTCGGGTAATCTGTTGTACAACCGAATCCTTTGGACTAGTTTCTCCATTCTATTGTCGTTTATTGCTTATCGCTTCTTTTCCTTTCGAAAAGCAAAAACTAAAAAAGTAAAACCGAATAGAATATTAAAAAACGAAACCCTTACTTTTTCATCTGAAACTCCAAAAAACATGGAGTATCGCACTTTAAAACATAATTTACTGGTTCTTAAAAGTTATATCAAAATGGATGTTTCTTTGATTTTAAAGGGAATTCCATTTCTGTTAGTTGTACTTTTATTTTCGGGATTGCTTTTAATTGAACTGTCAGACGAAATTGACGGCGGCATTCGCTTGGCGCAAAACATAACCAATACCGCTCTCATGGTCAGCACCATCATGGATCGACTGCCTTTCATTTTAATTCTGATTCTGCTTTTTTACAGTAACGAATTAGTAACCCGCGGCGAAACGGTACGCTTCGAAATACTTGAAAACACTACCCCTTACCAGCAAACTATAGCTTTACTCTCCAAAATAATTTCACTTTTCACAATTCCGTTTATTCTTATCACCTGGAGTATTTTTATAGGTTGTGGCTTTCAAATCATTCATGCTAATGCGCCAATAGAGTTTAGTCTTTACGCTTCTTTGTATTATTTTCTTGGCTTTCCTGTTGTATTGATTTCGGTCTTAGTTCTTTTTATTCAGACTGTTGTTTCAAATAAATATTTAGGGCTTTCGATTGCGATAATTGTAACGCTATTAATTAGTTCGGGAATTGGTGAGCAATTAGGAATTTCACATCCTTTATTTAGATTTGGAGATGCTTTTAAAAGAGAGTACTTTGACCTGAACGGTTTCGGAACATATACCATTCCGTTTCATGTTTCGATGGTTTACAATCTTGGATTAGCCCTCATTATGATTGTGGTAACAGGCATTTTATGGAAACGAAATTCTACCCTCCTAAAATCATTTCAAAGACATTCCTTTACTCGTATTCAAAAAGGTATCCTCTCTTTAGGTATTTTACTTTTTACGGGCTTTGGAACTTATCTTTTTTATAAAACCAATATCGAATATCCTTATCTTACAGCGGACGATCAAAACAATTGGAGTGAACGATATGAATTAAACTTAAAAAAGTTCTCGCATCAGCCACAACCGACCATTTTTTCCGTAAAAAGCGCTGTAGCCTTATTTCCGGAAGAGAACAGATACGAGGTAAACGGTACGTATCAGTTAATCAATAATTCAAAACAACCGATTGACAGTTTGCTGCTTTATTTAGATCGGAATTCAAAATTGAAATCTGTTACAATTCCAAACGCTAAACCAATTGGAGAGACCTCTGAATTCAATCATTATTGGTATCTTTTAAAGAAACCGCTACAATCGGGGCAGAAAATGACAATTTCTTTTTCATTTGAATCTTCATGGTCACCGTTTAAAGGTCATACTTCTTTTAATTCGATAATCGAAAACGGCTCTTTTATGAGGATCAGTCGTTATTATCCTGTTTTTGGATATCAGGATTCTAATGAAATCAGCAGCAAAAAGGAACGTGTAAAAAGACACTTAGAGCCTCAGACTCCACTTAAAAAGTTAGAAGACAAATCGAAAATCGATTCTGATTTTATTGACTATGAAACAACTGTTTCTACTTCAAAAGACCAAACAGCCATTGGTGTTGGTGATTTGATTGCAAAGTGGAAAAAAGACGATCGCAATTATTTTCATTATAAATCAAATGGAAAAATTCCGTTTCGATTTGCTTTTTCGTCAGCAGTGTATCAAATTCAAAAAGTAAATTATAAGGGAATTTTGATTGAAGTCTATTATGATAAAAGGCATTCCCGAAATATAGTCAAACTCATTAAAGATGTAAAAAACACGTTGGATTACTGCCAAAAAAACTTTGAAAAATATCCTTATAAAACGATCCGATATGCCGAAGTCTCTGCTTTTGCGAATGGTTTTGCTGCAACCTCCTATCCTTCAACGGTATTCATGAAAGAGAATTTTGGTTTTTACAGTGATCTTTCGCAGCATGACAAAGAAGACGTTATCAATCAATTGACGGCTCATGAATTGTCGCATGAATGGTGGGGAAATGCCCAGATTAGTCCTGAGCAAAAAGAAGGCAGCTGGATTTTGACCGAAACCTTGGCGCAATACACCGAATTAATGCTTTACGAAAAGGAACATGGTTTAGAAAAAGCTTTAGAAACACTGAAAATTCATTTGGATTTGTATTTGAGCAGTCGAAGTTATGAACCTGAAACGCCACTTTACAAAACCAACTATGAAACGCCCCATTTGCCTTACGACAAAGGAATGTTGGTTATGCATCAGTTGAGATTGTTAATTGGTGAGAAAAAAGTAAATCTGGCATTGAAGAATTTCTTAACTCACTACCGCTACCCCAATCAGATTCCGGATTCTGAAAATCTATTGGATGAAATTTATGCTGCAACTGATCCAAAACTTCATCCGAAATTAGACGAAATGTTCAAACAAATCATCACTTATTCTTCGAATATTACAAATGTTGAAAGTCAGAAAAAGGATGGTTATTATGAAGTTGCTTTCCATGCAAATTCAAAGAAATATGCTGAAAATGCAACCGGAAAACAAACCTTGCTTTCTAATGATGCTCTGATAGACGTTGGCATTTATGATGAAAATGGAAAATTATTCTGTTATCCTTTTTTGATACAAAACAATGTGATCAAAGGTAAAATCAAACTTAAAAGCAAACCTCAACTTCTTGTTATTGATCCTTATCTGAAAAACATCGACACTTTTATAAAGGACAATCAAAAGGAAATCAATTAAGCTAAAAGCACTCTGAGTCTATTTTCAGCGTGCTTTTTTTGCGAAATTGTAGGAGGAATCCAAAAGTCAAATGATTTAAAACCTAAATTTGTATTTCGAAATTATCGATTCGATTTAGCACTACTCTCAAATGACACATAAAATTTTAATCATAGACGACGAAGAAAAACTTAGAAGTCTGCTTGCCCGTATTGTAAAATCAGAAGGATTTGAAGTTCTCGAAGCTAAAGATTTGAAATCGGGATTTAAAAAACTGGAACAAACCGATATTGATGTCGTTTTATGTGATGTAAAATTACCCGATGGCAATGGGGTTGACTTTCTTCAAAACATAAAAGGAAGTTTCCCGCTTACTGAAGTTATTTTGTTGACGGCATTCGGAAACATTGCGGACGGTGTTCAAGCCATGAAAAATGGTGCTTTTGATTACATCGTTAAAGGTGACGACAACGACAAAATTATTCCGCTTCTCTATAAAGCGGTCGAAAAAGTGCATTTGCAGAAAAAGGTGCAGCAACTTGAGAAACGCATTGGCGATAAATATTCTTTTGCTACTATTATAGGAAAATCAAAAGGCATCGAACAGGTTATTGATCTGGCTAAAAAAGTTGCCAAAACAGATTCGACAGTTTTGCTTACCGGTGAAACGGGAACCGGAAAAGAGGTTTTTGCTCAGGCGATTCACGAAAATAGTACTCGTGCCGGGAAATCTTTTGTAGCGCTAAATTGCAGTACTTTTAGTAAGGAAATTTTAGAAAGTGAACTTTTTGGTCATAAACAGGGCGCTTTTACCGGAGCTTTAAAAGATAAAAAAGGTTTTATTGAAGAAGCCAATGGTGGTACTTTGTTTTTGGATGAGATTGGCGAAATGCCCATTGAATTACAGGCTAAGTTATTGCGCGTTTTAGAAACCAGCGAATACATTCCAGTTGGTGATACGACTTCAAAAAAATCAAATTTCAGGTTAATTGCAGCGACAAACCGCGATTTGAAAACCGAAAGTGACGCACATCGTTTTCGTTCTGATTTGTATTTCAGATTGAATATCTTCGAAATTAAGCTTCCTCCTTTACGAGAAAGAGTCAAAGATATTGCAGCACTTACGCTTTCATTTGTCAAACAATTTTCTGAAAAGACAAACAAGAAAACTTTAGCAATTTCAGATGACTTTCTTCAGAAATTAGAAAGTTATTCCTGGCCCGGAAACATTCGGGAGCTCAAAAATATCATTGAACGTTCTGTTATTTTAAGCGATACCCTTTTAACTGCTGATGTCCTGCCTTATGAAATGCAGCATCAACCTGAAAAAGCTTCTAAAACCATGTCGGCTTTCTCCATGCAGAGTATCGAAAAACTACACATCCAGAAAGTTTTAAATTATACCAAAGGCAACAAAGCAGAAACCGCCCGTTTACTCGAAATTGGAATTGCTACTTTGTATAGAAAATTGGAAGAATACGGGATTCAATAACAATGTGAATTTGTGAGATGTGAGACTCGGAATTTTGACTTTTTACAAATTACATTTCACTTTCAACTTTCAAATTACCTTATCATTTCAATAAAAGCTTATCATTTTGATAGGCTTTTTTTATGCCTGATTTCTGGCACAGAACCTCAACGCTTTTATTTACAAGCTTTTAGCACCTCTGTTACTTTTTCGGAACAGCTTTTGGCATAAGAGGAGAGAACATTAAAATTCTTTCTAATGAAAAATCAAGTCAATTCTATTTACAAACAAGCCGAGCGTTTTGCTGAGATTACCAAAAAGGCTATTATCTCCGGTAATATTGTCCGTGCAAAAAAATGCTTAGCCCTTGCCGAGCGTCTGTTTGTTTCCGGAAGTATCGAAACTAAAAACGCCATTTCAAATGTGTATGTTTTCTCTGTTTCTTCTTTTATGGAAGTGCGTCACTGCAATATTTCACATCTTTTTCCTCAAACCCTTAAAGCGGAATATGTCAAACAAATTAATACCTCGGGAGTGTAAAAAGCTGTTTGTGGAGTCTGTGAAATGTGAAATGTAAAACGATTCCCCAAATTCATTTTACAAATCACATTTCGCATTTCGCAAATCACAAATCACAAATCACAATTAAATCAATATGATATGTTACTAACTATTCTTTTACTCGCATTGGCCGTTTTGCTCTTTGCCATTTGTTTTAAATCAGTCGAATTCTTCGAAAAAATCTAAATCATGATCGCACTATTTATTGTCTCCATTGTCGTTTTCGCCTATTTGGTTTACGTCTTAATCAAACCCGAAAAATTTTAATAAAGTAAAATGTGAAATGAGGGTTGTGAAATGTGATCTGTAAACAAAAAACGGCTCCCATTTTACAGACAACCTTCCACATAAAAAATAAAAATTATGAATACAGAATTAATTGGCATCATCAGTATTTTTATCGTTACGATAGTTTTAGCAATTCCGATCGGAAGATATATTGCTAAAGTATATTCAAACGACAAAACATTCCTTGATCCTATTTTCAATCCGATTGAAAAATTTATTTTTAAAATTAGTGGTATCAATTCCACTGAAGAAATGAACTGGAAACAACATCTCAAAGCACTTTTGAGTGTAAATATGGTTTGGTTCTTTCTTTGCTTTTTTATCTTATTGTTTCAGGGCTCTTTGTTTTTAAATCCCGACAACAATCCGTCGATGTCACCCGATTTAGCTTTTAATACCGCTATTTCATTTGTTGTCAATTGCAATTTACAGCATTATTCAGGCGAAACCGGGGTTTCTTATTTGTCTCAAATGTTCCTAATGTTCTTGCAATTTGTTTCTGCCGGCGTCGGAATGGCTGCCGCAGCAATGATTTTTAATGCAATGAGAGAAAGAGCTACCGATAAACTGGGGAATTTCTATAACTATTTCATCAAAAGCTGTACACGTGTTTTATTACCCCTTTCTGCAGTCGTAGCTGTAGCGTTATTGTTTAGCGGTACACCAATGACTTTTGAAGGAAAAGATACGATTACTACTTTACAAGGTGATCAGGTTGAAGTTTCCCGTGGACCGGCTGCTGCTTTTATTGCCATTAAACATATTGGTACAAACGGTGGAGGTTTCTTTGGAACCAACTCGGCACACCCATTAGAGAATCCTTCTTATTTTTCAAATGCTGTAGAATTATGGGCGCAATTAATTATTCCGTTTTCTATGATTTTTGCTTTGGGTTTTTATCTAAAGAAAAGAAAATTTGCCTTGGTTGTTTTTGGTGTAATGACCGTTGGTTTTTTACTACTGGTAATTCCAACTGTTATAAGTGAAATTAATGGAAATCCGGCCATCGAAAAAATGGGAATTGCTCAGACAACCGGAGCAATGGAGGGCAAAGAAGTTCGGTTCGGCCCTGCCATTTCAGGATTTTGGAGTATTGCAACTACTGTAATTTCCACCGGTTCTGTAAACAGTATGCACGATAGTTCAATGCCGGTTTCCGGTGCGATGGAATTGCTTGCTATGATGGTAAATGCCTTTTATGGAGGTTGTGGTGTGGGGATCTTAAACTTTTATATTTTCATTATACTGGCGGTATTTATTTCCGGATTAATGGTGGGTAGAACACCCGAATTTTTAGGAAAGAAAATTGAGGCTCGTGAAGTTAAAATCGCTGCTTTTATTGCTATTCTTCATCCTTTATTGATCTTATCAGGTACTGCTTTAGCTTCTTATTTTGCGGCAAATGATACGGCAATGGGATTCTGGTTCGACGGAAATGCTACAGGCTGGTTGAACAACCCGGGACATCATGGATTTTCGGAAATGTTATATGAATATACTTCCAGTGCAGCCAACAACGGTTCGGGTTTTGAAGGACTGGGTGATAACAATCCGTTTTGGAATATTACAACGGGAATTGTTTTGTTGTTAAGTCGTTTCATTCCAATTGTAGGACCATTAGCAATAGCAGGATTATTAGCCAATAAAAAATACATCCCGGAAAGCGCCGGAACATTAAAAACAGATACTACCATTTTTGGAGTAATGGTGTTTGCTGTAATTGCGATTATTGCC
The DNA here is from genome assembly GCF_001027725.1 of Flavobacterium sp. ABG. NCBI lineage: Bacteria > Pseudomonadati > Bacteroidota > Flavobacteriia > Flavobacteriales > Flavobacteriaceae > Flavobacterium > Flavobacterium sp. ABG. The sequence continues at coordinate 11,293 of NZ_LEKS01000014.1, forward strand.
GCTTTATCTTTCTTTCCAGCGTTGGCACTTGGTCCTTTAGCGGAATATTTCACCTTAAAATAACAACTCGTTTTTCAATGCTGAACCCTGTATTTTAACGCATAGAAACATAGATTAATACCATAAAACAGAGTATTAAAGAAAATTCTTTTTTTCACATAGCTATATGCTGTTATATAAATTGAAACATCTTAATCTTAATCTCAAAATAAAGAATCTATGTGTCTATGTGTTAAAAAAAAATGTTTAGCCAAACAAAATAATATACTAAAATGACAACTAATAAATCCAATTCATTGTTTGAAAGTAAGCAGGTAAAAGATGCTCTAATACAGTCTTTTGTGAAGCTTAACCCGAAAACAATGTTCAAAAATCCGGTAATGTTTACCGTAGAAATAGGGACTGCGATCATGTTTGTTGTTTGTGCAGCCATCTTATTTGGCGCTCAGGATCAAGGCAGTTTTATCTATAATTTCATAGTCTTTTTGATTTTACTCGCTACGCTTTTGTTTGCCAATTTTGCGGAAGCTATTGCCGAAGCCAGAGGAAAAGCACAAGCTGACAGTTTAAGAAAAACACGTGAAGAAACACCTGCAAGACAGCTTTTGCCAAATGGTGAAATCAAAAACATCAGTTCTTCTGAATTAAAAAAAGGCGATGTTTTCATTTGTGAGTCAGGTGATTTAATTGCTACTGATGGTGAAATCATCGAAGGTCTGGCCACAATCGACGAAAGTGCTATCACGGGAGAAAGTGCTCCTGTAATTCGGGAAGCGGGTGGTGACAAATCATCTGTAACCGGAGGGACAAAAGTATTATCCGATAAGATAAAAGTAATCGTAACATCAGAACCGGGAGAAAGTTTCCTTGATAAAATGATTGCTTTGGTTGAAGGAGCAAGCCGTCAGAAAACACCAAACGAAATTGCCTTAACCATTTTATTGGCTGCCTTTACTTTAATCTTTGTGATTGTTTGCGTTACGCTAAAACCATTTGCTGATTATGCCAATGCACCCATAACAATTGCCGCTTTTATTGCCTTGTTTGTGTGTCTGATTCCAACAACCATCGGCGGATTACTTTCGGCAATTGGAATTGCAGGAATGGACAGAGCTTTGCGTGCCAACGTCATTACAAAATCAGGAAAAGCGGTAGAAACTGCCGGAGATATCGATGTTTTACTTTTGGATAAAACCGGAACGATTACGATTGGAAACCGAAAAGCAACTAATTTTTATCCTGCAAAAGGCATTATTGCAGAAGATTTTATTAAGTCGGCTGTATTGAGTTCACTTGCAGATGATACTCCGGAAGGAAAAAGTATTATTGAACTTAGCAAAACGTTGGATGTAAATGGCAAAATACAATCGGAGATTTCACTTCTTACGGATAACATTTCACAAACAATCAAATTTACCGCCGAAACTAGAACTTCAGGAGTAATCTTAAAAGACGGTACTAATATTAGAAAAGGCGCCCAGGATGCTGCTAAAAATATTACGCTTCAAGCAGGTCATAATTTCCCGGAAGATATTGATCAAAGAGTAATTGCCATTTCTTCTAAAGGAGGAACTCCATTGGTGGTGATCAAGAACAGTCAGGTTCAAGGGGTTATCGAATTACAAGATATCATTAAAACAGGAATGAAAGAACGTTTCGAACGTTTACGCAAAATGGGGGTAAAAACGGTAATGGTTACGGGAGATAATCCTCTAACAGCCAAATTTATTGCCGAGGCTGCCGGTGTAGATGATTTTATTGCTGAGGCGAAACCGGAGGATAAAATGAACTACATTAAAAACGAACAAAATCAAGGCAAACTTGTTGCCATGATGGGTGACGGTACCAATGATGCACCAGCACTTGCTCAGGCTAATGTTGGTGTGGCAATGAACAGCGGAACACAAGCAGCCAAAGAAGCAGGAAATATGGTCGATCTGGACAATGATCCAACCAAATTAATTGAGATCATCGAAATCGGAAAACAATTATTAATGACCCGAGGAACGCTTACCACCTTCTCTATCGCCAATGACGTTGCTAAATATTTTGCTATTGTCCCTGCTCTTTTTATTACAGCGATTCCGGCTCTTGAAGGTTTAAACATTATGCGACTGCACAGTCCAGAAAGTGCCATTTTATCGGCGGTGATTTTTAATGCAGTCATTATTCCAATATTAATTCCGCTTGCTTTAAGGGGTGTTGATTACAAACCAATTGGTGCAAGTGCAATCCTAAAAAGAAACTTGTTGATTTATGGTTTAGGCGGTCTGATTGTCCCTTTTATCGGAATTAAATTAATTGATTTATTGGTAGCGCTGTTTATGTAGAAAAAAGGAACTAAGAGGCTAAGTTGCTAAGGTTCTAAGTTTTCCTATTAGAAGTCTAATAACTAAAAAAAACTCAGAAACTTAGCGCCTTAAAATCTTAAAAAAAGAAAAACACTTATTCATATAAAAAGCTCTGAGCTATAAGTAGCAAGGCACTAAGAAAAAAACTCAGAAACTTAGTCCCTCAGAACCTTAGAATCTTAAAAAAAGACTTATCCATATAAAAAAGCTCTGCGCTATAGATAGCAAGGCACTAAGAAAAAAAACTCAGAAACTTAGTCCCTCAGAACCTTAGAATCTTAAAAAAAGACTTATTCATATAAAAAAGCTCTGCGCTATAAATAGCAAGGCATTAAGAAAAAAAACTCAGAAACTTAGTCACTCAGAACCTTAGAACCTTAGAATCTTAAAAAAAAACAAAATGAAAAATATCTTTTCAATCGTAAAATTCACTCTTTTAATTGTGGTTTTATTCGCAGTCATTTATCCCTTAGCAGTTTACGGAATTGCTCAATTTGCTCCAAATCAAGGGAAAGGAGAAACTATTTCGGTTAACGGAAAAGTGGTTGGTTACCAAAAAATAGGTCAGAAATTCGATAAGTCCAATTATTTCTGGGGAAGACCTTCGGCTGTAGATTATAATGCTGCAGGAAGTGGCGGAAGCAACAAAGCAGCTGATAACAAAGAGTACTTGGCTTTGGTTCAAAAAAGAATTGATACTTTCTTGATTGTACACCCGTACTTAAGAAAATCTGAAATTCCTGCTGATATAGTTACAGCATCCGGAAGCGGACTGGATCCGAATATTTCTCCACAAGGCGCTTTAATTCAGGTAAAACGTATCGCCAAAGAAAGAAAATTGCCTGAAGAAAAAGTAAAGGCCTTGGTTGAATCTAAAATTAATACCGCTGTTGTCGGACCTTCAACAGTTAATGTTCTGGAATTGAATGTGGCTTTAGATGCTTTAAAATAAAAAAACAAATCTAAACCTGACAGGTTTTGGAAACCTGTCAGGTTTAAATATCGAAATAATAAATCCCTACAAGGTTCTAAAACCTGAATATCAAATAAAATGAAAAAAATAATACTTACCGCTTTAATTGCTTTTGGCTTTACCAATTTACACGCTCAAGAAACATCCAAAAGTCCGTTTACGTTTTCCGGCTATGTTGAGGTTTATTATAGTTATGATTTTGCAAAACCGGAAGATCATACCCGCCCCGGTTTTATCTACAATTACAACAGAAGTAACGAAGTAAACCTAAATCTGGGTTTAGCAAAAGTGAATTACAGCAAAGAAAATGTCCGTGGGAATTTTGCTTTGATGGCTGGGACATACGCCCAATATAATCTATCAGCAGAACAGGACTTATTAAAAAACGTATATGAAGCAAATGTTGGTGTAAAGATTTCAAAAAATCATGACTTGTGGATCGATGCCGGAATCATGCCTTCCCATCTTGGTTTTGAAAGCGCTATTGGAAAAGATTGTGCCAACTTAACCAGAAGTATTTTAGCAGAAAACTCCCCTTATTATGAAGCAGGAGTGAAAATTGGCTATACCTCAGCATCCGGAAAATGGTATTTGGCCGGAATGTATCTGAACGGATGGCAAAGAATCCAGAAAATAGAAGGAAATCAAACACCTGCTTTCGGGACACAGGTTACCTACAAACCATCGGACAGAGCAACACTAAATTGGAGTACTTATGTGGGAAATGAACAACCTGACATTGACAAAAAATGGCGCTACTTTAATAATTTTTACGGACAATTTAAACTAACGGATAAAACAAACCTAACAGCCGGTATTGATGTAGGTTCTCAGCAATCGGCTAAAAACAGTAACAAATACGATACTTGGTTTTCTCCTGTTGTAATTCTACAGTACAAACCAACTGAAAAAATTCAATTGGCAGCAAGAGGTGAATATTACAGCGATGAAAAAGGAGTTATTATCTCGACCAAAACTCCGAATGGTTTTAAAACTTACGGATTTTCAGCTAACTTTGATTACCTGGTTACCGATAATGTAATGTTTAGAATAGAAGCCAGAAATCTTTCGAGTAAAGATGAAATTTTCGCAAAAAATGATCTCCCAACGGATACCAATACGTTTGTGACGACTTCGTTGGCGATTTCTTTTTAGTAAGTATCTGCCACAGATTTCACAGATTAAAATGATTAATAATCTGTGACGCAAAAAATTAGACACGAATTGCACTAATTACACTAATTAATTCGTGCCAATTGGTGAAATTCGTGGCTGTTTTTTTGCGCATAGATATACCAGATTAGCAACGCTTTGACAAGGTCCAAAAAGCACTTTCTTAAAATATCTGTGGTATAAAAAAAACTTTGCGTCTTAGCGCCTTCGTGGCAAACACTATGAAACAGGAAAAAGAAAATAACGCACAACACTTTCTCGATTTAATTCAGAAATCAAGAAAAAGAAAGTTTAAAGATTTTAATAGTATCTGCCAAAGATTAAAATGATTAATAATCTGTGACGCAAAAAAATTAGACACGAATTGCACTAATTACACTAATTAATTCGTGCCAATTGGTGAAATTCATGGCTGTTTTTTTGCGCATAGATATACCAGATTAGCAACGCTTTAACAAAGTTCAAAAGCACTTTCTTAAAATATCTGTGGTATAAAAAAAACTTTGCGTCTTAGCGCCTTCGTGGCAAACACTATGAAACAGGAAAAAGAAAATAACGCACAACACTTTCTCGATTTAATTCAGAAATCAAGAAAAGGAAAGTTTAAAGTCTATATCGGAATGAGCGCCGGTGTGGGCAAAACGTACCGAATGCTTCAGGAAGCACATTCGCTATTGAAAAACGGAATTGATGTGAAAATCGGCTACATAGAAACACACCTCCGAAAAGAAACACATGAATTATTATTTGGTCTGCCCCTGATTCCGAGGCGGACTATTTTCTATAAAGGCAAAGAGCTCGAAGAACTCGATGTACAAGCCATCATCAACCTGAGACCCGAAGTCGTAATTGTAGATGAATTGGCACATACCAATGTAGAAGGAAGTAAAAATGAAAAACGCTGGCAAGATGTTTTAGAGATCCTCGAAGCTGGAATCAATGTGATTTCGGCTGTTAATATTCAGCATATTGAAAGTTTAAACGAAGATGTAAAACGCATTACCGGTATTGATGTACAAGAACGAATTCCCGATAATGTATTGCGAATTGCAGATGAGGTTGTGAATATCGATTTGACTGCAGAGGATTTAATTGCCCGTTTGAAAGAAGGAAAAATTTATACGGCTGATAAAATTCAGACGGCTTTGACAAACTTTTTTAAATCAGAACAGATTCTGCAACTGAGGGAATTGGCTTTGAAAGAAGTCGCAAGTCAGGTAGTCCGAAAAGTAGAGAATGAAGTCCCGCAATTACATGCCTTGAAACATGAAAGACTTCTGGCATGCATTAGTAGTAATGATAAAACAGCCAAAATTGTAATCCGAAAAGCAGCGCGACTGGCGGGTTATTACAACGGTAGCTGGTGTGTAATGTATGTAGAAACACCTAAAGAAAATCCCATAAAAATACCTTTAGACAAACAACGTCATCTAATTAATAATTTTAAACTGGCCACACAATTAGGCGCAGAAGTAATTAAAATTGAACATAAAAACATAGCCGATGCCATTCTAATGACAGTTGAACAAAAACAAATTACAACTGTCTGCATTGGAAAACCACATTTGAATTTATTTAAAGTAATTTTGTCAACAACGATTTTCAGACGTTTATTAAATAGTCTGTCATTATCGAATGTTGACCTTGTTATTTTATCTTAAAAAAAATTAAACCATGTAAGTCATATGAACTCGTTCAAGTTTTGTTTTTAAATAGTACTTATATTTACTTACATCACTTATATGGTTCAAAAAAACATAAATCATAAGAATTAAAACCAAATTGAATTTGGCTATTGCAAAAAAAATAAACCATATAAGTCATATGAACTTGTTCAAGTTTTGTTTTTAAATAGCACTTATATGGTTCAAAAAAACATAAGTCATGAGAATTAAAACCAAATTGAATCTGGGAGTTGGATTGTTATTTTTAATGATCATTATACTTTCGCTAGTGAGTGCCTACTCTGTCTTTTTAATAAAACAAGACACCGAAAATATTCTGGAAGACAATTATAATACGTTGGAATATTCCAGAAATATGATTTTGTCTTTAGATGAAGCTGTAGCAGATACGAATAAATCCATTCATAATTTTAAAGGTAATCTCGAAAAACAAACTCAAAATATTACCGAGCCCGGAGAAAAAGAGGCAACCGATAGTCTCGAAAAGAATTTTGCTCTTTTAGAAAAAAGCAATTCCGATGAAGCAGTCAAAAAACAAATCAGACAGAACATTTTTACGATCATGAAATTGAATCTGAATTCAATTAAGCAAAAAAGTGATATCGCCAAACATACCGCCGAAAATGCCAATATACTGATTGCAGTTGTTGGTACTTTGTGCTTTCTGATTGCTTTTAATTTACTGATTAATCTACCGAATAATATTGCGAATCCAATTAAAGAATTAACACTCAGTATTAAGGAAATTGCCAATAAAAATTATTCCGAACGGGTACATTTCACCAGCCATAATGAGTATGGTGATCTCGCCAAATCGTTTAATACAATGGCGCAGAAACTCGAGGAATACAATAGCAGTAACTTGTACAAGCTTTTCTTTGAAAAAAAACGACTTGAAACGCTCATCAATAATATGCACGATCCTATTATTGGTTTAGATAATGAAGGACTGATTTTGTTTGCAAACGATGAAGCCTTGAAAATTGTAGGTTTAAAATCGGAAGATATTATCGGGAAATTGGCTCCCGATCTGGCTTTGTCGAATGATTTAATGCGTTCACTGATTTTAAAAGAACCCGCCGGTGAATTGCAGAAAAAGCAGCCTATGAAAATTTTCGCCAACGGAAAAGAAAGTTATTTTGATAAAGAAACAATTAATATTACGATAACTCCAACAGGGGAAGAAACAGAAATCAATATTGGTGATGTTATTATTCTTCGAAATATTACCCTTTTTAAAGAACTTGATTTTGCCAAAACTAATTTTATCGCAACCGTTTCTCACGAATTAAAAACGCCAATTGCTTCTATAAAACTGAGTCTCCAATTGCTGCAAAATGCTAAAACCGGTGCAATGAATGAAGATCAGAATCAGTTGGTTGAGAGCATTAAAGACGATAGTCAGCGGTTACTGAAAATCACGGGCGAATTACTTAACCTATCGCAATTAGAAACGGGAAATATTCAATTGAATATCGAAAAAAGTAACCCCTATGCTATTGTACATTACGCTACCGAAGCCGTAAAAGTACAAGCCGAGCAAAAGCAGATAAAATTAGTCGTTGAGGCCGATGAAAATTTAAGCGAAGTAAAAGCCGACAGTGAAAAAACGGGCTGGGTTCTGATTAATTATTTATCAAATGCCATTACCTATTCGTCTGAAAAAAGTACCATTACCATCAGACTAAAAAGAGAAAACAACCAAATCGTATTTCAGGTTATCGATACCGGAAAAGGTATTGATGCGAGATACAAAAACAAAGTTTTCGACAAATATTTTCAAATCCCGGGCAGTCAGAAATCCGGAACCGGATTGGGGTTAGCCATCAGTAAAGAATTTATCGAGGCCCAAAACGGTACCATTGGTGTAGAAAGTAATTTAGGATTAGGAAGTACTTTTTGGTTTTCACTAAACGCCTAGCCTATTGTTTATTACTATTATTATTCTTACATTGTCGTTTCTATTAGCACCATCGGTCTGATTGAAGCTGAGGATTTCTATGCTTCTAAAGTCCTTATCTCTTACTCGGAATATCATGTATATTTATTCTGTATCCTCCATATAATGCCTCTTTAAAAGCCAGCAGATTAATATTCACTTAAGGTTGAATTAAGCGAAAAATAGTTCCCAAAATCATTCGTTATACTTGCAAATCATAAAGACAATCAGCTATGTTTTACAAAACGATTTCCCTGGTATTGTTATTCGGTGTTTTTTCTGCTACAGCACAAAAAACAGATTCTATTGCTTCAATTGACAGCACGGCATCACACAATCTGAAGTTCAATTACAAGCAATTGATTATTCCGGGTGTTTTAATTGGCTATGGGGTAATTGGTCTGGAAAGTGATCAGCTTTTAAGTTTTAATTCGCAGATCAACAAAGAAGTTACAGAAGACATCGATCAGAAAATTACCATTGATGATTTCTCACAATACGCCCCTGCTGCTTCGGTTTATGCTTTGAATGCTTTTGGTGTAAAAGGAAAAAATAACATGCGCGACCGTTCTGTGATCTTTGTGACTTCGTATGTTATTATGGCCTCAACTGTTCTGGGTTTAAAATCAATTGTACACGAAGACAGACCTGACGGAAGTTCGAATAATTCTTTTCCCTCCGGGCATACCGCAACTGCTTTTGCGGGAGCCGAATTTTTATGGCAGGAATACAAAGACAAATCCATTTGGTACGGAATTGCCGGTTATGCCGTAGCCACAGGAACCGGACTTTTTAGAATCTACAACAATCGCCATTGGTTAACCGATGTGGCAGCCGGAGCTGGAATCGGAATTCTGAGTACCAAAATCGCCTATTGGATGAACCCCTATATCACCAAAAAACTATTCGGCAAGTCAGCTTCTGAACATAATTCGACTTCGATGATTGCTCCCTTCTACAACGGACAACAATACGGATTAAGTTATGTAAAAGTTTTCTAAATCATAATCCACTTGTAACACTAATGTCAGTCTGAGCGAAGCCGAAGACCCATCATAAACAACTGACATTCAAAGTACTTAAAAAAAAAACTTCAACTAAAAAAAACTTTAAAAATATTTGCGTAACTCAAAAGTTACATGTAATTTTACGTAACCTTAAAGTTACTTAATTATGAAAACAGAAATCAAACACAAATGGTTTTACAACCAATCTCCCGAAGAAATCTGGCTTTATTTAACCGATGCCGATTTAATTGCACAATGGATTATGCCCAATGATTTTAAACTTGCCTTAGGACACGAATTTACCTTTCGCACCAATCCGATTCCGAGTTTAGATCTTGACGGAATTATGCACTGTAAAGTTTTAGAAATCGTCCCTCATCAAAAACTGGTTTACAGCTGGACAGCCGGCCCCGGAAATAAAGTAATCACACTTGATACCGTTGTAGAATGGACACTCGAAAAGAAAGATAACAGAACCGAATTACATCTTCTCCACACCGGATTTAAAGAAGCCAATATCTCAATCCTTAACGGAATGACCGACGGATGGCTTAAAATCATGGAAAAATTAGTTAATGCTTTAAATACAAAATAATGTCAATCCCAAATTTTGATGCTTTACAAGTAATTGCAGATCCGAGTCGCAGGCAAATTCTGCAATTACTTACTCAAGAGAGTTACAACATAAATGCTTTGGCTGAAAATTTTGATATGAGTCGTCCTGCGGTTTCAAAACATATTAAAATATTACAGCAGGCCGGCTTTATTTCGATTCAGGAAGTCGGACGGGAACGCCATTGTATTTTAAACCAAAAAGGGTTTAATGACGTAAAAGCGCTGATCAGTCATTTTGATCAATTCTGGGAAAATAAACTCAGTAAACTGGAAACTATTTTAAACAAAAAGAAAGATTAATTTCAAAATTAAAAATCATGCAAAAAGAAATTCTACTTGCTCTTTTAGATCAAAACCGATCTAATTGTTATGCTACTTTTAAAAACATAAGTTCCGAAAACATTCGTTTCAGATTGAATGAAAAAACAGCTTCTGTCGGATTTATTTACAGACATATTGGAGAAACTGCCCTTATTTTAGGCCAATCTTTCGGGATTGAAACCAACGTAGAGAACACAACCATAGGACAATCCGACACCGGAAAAGAGTACGATCTGCAAACAAGTCGTACCCTTTTGGAACAAGGATACAAAGCACTCGAAGCTGTAATAGAAAATTCTTCGGACAAAGATTGGTTCGAAGAAACAGAAGCTCCTTTTTTAGGAACGGTATCAAGAATCAGACTATTGTCTATCATTCTTTTTCACAATTCACACCATTGCGGGCAAATTGCTTCGGCTATCGTAAAAGGCAATTAACCTAAAACTTTAACTCCCACTCAGAGTATTACTTTTAATCTCCATGACTTCCCGTTTCACCTCCAAAAGCAATTCTTTCATACTCTGAGTTTCTGTTAATTCATGACGTTTATCGCTGCGGCCAATATTGCATTCGTATTCCCAAATTTCCAAAATATCAGAAGCTTTGACTTCATAATTGGGATAAAAACGATTATCGGATTCTAAAACCAATGCATTTTTTTTGTTTTTATTCAGCCGTTTGTACACCATACCTTCATTTTTTGTAATCAGGATATAGGTTTTTCCATCCAACACCTCTCCCAGCCTTTCTACATATCGACCAATGATAATACTTCCGTCTTCATGTGGCGGCATCGAATCTCCTTCTACCGGAAATCCTCTGTGTTTTCCAGGACCCAAAAAAGGCAATGAAATCTGTTGCAAATTTTCGATATACTCCGGATCTGAATAACCGTTTAAATAACCAGCCTTGGCTTTTTGGGTGACAATTTCGATATAATTTTCTCCAAAATGATCCACCTGAATGGGTAAAATAAGTCGGTTGCCTTCCAGTTTTATCAAATTTTCAATATCAATTTTGCGGATATCAACAGACAATAACAAATCAATACTGGTATGAAAATATAAAGCAATCAGCTTTAAAATATCGTACGGCGCTTCAGAAGTTCCGTCTTCATATTTAACATATCTTCCTCTAGTGATACAAAGGTTTTCTGCAAGTTTCTCCTGCGAAATTTTATGCTTTACCCGTAGGGCCCTGATATTATCTGAAAATAAAGACATAATTTATTTTGTTATAATTTGGAACAACAAATATAATCATTTTTGTTACAACCTGTACTAATTTTGTCTTATTCAAAAACAAAAAAATGGCACGGGCAATTGTACACATGGATTTGGACACTTTTTTTGTGTCCTGCGAAAGGCTCACCAATTCTCAATTAGAAGGTATTCCGCTAATTATCGGTGGCGGTGACCGTGGTGTGGTTGCTTCCTGCTCCTATGAAGCACGTCATTTCGGAGTTCGTTCTGCCATGCCCATTTACATGGCGATGAAACTCTGTCCACAAGCCAAAATCATCAAAGGGGATATGGAATTGTATTCTCAATTATCACATAATGTTACTCAGGTAATTCAGGAAAAGGCGCCCATTATGGAAAAAGCCAGTATCGATGAATTTTATCTTGATATCACCGGTATGGATCGTTTTCACGGAAGTTATAAATGGACGAATGAACTGGCGCAAGCGGTCAATAAAGAAACAGGACTTCCCATTAGTTTTTCTTTATCTGTCAATAAAACCGTCTCTAAAATTGCAACCGGAGAAGGCAAACCAAAAGGAAATTTAGAAATTCCGGAACATGAAGTACAAGCCTTTTTAAATCCATTATCGATTCAGAAAATACCGATGGTTGGTAATGTAACTTTTCAGCTCTTATCCCGAATCGGAATTCGCACGATACAAACCCTCTCCGAAATGCCTGCCGAAGTACTACAGCGCATGATCGGAAAAAATGGTCTGGACATCTGGAAAAAAGCAAATGGCATTGACAATACTCCGGTAGAACCTTATTCTGAACGAAAATCGATTTCTACCGAACATACTTTTTCTCAGGACACGATCGATATTCCAAAATTGAGAAGAATACTGATGGGAATGGTCGAAAAACTGGCTTTTCAACTCCGTTCTGAACAATGGTTAACCTCTACAATTACGGTTAAAATACGTTACGCCAATTTTGACACCGAGACCAAGCAATGCAAAATTGCGTACACATCAGCAGATCATATTTTAAATAAAAACGTAAACGATCTATTCGATAAAGTTTATCAGCGTCGTATGCGTCTTCGCTTGATTGGCATTCGCTTTAGCGGACTCGTTCGCGGTACCTATCAAATTGATCTTTTTGAAGACACTCAGGAAATGTTGTCTTTGTATGCCGCTATGGATAAAATGAAAAGCCGCTATGGTTTTGATGCCGTTATGCGTTGCGCCGGAGCGTCTATTAAACCCAACACTAAAAATGAAATTCTAAAACGCCACCTCTAATGTATCTCAACTGTCATTCTTTTCATTCGCTGCGTTATGGCACCATTTCTCTTGAGAAACTCCTTGAGCAGGCGGTCGAATGCAATGTAAAAGCCATGGCACTTACCGACATTAATACTGTCACCGGAATTTATGATTTTATAAAAGGCTGTGAACCAAAAGGTATAAAACCTTTAATTGGTATCGAATTTCGTTCACAACATCAATTGCGTTATATTGGTCTGGCAAAAAATGCAGACGGTCTTGCAGAAATGAATCGGTTTTTGACGGCACATAATTTCAGCGGAGAAACACTGCCTCAAATTGCACCCGAATTTGAAGCTGTCTTTCTTATCTATCCTTTAGAAAATGCACCTGCTGTTCTTCGTGAAAATGAATTTATCGGAATTCGACCTGAAGATTTACCAAAGCTTTTTCTTAAAGAATGGAAAACTAAAATCCAAAAAATGGTTGTTTTACAGCCCGTAACTTTTCAAACCAAAAAAGAATTTAATCTTCATAAAATTTTACGTGCCATAGACACCAACAACATACTGTCTAAACTTACCGAAACGGATTATTGCAGCACTTCTGAAGTAATGCTTCCACTTTCGTCCCTTTTATCCGCTTATGACGATTATCCGGAAATTATTGCCAATACACAAAGGGTTATTGACGAATGTAATTTCACCTACGAATTTAAAACTCCAAAAAATAAAAAGTTTTTTACTACTGATCGCAAGACCGACTTTGCTTTACTAACGGAGCTGGCGCAAAAAGGATTGATTTGGCGCTATGGCGAAAATCATACTTTGGCAAAATCACGCATCGAAAAAGAGCTCAAAGTAATTGACGAACTGGAGTTTAGCGGTTATTTTTTAATTACCTGGGATATCATACAATACAGCAACAGTCAGGGTTTTATGCACATTGGCCGTGGTAGCGGTGCCAATAGTATTATTGCTTATTGTTTAGGCATTACAGATATCTGCCCGATAGAATTAGATCTTTATTTTGAACGCTTTTTAAACCTCAACCGTAAAAGCCCTCCCGATTTTGATATCGATTGGAGCTGGAAAGAACGCGACACCATTCTTCACTATATATTCGATAAATACGGCAGGGATCATGTGGCTTTTTGTGGGACCAATGTCGAATTCAAATACCGCTCTATCTTTCGCGAAGTGGGTAAAGTATTTGGTCTTCCAAAAGAAGAACTTGACAAACTTACTAAAAATCCAATGAATCTGCACGAACCAAATTCAATTGTAAAACTCGTGCAGGAATATGGTATGCTTCTCGAAAAATATCCCAATCAACGCAGCATGCACTCCTGCGGCATTATCGTATCCGAAGAACCGATAACGAACTACACGCCTCTGGAAATGCCTCCAAAAGGATTCCCCATTGTTCTTTTTGACATGCATACAGCGGAAGATATTGGCTTTGAAAAATTTGATATTCTAAGCCAGCGCGGTATTGGTCATATTGATGACAGTGTGAAACTTATTGAAAAAAACAGAGGCATTAAAGTTGATATTCGCAACACTGCTATTTCTAAAGACGAAGCCGTTTGCAATACCTATCTGGCTCAAGGAAAAACCATTGGCTGTTTTTATATTGAAAGTCCCGCCATGCGAGGCTTATTGCGCCGTTTGAATTGTGATACGTATAAAATTCTGGTGGCCGCTTCCTCTATTATTCGCCCCGGTGTAGCACAATCCGGAATGATGAAAGAATATATTTTTCGCCACAATCACCCCAATCAGTTTGACTATTTTCATGAGGTCTTTAAAGAGCAGCTCGGAGAAACCTACGGCATTATGGTATATCAGGAAGATGTGATTAAAATCGCCCTGCATTACGGAGGTCTTCCTGCTGCCGACGGAGATATCCTACGTCGTGCCATGTCCGGTAAAGGCAGATCTAAAACAGCGTTACAAAAAGTAAAAGACAATTTCTTTGCCTGTTGTGCCCAAAAAGGGCATCCTCAGGCGCTTAGTGAAGAAATTTACCGTCAGATTGAATCTTTTGCGGGTTATTCTTTTTGTAAAGCACACTCCGCTTCTTATGCCGTAGAAAGTTATCAGAGTTTGTATTTGAAGGTTAATTACCCTATCGAATTTATGGTGGCGGTAATCAACAATCAGGGTGGTTTTTACAGAACCGAAGTTTATGTACACGAAACACGTATGTCGGGAGCAACGATTGAGAATCCTTGTGTCAACAAAAGCGATTACCAAACCACTTTATATGGCACTGCTGTTTATTTAGGTTTTATGCATCTGGAGCGTTTAGAATCAAAAATAACCTTACTCATCATATCCGATCGTGCTAAAAATGGCGATTTTGCCTCTTTGGAGGATTTCATCAATCGCATTCCAATTGGTTTGGAAGGTATTAAAATTTTGATTTTTATTGGTGCTTTTCGCTTTACAGGAAAAACCAAAAATCAGCTTCTGGTTGTAGCCAGTCTGCTTTTAACCAATTTCAAACCCGAAAACAGAAGTCTGATGCTCTTGCAGGAACCAGCCAAAGAATACAAACTTCCGACTTTGGAACGTTCTTTTTTTGAAGATGCTTTTGATGAAATAGAGCTGCTGAGTTTCCCCGTCTCCTGTTCTCCTTTTGATTTATTGCAAACCAAATATCGTGGTGATGTCATGGCCAAAGATCTTGTGGTTCATCATAAAAAACAAGTCCGAATGTTGGCGTATTTAATTTCAAGAAAACACGTACCCACTAAAAAAGGAGCCATGTATTTTGGAACCTGGGTGGACAATGAGGGAACTTATTTTGATACGGCACATTTCCCGGATAGTCTGATACAATATCCGTTTCAGGGCGGCGGCTGTTATTTGTTATTAGGTACTGTAGAAGTTGATTATCACTTTCCGACTATTACCATTAACAAAATGGCTAAAATGCCTTTTATTCCTGATCCGCGTTATAGCGATTCGAAAGAACATCAGTTTAAAACTCAAAATCAAATTAAGGAAGATGTCAGTAATACGCATCGAAAACCTTATCCACAGGAACATGAAATCCATTTGCCGCGACATCGAATGAAATTTTAAAACAGAAAAACCATTATTTTTTAACAGATAAAAACATAGTCTTTGTAACGCTCATTTATTCAAATAAACATAGCGCCACGTATTAAACATCTAAATAACACAAGAAGAATTTACGTTTTATAAAAATGAAAAAGCAGGAATATGCCATAGTAGATATCGAAACCACCGGCGGTAATGCCAGTGGCAGCCGCATTACAGAAATTGCCATCGTTATTCATGACGGTATAAATGTAATCGACCGTTATGAAACACTTGTAAATCCGGAAAGAGAAATACCAGATGCCATTTTTGGATTAACCGGAATCAATAACGAAATGGTCGCCAATGCACCTGTCTTCGATGCTATTTCAGATAAAGTACTGGAAATGCTTACTGATCGTATATTCGTGGCACACAATGTCAACTTTGATTATTCGTTTATACGACACCAACTTGAACAAGCGGGATTCAAATGGACAGCAAGAAAGCTATGCACTGTTCGCGCAGCACGAAAAATCAAACCCGGATTGGGTTCGTATAGTTTGGGCAATCTTTGTAATTCATTAGATATAGTTATAGAAAACAGGCATCGCGCCGGTGGAGATGCAGATGCTACTGCCCTTTTATTTTCTTTATTACTTGAATGGGACGATGCCGGAGAAATAGAAAAAATGATTCTAAAAACGGCACAAGACCAACGTTTGCCTCCTAATCTGCCTCCCGACGATTTTACTCAATTACCGGAAAAACCGGGAGTCTATTATTTTTATAATCAGGTAAAAAAAGTCATTTATGTAGGTAAAGCCGTGAACATAAAAAAACGTGTTGCTTCTCATTTCAGTGGGCATAACATTAATTCGCAAAGGCAAAATTTCCTGCGGGATATTTACGGGATTTCTTTTGAAATTTGTGCTACTGAATTAATGGCGTTGCTTTTAGAATGTACCGAAATCAAACAATTATGGCCCACCTACAATCGGGCATTAAAACGTTTTGAACCCAAATATGGCCTTTATCAGTATGAAGCCCGAAATGGTTATAAATATTTAGCAATCGGTAAAGTCAACAAATTTCAGGTTTGTACTCATGAATTTAACAGCCTTTATGATGCCATCAACTTATTGAGAAGTTTATCCGAACAATTTAAAATCGACCAGCGCTTTTGTAAATATTCAAAACCTGAAGAGGGTGTGGTTTTTCAAAATAATGACATTGAAGACTCCCCTGACGTCTCACTGCACAACGAACAAGTCGACAATGCAATTGATTTTTTATTAAATCAAAGACCCAGTTTCGCCATTATAGACAAAGGCAGGTCTACTGACGAGCGCAGTTGTATCTGGGTTGAAAAAGGGCATTTTTATGGTATGGGATATATTCCTTCAGATGCTTCCATTACAGAACCATCAGAAGTCAAAAATTATGTTACACCTTACAAAAGCAATCAATACATTATGCATTTAATTTTTGCTTACGCAGAAAAGCACCCGAATAAAATTCTATTTAACAAACAGTTCTCCAAACAAGCTTTATCTTAAAAAATTGAGTCATGACACTATTTAACGATACCGAATTATTTACTTCAGGCCTTCGCGGAAAAACCGTATTTGACCTGCCTGACTGCGAACTGATTCTGATTGATAATTTTTTCAGCAAAGAAGAATCGGATCAATATTATGAAAAACTGCTTCATCAAACCAAATGGAGAGAATATGAAATGGAAATGTTTGATAAAACCGTTACGGCACCCAGAATGATTGCCTGGTATGAGGATAAAGAGAATAAGGGCGCAGACCCAAAAGGTCCGGACTGGTCTTATGATTTATTGAGCATCAGAAGCCGGGTAGAAAAAGAAACCCAACTTGACTTTAATAGTCTGCTCCTTAACTTGTATCGAAACGGTAACGACAGCGTTGCCTGGCACAGTGATAAAGAACACCATACCGGTTCAAATCCAATTATTGCATCAGTGACATTTGGAGATACCAGAATGTTTCGCTTGCGTCATAAGTTTAGAAAAGACATTGGTCAGGTGGAAATTCCATTACATCATGGTTCTTTTTTATTGATGGCGGGAACCACAAATAGTTTTTGGCAACATCAGGTTCCCAAGACAGCCAAAAACGTATTACCTCGAATCAATCTGACTTTTAGAAGAACCTTCCGAAAGTGATGATTATGACCCAATAAAGTAAATAACAGGCTTTTTTACACGTGCATTAGCGTAAGAGATACCTTCCTTCAAAAGTTAAAACGCACACTGTATGAAGCTTTTACTAGATAAACCCGATTTTTTTTGTACTTTTGCAACCCTTTTTTTTATAAATAAAATACCAAAATGGCTTATTCAAACAATGATTTAATGCGCTTTTTAGATGCGCAAAACAAACTTTATCTTACTGCTCTTTCTGAGATTAACAAAGGGAAAAAAGAAACCCACTGGATGTGGTTTATCTTCCCTCAAATCAAAGGATTAGGCAAGAGCGATACTGCAAATTATTATGCCATTAACGACCTGAAAGAAGCTGCTGATTTTCTGGAGCATCCTATATTAGGAAAACACCTTATCGAAATTTCAGAACTATTATTAACGTATAATAGAAAATCTGCCGAAGCTATTTTGGGAGACTTAGACGCTCGCAAATTGCGTTCTTGCATGACACTTTTTTTCCTGGTAGAAAATACGAATCCTATATTTCAGAATGTATTGGATGCTTTTTTCTCCGGCGAAATGGATCCTTTTACAATGTCTATTATTAATTCAACAATAAAATCGTCTGTTGAGCCTGAAGTAGTTTAAACTACTGCGACAATTGATCATTTGATTTAAACGACACTATCTTTTCTTAAAGTAGTGTCGTTTTTTTTTAGTTTCTAAGGTACTGAGGTTCTAAGATTCTAAGATTCTGAGCTGCAGAGGTAAAAGCTTTGTGTCTTTGCGAACAAAAAATTGCGCTCCTTAAAAAAAGCCTTGCGCACTTTGCGCAAACCCTTTGCGAACCTTGCGATTAAATTTCTCGCAAAGACGCAAAATCGCAAAGTCTTCCACTTGAAACCTGAAACCTGAAACTTCAAACTTGAAACTTCAAACCTGAAACAAAAAAACTCAGCATCTCAGCATCTCAGAACCTAAGCAACTCCTAGCTAAACCTCTTTAGGTTTCGTTAAATAATACACCGGAATTCCAATTAACATAATCAAGATTCCCCAGCCACAGGTTGAGAATTTCGTGATTAATAGCGAAATACAAATGGCAGTCGCAATTACAATATAGAGCAGTGGTAAAAACGGATATCCAAACGCTTTATAAGGTCGCTCTACGTCTGGCATTTTTCTGCGTAGGACAAAGATTCCGTAAATCGTTAAAATATAAAAAATCAAAACGATGATGATTACGAAGTCCAATAAATCTCCGTATTTGCCTGTCAAACACAAAGCCGAAGCCCAGAAACATTGCGCCCAAAGTGCCCATTCCGGAACACTGGATTCGTTTAGAACAGCTGCTTTTTTAAAGAACAGACCATCATTTGCCATCGTATAATAAACTCTTGCACCGGCCATAATCAATCCGTTGTTGCAGGCAAAAGTCGA
This sequence comes from Flavobacterium sp. ABG, assembly GCF_001027725.1. Lineage (NCBI taxonomy): Bacteria > Pseudomonadati > Bacteroidota > Flavobacteriia > Flavobacteriales > Flavobacteriaceae > Flavobacterium > Flavobacterium sp. ABG. The sequence goes on from NZ_LEKS01000014.1 coordinate 30,474, forward strand.
GATCATAATCATGATTGCGATAATCAATGTTCCGATATCTCCAAAAATATAATCTGAAGCTACAACGGCTACACGATCTGATTTTGCTGTTGCAATTTCGTTAAGCGGAATTACAGCCAGATACATCAAATTGGTTAACACATAAATAATCGTCACTATAAAAGTTCCAAGAAACAAACTGAAACCAACATTACGTTTTGGGTTTTTAATTTCTCCTGCAATAAAAGTCACTCCATTCCAAGCATCACTTGAAAATAAAGATCCTACCATCGCCGCAGAGATACCGGTAATCAAAGTCGTTCCACCAATCGGAAGCCATGAACCTGTTTCGGCATTATAAGCACGTGTTGTCCAGGCATCCGCCCAGTTGGCATCCCAAACCGAAGCTTTCGCAGCCAGCGTTAATCCAAAAACGATTAAGCCCAGCAAGGATAAAATTTTGATAATCGTAAGAACCGTTTGCAGAATCTTTCCGTTTTTTACGCCACGGCTATTAATATACGTCAATAAAATAATCGTGAAAATCGAAACAATCTGAGCTGCATTGAGTTTAAAAGCCCCCAATGTAAACAATACGTTTTCGTCACTCAAAGGTTCATAAAGATAAGCGGCAAACTTGGAGAAAGCTACTCCTACCGCAGCAATTGTTCCGGTTTGTATGACAGCAAAAAAGCTCCAGCCGTACAGAAACGCAATCAATTTGTTGTATGCTTCTTTCAGGTACACATACTGTCCTCCGGCTTTTGGAAACATGGCGCTTAATTCGCCATAACTCACAGCTGCAATAACTGTAATTAATCCTGAAAGCAGCCAAATCAGTGTCAGCCATCCGGCAGAACCTACTTGTCTGGTAATATCAGCACTTACTATAAAAATTCCTGACCCGATCATAGAACCTACCACAAGCATGGTTCCATCTAATAATCCGAGTTCTCTTTTAAAATGTTCTTGGTTGTCTTCTTGCATTATTCTAATTTTTGGTTGGTTAAAGATATACTTTTTTTGGAAATCTTGGATTTAAGATTTGAAATTGCTAATTTTAGATTGTCGGCAATTGCTAATTCTTCTACAACTTCCGGTTTACTTATAAAAAACCACAAGTTAGATACATATTCTTAAATTATTTAGGACTTCTTTTTCTAGAGATCAGTTTCTAAGTCTTTAAATCATAATTTTTGCGTTTTTTTTCACGCAGATTTTGGAGATTTGGCAGATTTTTTTTGTTTTTATCTGCTAAAATCTGCAAAATCTGCGTGCGTCATTTTTTATAGCCCTTACCTTAATAGTAGCGCGATATTATACAAAAAAAAATAAAAATCAAACGCAGGCAGCTAGCTCTTCTAAAAAAATAACAACTTTGATTTCAATAGCCCTTTCCCTAATACAATTTAATTCGTATTTTAGTTTAACATCTTAAATAGAAAGCACATGACCTGGGATCCAAGCAAATACAACGAATTTAAAGAAGACCGTTACAAACCATTTGGAGACCTCACCAGCCATATCGTTGACAGACCCAATCTCAAAGTTATTGATTTAGGTTGCGGTACCGGTGAATTAACCCAAAAACTGTCTAATCAACTTACGGATCCTGTTGTACTTGGAATCGACTCTTCTGCTGAAATGCTGGCAAAAGCACCTCATCAGGAAAATATACTATTCAGACAATTTTCTATTTCAGAACAACTGGAACAGGAAACTAAATGGGATTTGATCTTTTCGAATGCTGCTTTACAGTGGGTCGATCATCATGAGGAACTTTTCACCAAAATAATATCCCGTATTAACTCAGGCGGACAATTAGCCGTACAAATGCCACAGCAAACGGAAAATGTATTGAACAAAATTTTACTGGATTTAGTACAGGAAGATCCTTATGCTTCTTATTTAAATCATTGGACACGTCCTTCTCCGGTTTTGACTTTGGATCAATATGCCAAAATCCTTTTTGATAATGGCGGGAAAAATTTGGTTTTATACCAAAAAGTATATCCGTTGATTTCAACTCAGCAGGATTCCTTTTTTGACTTTATTTCGGGCTCTGCACTCACGGTTTATCAGGAACGCCTGAAAGACCGGGAATTTCAAGAATTATCAAATGAATTCAAGAGACGAATTAATCTCTATTTTCCGGCAGTTCCTTCAATTTATGCGTTCAAACGATTGCTTATGTATGCGACTTTTTAAGAAAATAGTGATGCTTTACTACTTTTAAAGGGATCAAATTCAAAAGTTGCGGGGAAGTGAAAATCTCGCAAAGTCGCAGAGTCGCAAAGTTTTAATTAAAAAGTAGAAAAAAAATTGTGACTCCATGATATATCGAGAGCCCCAAAGTGAGAAAGTGGAAAACAGAAAGGTAAAGCTTAAAATAAATAAAAAACTTTGCGGCTTAGCGTCTTTGCGAGAGCGTTAAAGCGAGAAGTTGGAAAAATAAGACTTAAAAAACTACGATGAAAAAGTATAAGATGTGCTACTTCTAACAAAAGAGAATTTCTAAAAATTACTCCACAACTTTTGGACTTGATCTCTTCTAAATTGTATTAAAAAATATACCGCTCCTATATTACTTTACTGTAAATTCGTGTTCTTATAAAACCAACCATAAAACCATCTTATTAAATCATGAAGAAATTACTTCTATTATTACTTGCTTTTAGTAGCATAACAACTGTTTTTGCGCAAGATATCACCGGGCAGTGGAACGGAATTTTAAAAGTGCAGGGAACACAATTAACCGTTATTTTTAATGTAAACAAAACCGAGAACGGATTTAGCTCCACTATGGACAGTCCGGATCAAAAAGCAATCGGCATCCCTACCACCTCAACCAGCTATGAAAATTCGACTTTGAAAATTGCCTTAGCTAATTTCCGAATTGAGTATGAAGGTGTTTTAGGCAAAGACAATACTATTACAGGAATTTTTAAACAAGGCGGACAATCTTTTCCATTGAATTTATCCAAAGAAAAAATTGAAAAAGAAAAGCTCGTGCGTCCTCAGGAACCCGTAAAACCATTTCCATATTATAGCGAAGATGTTGTTTTTGAAAACAAGTCAGCCGGAATAAATTTAGCCGGAACTTTGACATTACCGAAAAAAGAAGGCGTATTTCCTGCTGTAATTTTAATCAGCGGAAGTGGACCACAAAACAGAGACGAAGAACTACTGGGGCACAAACCTTTTCTGGTATTATCGGATTACTTAACTAAAAATGGCATTGCTGTTTTACGCTTTGACGACCGAGGGACTGCGGCTTCAAAAGGAGATTTTAAAACGGGAACTTCATTAGATTTTTCTACAGATGTAGAAGCCGGAGTTCAATTTTTGCTTTCCCGAAAAGAGATCAATAAAAAGAAAATAGGATTAGTGGGACATAGCGAAGGCGGGTTAATCGCTCCTATGCTAGCCAGTAAGTCCAAAGACATTGCTTTTATCGTGTTGATGGCAGGGCCCGGATTACAAGGCGATCAATTGCTTCTACTACAGCAAAAATTAATAGCAAAAGTAGGAGGAGCTTTTGATTCTGACATTGAAAGAACAAAAATCATCAATCAAAAAACTTTTGAGATTGTAAATAAATATAAGGACCCGCAGGAATTAAAAACGCAACTAACAACTTATCTAACCGAAGTATCCCAAAATAATCCGGACAAACCCGGAAGTATGACCTTAGAAGATTATGTCAATTTACGAGTTGCTCAAGTAACAAATCCATGGATGGCTTATTTTTTAAGATACAATCCCGAACCGGTATTAGAAAAAGTGAAGTGCCCAGTTTTGGCCTTAAACGGAGAGAAAGATTTACAGGTCGCTCCTAAAGAAAATTTAGAAATCATTCAAAAGGCACTTGCAAAAGGGGGCAACAAAAAGGTAACTATAAAAGAGATCCCAAATTTAAATCACCTGTTTCAGGAATGTCAAACGGGTTCTCCCGATGAATATTCAAAAATCGAACAAACCTTATCACCAATTGCAATGAACGAAGTCCTGCAATGGATTAAAGTGCAAACGAAATAACTTCTTCTATAAAAAACCAGAAAACTGCAAATTCACCATTTGCAGTTTTTTTTTAGCCCCAACTGAACCACGATGGTATTGCAAAAGATCATAAAAGCAAACCGAAAGATTAAACAAAAAAGGCTACAAAACAGGAATTTTAAGTGATAACCTCTCTTATCAGTCTTTATTTTTAGGTTTATTCTTCAAATTTCAACCTCTACAAAAAATTCTTACACCAAAACAAACAACAAACTAAAAACCAATTAGTTACATGAAAACAAATTGAACTAAATATAACAAAAAAGAAATATTTTGTCATTTGTAAAACTTTTCTTTTTTTTTATTAATTTTGAGAGGAGTCACATAAAAGCCCTTAACCTTAAGAATTAATTAACAATTGTTTATTTTTTATCAAATAAACAATCAAGCTCCAAAAGTGTCAATAAAAAACAATGCTGTCAGATACTCATTAAAATAAGGAATCCGAATCAGTAACCTACAAATTAAAAAACTATGTTGAAGGGCCAGGTTTTAAAGAATTTACGTTTTCCAAATGTATTTATACTGCTATTGATTGTATTCATTTCATGCGCTTTATTGATCTGTATTAATTTTTTCACTATCAAAATACTATCCGCCAACAGAGCCTATGTAAATGGGGAATCACATTATTCAAAAGGTCAAAAAGATGCCTCCCGACACCTTATTACTTATCTCTATACCCGCGAAGCTGAACAATGGAAATTATACAATGAAGAATTAAAAGTCCCGCAAGGAGATGGCATTGCCCGTAAAACACTTTTAAAGGCAGGCGATAATATTGCTGCCCGCAAAGGTTTCTTGACAGGCCGAAATCACAAAGAAGACATTGATGATCTTGTTTGGTTGTTCATCCATTTTAAAGAAATTCCTTTTTTGGCAAAAGCCATTCACGAATGGGAACAAGGAGATCAATTAATTGACGAATTATTCGTCATCGGAACAGAGATCAATGCAAAAGTCAAACGCAATATCCTTACCCTCCAGGATCAGCAAAAGTACCTGCTTCAAATTAGCCAAATTAGCGACAAACTTACGATCAACGAACGCAACTTCTCGAACACACTCGGAGAAGGAACCAGGAAAATAAAAACCCTCTTAACGATCACAAATATTTTTTTCATCCTCGTGATCATCTGCAGTGTAAGTTGCTACTACTCGATAATGGTAAGAAGACTGCTTACTTCTAAAAAAGAAATCGAAGTTAAAAACGAAAATCTACTACTGGTAAATCACGAACTGGATCGTTTCGTTTATAGTGCATCGCACGATTTGAGATCACCCATCACGTCTTTGCAAGGACTTATTGAGATTACACAATTAGAAGACAACATCCATCAGATTAGAGATTATCTGACTTTAATGCACCAAAGTCTTACCAGGCAAGATCAGTTTATTAGCGACATTATAGACTATTCCAAAAACAAACGTAAACTTATTATTATCGAACCGGTAAGTCTTCAGGAAATATTTAATGAAGCCATTGCGCAATTGATGCATATCGAAAATGCCAATCGAATCGAAATCAAAAAAGAACTTTTAATTGACGAGATTCAGAGTGATGGCTTGCGTTTAAAAATTATCATTTCAAATTTACTTTCAAACGCCATTAAATATGCAGACAGTAGTAAACAAGAAATGTTTATCTCTATTAAAACTTATATTTCGGATGGTTATAATAAAATTGAAATAGCAGATAACGGAATTGGAATTAAAGATGAATTCAAAGACCACATCTTTGAAATGTACTTTGGAACTAACAAAAACAAAGGCTCCGGATTAGGTCTTTATATCGTAAAAGAAGCCGTCGAGAATATTAAAGGTACCATTTTCGTCTCCTCAGAAAATAGTATTGGAAGTAAATTTATTGTAACAATACCAAACTCAAATGGAACATAAACCTGTATTTTTATTAATCGAAGACAATCTGATCGATCAATTGGTCATTAAACAATTGCTAAAAAAGTTTCTTGATGTGACGGAGGTAAACATTACGAATAATGGTCTGGAAGCGCTACAATGGCTTTCTAACCACAAAAACCTGCAACAGTCCCTGATTATTTTATTAGACATTCAAATGCCTGTAATGAATGGCTTTGAATTTCTGAATGCCTACGATAAATTAAGTAGTGAATTTAAAAAAGAAGTTCAAATTTATGTGCTCTCCTCTACTTTAGACCCGGATGAAATAGAACAAATAAATAAAAATAATTATGTAACGGCGTTTTTAAACAAACCACTACCTATTGAAGAATTTAAAAAATCACTTTTTTCAAAGGCATAGTGTTTGTTGAAATTATTTCAGGACACGATTTACTTGTGAAAAATTCCTTCCGTAATACGCCTCTTTAGTAGAAGAAATCATAACTCCGCCATGAGTTGCGGAATGAACAAATTTAATTTCACCATCGGCTACTTCTACCACCATACCAACGTGATTAATACGACGTCTGCCATTGGTTTTAAAGAAAATCAAATCTCCCTTTTGTGCCTCATCAGCGCTAACTCTCATTCCGATGCGAGACTGCTCAATAGAACTTCGGGGTAACTTAATGTCAAAACCACTAAAAGTTGAAATCATTAAACCGGAACAATCGTAACCTGCTCTGGTAGTTCCACCTGAACGATACCGAATTCCGATATTCTGAGTAGCACTTTCAATTAGTTGATTAACTAAATCGGAATAATTACTAACCTTAATAACTGTTGACGAATCGACAACGACAACTGGATTCTCGGCAATCCCACCAGGAGTTGATGTAGGATCTTTTATTTCAGGAGTAGGTTTTAAAGCTTGTAATGCCTCTGCTTTTTCTTTGGAAGTCTTTATTTTAAGTACATAACCGACCTTCAATCTTTTCTTTATCGCCGGATTCTGTTTCTCTAATTCTGCAACGGTAATCCCGAATTCTTTTGCAATTGCGTATTTAGTTTCTTTAGACAAAACTTCTCTGGCAACCTCAACCTCTTCCGGTTTTGCAGCATCAATAGTTTCAACCGGTTTTTCTGCTTCTGCTACTACTTTGGACGGAATCGCAATCTGCTGTCCTATTTTTAAACCTTCTGTTTCCAAAAGCGGGTTAGCTCCCTTTAACTCTTCTACCGAAACATTGTACTTCTTAGCAATACCCCAAAGTGTTTCTTTAGCAAGAATAATATGCGATCCGGGAGTATCAGCAACTACTGGTGTTTCCTTTTTACTGGCAACCGCTTTTTTACTGGCAACTACTTTCTGCTTTTTGTTTGGAATCAACAAAACCGATTTTAATTTTAGTATCTTAGGACTATTCGGATTTGCTTCAATAATTTCTCTGGTTTTTACTCCGTATTTTTGTGCTATTACTGATAAATTCTCACCTTCTGAAATAATATGTTTCGTATATTTCTCCTGTGAAAACGCACTCAAACTAAAAAAAAATAATACAACAGTTAACCTAAAAATCATTATTTGGGGGGATTTTTTTATTCTCAATTTTGTGTTCCATTAGTAAAAAACACAATTCTATTACTTATAAAGCGAATTTAACTTTTTTAAACAAAAAAGCCTAGCTTTTAACACTTGTTTTTACCGAAATTAACAATTTTACACCAAAACGAGCCTTATTTATATCAAATCCATAAAAAAAAAGCTACTTTTTTTTAGCCGCATCTTCAATTAAGCTTTTAATTCTATTCCATTTTTGTAGTATATTTGAGTAACCGTATTTTCAATGATCAGCAATGACAACTGTCTCAATGCCTGCAAGACCTTGCTGTAATGGAATACGCAAAAACAAATCCAAATCATTTTGCATCAGATATATTTATGAAATGGTGCGCGTTTTTACAATTTCTAACTTATGGAAAACCCACAGGGACTAGAGCAGGCAATAAAATTGGTTAGCGATACTTATTCTCCTTTAACAGAAAACACCAAGGCAGATTTTAAACAGGCGGCTGAACTTTTTACACTCGAAAAATCCACCGTATTGATAAGAGAAGGGGAACATGTAAGCAAAACCTATTTTATTGTGAAAGGTGCTGCAAGGGCATTTTACCTCAAAGACGGCAAAGACATTACCGATTGGTTTGCTTTCGAAAATGAATTTATTACTTCTATTGATGGCTTTTTTCAGGGCACACCGAGTTCTTATTTTATAGAGCTTCTTGAACCCACTACTTTTTTGGAAATATCCATGCAAAATATTAACAAACTATGCAATAAACACCACGATTTTGACCGATTGGGGAGAATGATCACCACCCGAATAATGCTGCAATTACGGAGTCGTATTGTTTCCATTCAATTTGAATCTGCCCAGCAGAAATACGAAAGTTTACTCAAAATCCGTCCCTATATTACACAAAGAGTTCCGCTCACGCACATTGCTTCTTATTTAGGAATCACCCTTGAAACACTAAGCAGAATTCGCAATCCAAAAAACCGAATTTGATTTAAATCAAATGTAATCAGGATTATTAGGCTTTATTTTACAGGAAAAGAAACCGAATGACAATCAAAAAACTACATCGTTTATCCGGAATCACCATCACGCTGTTTGTCGGACTGCATTTATTCAATCACATTTGCAGTATTAATGGCGCAGCAAAACACATTGAAATAATGAACCTCTTGCGGCATTTTTATCGCAATATTTTCGTTGAAACTATTCTATTGGCCGCCGTTTTAATTCAGATTATTTCAGGTCTTACGCTTTTTAGAAAAAGTCGAAAAACTACGATAACAAACTTTGACAAATTACAGATTTGGACGGGGCTCTATCTGGCTATTTTTCTTCTTATCCATGTACCCGTTATTCTCATAGGTCGCCTCTATCTGAATCTTGACACCAACTTTTATTTTGGCGTAGCCGGGTTAAACACCTTTCCCTTAAACTTATTTTTTATTCCTTATTACAGCCTTGCCATTATTTCATTCTTTGGACACATAGCCGCCATTCACAGCAAAAAAATGAAACAGACTCTTGTTGGCATAACACCAAATAGTCAGGCTATATTAATTTTAATGATTGGAATCTGCAGTACTACATTAATACTATATGGACTGACCAATCATTTTAGCGGAGTTGAAATCCCAAAACAGTATCACATCTTAATCGGAAAATAAAATGAAAGTACTCAACATTCATAAACGAGAAATCAATCAACCTATCGAAGAAGTAGCAAAATTGTTTAACACCTTATCCACCGAAAACGATATGCTATTTGCTAATGAAAAATGGTTCTCGATGAAATTAGACAAAGGATTACAAGTAGGTTCCAAAGGCGGGCACGGACCAATACGGTATTTTGTAACAGAATATCTCCCTGGTCAATCCGTAACATTTCAGTTTGACATGACTGGTTTTGACGGATTTCACCGATTTGATTTAAAACCCATAACGATCGACAAAACAGAACTTTCTCATACTATTGACATGAGAACCACCGGAAAAACTTCTTTACGATGGGCAATAGCCATTCGTTGGTTACACGATGCTGTAGTAGAAGATTCGTTTGATAAAGTAGAAAATCATTTTACAAAAAACAAAGTAAATACCCCCTGGAGTTTATGGGTAAGAATACTAAGAAAGACAATGTCCCGTAAACAAAAACAAAGAACAACATGAATATACCTATTTTATTAGCCAACATTCTCACTTTATTCGCATTCCTCATCCACACCTTTATAGGCGACAAAGAATTGAGAACAATAGAACCCAAAGACGGACTCAACGAAAAATACCTAAAGCAGGAAAAATGGACCATGGCAAGGTGCGGATGGCATTGGGTTTCGTTTGACTTATTATTTGCCACCATCGGACTCGGACTAATCAATTTTACCGATTTTTTGATTAGCGAAAGAATGTTACTTCAATTAGCAGCCGTTTATTTTCTGGGATATGGAATAGTGTGGCTAATAGGAATCGCAATCTCGAAAAAATTCCCAAACAACTATTTAAAATTAGGTCAATGGATTTTACTATGGATGATCAGCGGATTAATTTACTGGGGATTAAACTAAACAATTTTATCACAACTTCACAATTGTGTTTTGTAATCATACAAAGGATTATCAAAAAAAAAGTCTCACGCAGATTTTAGCAGATTGAAAAAAAAAAAAAAAAAAAAATCCGCAAAATCTGCAGAATCTGCGTGAAAAATTTTCTTAACTTAATGACATTGAACTAAAGCAGGACGCTATTCAAATCATTTGATTATAGCTATAAAATAACTGAGGCAGCTTACACTATTTTAAACAACCGAAAAAGCTCTTAAATAAAAAACGCACTGTTCACACAGCGCGTTTTTAGTATAATTAAAATCTTAACGATTAAGCTTTTCCGGCAGCAATTAAATTTAATGCTGAACCTGCAACGAACCAACCTATTTGTCCTTCGTTGTACGTATGGTTTGCCAGAATAGTATCTTTAGTACCATCTGCATGAACAAATTCTAAGGTTAACGGTTTTCCGGGAGCGAAAGCAACTAAATCAGTAAAGTTAATTGTATCATTCTCCTGAATTTTATCGTAATCTGCTTCATTAGCAAAAGTCAACCCTAAAAGACCTTGTTTTTTAAGGTTTGTTTCATGAATACGGGCAAATGATTTTACCAATACCGCCTTAACACCTAAGAAACGTGGTTCCATTGCAGCATGCTCACGTGAAGAACCTTCACCGTAATTATGATCTCCCACAACGATAGACGGAACTCCGGCTGCTTTATAGGCACGAGCTACAGCTGGAACGGCATCGTATTCGCCTGTCAATTGATTTTTAACTGAATTTGTTTTTTGATTGAATGCATTTACGGCACCAATCAACATATTGTTCGAAATATTGTCTAAGTGTCCACGGAAACGCAACCACGGTCCTGCCATAGAAATATGATCTGTAGTACATTTTCCGAAGGCTTTGATTAACAATTTAGCACCGGTAATGTTTTTACCATCCCACGCATCAAACGGAGCCAACAATTGCAAACGCTCAGATGTTGGACTTACAACAACCTGAACTCCTGAACCATCAGCAGCCGGAGCCTGGAATCCCGGATCTTCGGCATAAAATCCTTTTGCTGGAAGTTCATCACCTGTTGGCGCTTCAAGCATTACTTCTTCACCGTCCTCGTTGATTAAGGTATCTGTTAACGGATTAAACCCTAAATCACCTGCAATAGCCATAGCAGTTACTAATTCCGGAGAACCAACAAAAGCCAATGTATTCGGGTTACCATCGGCACGTTTTGAAAAGTTACGGTTGAAAGAGTGCACGATTGTATTTCTTTCTTCTTTCTCTGCCCCTTCTCTGTCCCACATACCGATACAAGGTCCGCAGGCGTTGGCAAAAACAGTAGCTCCAATTTTATGAAAAGTTTCAATAAATCCGTCTCTTTCAATAGTAGAACGCACTACCTCAGAACCCGGAGTGATTGTAAACTCGGCTTTGGTTTTTAAATTTTTAGCCGAAACTTGTTTTGCTAAAGAAGCCGCACGAGCAATATCCTCATAAGAAGAGTTGGTACAAGAACCTATTAAACCGACTTGAATTTGCAAGGGCCAGTTGTTTTTGATGGCTTCTTCTTTCATTTTAGAAATCGGAGTAGCCAAATCCGGTGTGAATGGACCGTTTAAGTGTGGTTCTAATTCCGATAAGTTAATTTCGATAACCTGATCAAAATACTGTTCGGGATTAGCATATACTTCCGGATCTCCTGTTAAGTAAGAAGCAACTTTATCTGCGGCATCGGCAACATCTGCTCTGTCGGTAGAACGTAAATAACGTCCCATTGAAGCATCGTAACCAAAAGTTGAGGTTGTCGCTCCAATCTCAGCTCCCATGTTACAAATCGTTCCTTTTCCGGTACAGGACATCGAAGTTGCTCCTTCACCAAAATATTCAACGATAGCTCCGGTTCCTCCTTTTACAGTAAGTATACCGGCCACTTTAAGAATAACATCTTTAGGAGCAGTCCAACCGGATAATTTACCGGTTAATTTCACTCCGATTAATTTAGGAAATTTTAGTTCCCAAGCCATACCGGACATCACGTCAACGGCATCGGCTCCACCAACACCAATCGCTACCATTCCTAAACCACCTGCATTTACAGTATGCGAATCGGTACCAATCATCATTCCACCCGGAAATGCATAATTTTCAAGTACTACCTGGTGAATAATTCCGGCTCCGGGTTTCCAGAAACCAATTCCGTATTTATTTGAAACTGACGATAAGAAATCGAAAACTTCATTACTTTGTGTTTTTGCTCTCGCCAAATCAGTTGCCGCATCTACTTTTGCCTGAATCAAGTGATCACAGTGAACCGTTGTCGGAACTGCCACTTTAGATTTACCGGCATGCATAAACTGTAATAATGCCATTTGTGCCGTGGCATCCTGACATGCTACACGATCGGGCGCAAAATCAACATAATCGATTCCTCTTCCAAACGCCTTAGACGGAGTTCCGTCCCAAAGGTGATTGTACAAAATTTTCTCTGTTAAAGTAAGTGGACGACCAACAATCTTGCGTGCTGCATCAACACGACCCGGCATGTTGTTATACACTTTTCTAATCATTTCAATATCAAATGCCATAATTATAAAATTGTTTTGTTATTTTTTTTTGAACATCCAAGATACGAAAAATAGAGTCGCTATAAAAGAAAAAGCCCGAGTTTGTGACTCGGGCTTTTGAATTATGATTGTTTAATCGTATGCTTATTTCACCAATAACTTGTGAGAAGGTGCAAACTTAGTAAGGTTGATTCCTTCCACAGCTACTTTATATTCTTCGATAGTAGGCGTTCTACCCAAAATTGTAGACAATACTACAACCGGAGTAGACGAAAGTAAAGACTCTCCTTTTTTACCTTCAGAATCTTCTACAACTCTACCTTGGAAAAGACGCGTAGAAGTTGCCATTACTGTATCTCCTTTTGCCGCTTTCTCTTGATTCCCCATACAAAGGTTACACCCAGGACGCTCTAAATACAACATGTTCTCGTATTCTGTACGTGCCGCACCTTTAGGAGCGCTATCGTTAAATTCGAAACCAGAATATTTTTGTAAAACTTCCCAGTCTCCTTCTGCTTTCAATTCATCAACGATGTTATAAGTAGGTGGTGCTACTACAAGCGGCGCCAAGAACTCTACTTTACCGTGTTGCTCTTCAATATTTTTTAACATTTGAGCAAGGATTTTCATATCACCCTTGTGAACCATACAAGAACCAATAAATCCAAGATCTACTTTTTTCACTCCTCCATAAAAAGACAATGGTCGGATGGTATCGTGCGTATATCGTTTAGAAACATCAATATTATTAACGTCCGGATCAGCAATCATTGGCTCAGCAATCACATCAAGATCAACAACAACCTCAGCGTAATACTTCGCATTTGCATCCGGAATTAAAGCTGGTTTCTCTCCAGAAATAATTTCTGTGATTCTCTTATTTGCTTTATCAATTAATCCTTGAAGAACCTGATTTTCGTTATCCATACCTTTGTCAATCATGATCTGGATTCTGCCTTTAGCAATTTCCAATGATTCGATCAAAGTATAATCTTCAGAAATACAGATAGAAGCTTTTGCTTTCATCTCTGCAGTCCAATCTGTAAATGTAAAGGCCTGATCTGCATTAAGAGTTCCGATATGAACCTCAATGATTCTACCTTGGAATACATTTTCACCTCCAAATTTCTGAAGCATTTGAGCCTGTGTAGCATGAACCACATCACGGAAGTCCATGTATCCTTTCATGTCCCCTTTGAAAGTTACCTTCACTGATTCAGGGATTGGCATTGAAGCTTCACCTGTAGCAAGTGCAAGAGCCACTGTTCCGGAGTCAGCACCAAAAGCAACACCTTTTGACATTCTTGTGTGTGAATCACCACCAATGATGATCGCCCACTCGTCTATCGTGATATCATTAAGTACTTTGTGAATTACATCCGTCATAGCATGATAAACGCCTTTCGGGTCACGAGCTGTGATCAAACCGAAATCATTCATAAATTTCATCAATTTTGGAATGTTTGCTTGTGCTTTTTTATCCCAAACCGAAGCCGTATGACAACCTGATTGGTAAGCACCGTCAACGATTGGTGAAATTACGGTAGCCGCCATAGATTCTAATTCCTGAGCAGTCATAAGACCAGTCGTATCTTGTGAACCTACGATATTTACTTCTACACGTACATCTGAACCTGCATGTAATGCTTTATTTGAAATGGTACCAACAGCATTTCTGTTAAAGATTTTCTCAACTGCTGTAAGACCTTGCCCTTCAATAGAAATTTCTTTTGATGGAGCATATACAAGTGGAAAATCAACTCCTAAAGTCTTAGCTGCAAATGTTTGAAGTTTTTTACCAAATACAATCGCGTACGAACCACCAGCTTTAATGAATTCCATTTTCTGAGGAGTAAATGCCTTAGAAATGTCAATCAGCTCTTGGTCGCCTTTATATAATTTTTTCTCTTTAATATTGATTGTAAGAACCGTTCCTGTTGCTACAGAATACGTTTCTTCTAAAATTGGCTCATCATTTTCATTACGAACGATATTACCATCAGCATCAAGCTTTTTAACCCAGTTCTTAAGGTCAAGACCAATACCACCCGTAACGTCAACCGTAGTTAGGAAAATCGGAGAAATACCGTTTGTTCCCCCGACAATTGGAGCAATATTTACGAAAGGAATATATGGACTTGCTTGTTTACCGGTCCAAAGCGCCACGTTGTTTACACCTGACATTCTTGAAGAACCAACTCCCATTGTTCCTTTTTCTGCAATCAACATCACACTTTTATCTGGATGTTGTGCCTGAAGTGCTTTAATTTCCTGTTGTGCCTGAGGCGTAATCATACATTGTCCGTGAAGTTCACGGTCTGAACGAGAGTGCGCCTGATTACCCGGAGAAAGTAAATCTGTTGAAATATCTCCCTCACCGGCAATAAAAGTAACGATCTCTACTTTTTCTGCAACGTCCGGAAGTTTTGTAAAAAACTCCGCTTGTACGTAGCTTTCAAGAATATCTTTAACTATTTCGTTACCTTGCTTGTAGGCTTCCACTAAACGATCTGTATCTGCTTCGTAAAGGAAAACCTGAGTTTTAAGAACTTTTGCCGCTTCTTTTGCAATAGCAACATCATTACCTAAAGCCAAATCAAGCAATACCTCGATAGAAGGTCCACCTTTCATGTGCGATAATAATTCAAAAGCAAAAGCAGGTGTGATTTCTTTTACTACAGCTTCTCCCAGGATGATCTCCTTTAAAAACTTAGCTTTCTCACCAGCAGCACTAGTAGTTCCAGGTAACGTATTATAAATAAAAAATTGAAGAGAATCTGCTCTATATGGATTCTCCAAATCTTTAATTTGTGCGATGATTTCGCTTACTAATTCAGCACCATCGATAGGCTTCGGGTGAAGACCCTGACCTTTTCTTTCTTCGATCTCTTTAATGTAATCGTTATACGTATTCATAATATATAGAAGTCTTTTTGTTTTTTTGTACGCAAATTTAAATATTAAAGACGAGAATTAAAAAAAATATAATAGAAGTCGGCTTTTCAAAAATTATTATTGCTAAAAAACGATTTTCACTGCCATTTTTTGCTAAAATTTCAATTTTGTATTAAAAAAATGATTTATTACTATTTTAAAATCCTTTCTTTATTAAAGTCGAAATCGGGTGTTGCAGACTAAGGTCATTTTAAAGCCTTTTTAAGTAAAGAACCTTTCTAAATTAGTATCTATAACGTTATAGTAGGTATTTTTACCCCCTGTCATAACCTTTGAAGAGCAAAACTTTGCAGTATTCTTTTGCTTCTTTTTCTAAAATCAAATTTTAGAAAAAGAAGGATCAAGTCCAAAAATTCTGAGGAAGTAAAAACCTCGCAGAATTGCAGTAAAGTTAAAAAAGATTAAACGCTCTGTTTGTCTTTTCTTCCGACGAAGCAGACGCCAATAAAAACGAATAGACCAAGTAAATCAAACGAGAAATAATATTATATCGCAAAATTGTCTCCTTCCTCTTTACGAATTAAATCTGACAGGTTTTTGAAACCTGTCAGATTTGACTTTTGGGTAATTACTTCTATTTTAAAATTAGATTTAAGGAAAGGTGTCTTTTGTATTGTACGAACTAATTTCATCCGAAATGAAATTAGTTCAAAAAATAAGAGCTAAAAAATCGACACTAAAAATAGCGAACCTTCGATACGAAGACCAATTAAACGAAATAGCCCTCACATAGATCAAGCCACACGATATAGTAGCTTCCCCAAAAGGTTTTTCCTGCGATACCCCACAACTTTTGGACTTGATTCCCCGTATTGGCGACATGTAACCACAAAAACAAACTAAAACAAAAAGCCCAAACCTGAAATACGTATCGGTTTGGGCTTTTATATCTGTTTCGCAAATAAATTACATCAATTTCTGTATGATAATTTCTTCTGTAATTCCTTCAGCATCGGCTTTGTAATTTTTAATAATTCGATGTCTCAGAATTCCAGTTGCAACTGCTTTTACATCTTCAATATCCGGAGAGAATTTACCTTTGAAAGCGGCATGTGCTTTTGCAGCCAAAATTAAATTTTGAGAGGCTCTTGGTCCTGCTCCCCAATCCAGGTAATTTTTTACAAAATCATTTGACAGAGCATTGTCCGGTCTTGTTTTACTAACCAATGTTACGGCATACTCCACAACATTATCCGCTACAGGAATTCTGCGAATCAAATGTTGAAAATCGATTATTTCCTGTCCCATAAACAATGGATTTACATCCGTTTTAACATCCGATGTTGTGCGTTTTACAACCTGTACTTCCTCTTCAAAACTAGGATATTCTAATTTTATAGCAAACATAAAACGATCCAACTGCGCTTCCGGTAGCGGGTAGGTACCTTCCTGTTCAATTGGGTTTTGAGTTGCTAAAACAAAATAAGGCAGATCTAACTTGTGATTTTCACCCGCTATGGTTACCGAACGCTCCTGCATGGCTTCAAGCAAAGCGGCCTGTGTTTTAGGCGGCGTTCTGTTGATCTCGTCAGCCAGAATAATATTAGAGAAAATAGGCCCTTTTATAAATTTAAACTTTCTGTTTTCGTCTAGAATTTCACTCCCCAAAATGTCCGAAGGCATTAAATCGGGTGTAAACTGAATTCTTTTAAAATCCAATCCCAAAGCCTGTGACAAAGTATTAATCAATAATGTTTTTGCCAATCCCGGCACACCTATTAAAAGTGCATGTCCACCGGAAAAAATACAGATCAAAATCTGATCGATAACTTCATCCTGGCCTACAATAATTTTCGCTATTTCTGTTTTTAGTTCATTTCTTTTTTGAACTAAATTATGAATTGCTGTTACGTCAGACATTTAAATATATTTTAAAATTAAAAAGAGTTAGCTCTATGAATTCATAAAACTAACTCTTTTTCTTTATTTAATAAAAATTATTTTTTCAACCAATTGTTTGTGAAAGTACAATCTCTGTATTCTCCAATAATTTTAATGTACGTGTCTTTAATTTTTGTATCAAACCATTTTGCAATTGCAGTGATTTGTTTTTCTTTTAATGCTAATTCTTTA
This sequence comes from Flavobacterium sp. ABG, assembly GCF_001027725.1. Lineage (NCBI taxonomy): Bacteria > Pseudomonadati > Bacteroidota > Flavobacteriia > Flavobacteriales > Flavobacteriaceae > Flavobacterium > Flavobacterium sp. ABG. The sequence continues at coordinate 48,097 of NZ_LEKS01000014.1, forward strand.
ATCTTAGTGTAATCTTTAGCATAATCAGCGGTATGGGCATCAATTCTGTTCGTTACGGTAATCAATTTGTATGTTTTTTTACCTTTATCGTCTGTATTCAAAAGCGGTTGAGAAATTTCATCATCTTTTAAATTCGAAACCTGACTGTATAACGTCGGATCCATTTTAGTCAATTCAAAACGAGTATCCTGAGAAGTAGGATTTACTAATGTTCCTCCGTTTGCTCTTGTTTCTTTTTCGTCAGATTCTGTTCTTGCTGCATCTGCAAACGAAATTTCTTTGTTTATGATCTTACTTCTGATATTCGTAATTTTCTCTTTAGCTTCTTTTAAAGCATCTTCAGATACTGTTGGCGAGATCAAAATATGTCTTAATTCTACTTCCTGACCTTTAATTTTATCGATCATAATAATATGAAATCCAAAAGTAGTTTCAAACGGCTCAGAAATCTCTCCTTGTTGCAAACTAAAAGCAACATCTTTAAATTCTTTTACAAAAGGTGTTTTTCTCGTCATTTTGTAATAACCTCCGTTTGGAGAAGACCCTGGATCTTGTGAATACAAAACAGCTTTAGTAGCAAAACTGGAACCTTCTAAGACATCTTTTCTAATTGCATTTAATTTGTCTTTCACTTTTTGTTTGTCGGCATCTGAAACTTTAGGTTCGATCACAATTTGTGCTACTTCCATTTCAGCTCCAAAAGTTGGCAACTCGTCTTTAGGGATTTTTTTAAAGAAATTACGAACCTCCTCCGGTGTAATTTCTACCGCATCAACAATCTTTTTAGTCATTTCTGATGCTAACTTTTGCTCTTTTAAGATGTCAGCAAAATAAGTTTTAAACTCTTCAACCGAGTTTTTCTTATAGTAAGCCACTACTTTATTAATGTCACCAACTTGTTGGGTCATATAAGTCAAACGCTCTTCCATCATGCTTCTCACCTCGGCATCACTTACGATAATACTATCCTGAACAGCCTGATGTGCGTACAATTTATCTTCTAACAGTTTACCTAGCATCTGGCATCTGGTAATATCTTTTACAGAACCACCCTGAGCACTGATTTCCAGAAATCCTTTATCAATATCTGAATCTAAAACAATATAATCTCCAACAGTAGCAATAATACCATCAATTTTTCGCTTCTGCGTGGACGGTACTTCAGCTGGTTTTTCAGCCACAACATCTTTAATTATTTCCTGTGCAGAAATGATAGAGTTGAAAAAAAGTAAAAAACACATTGTTAACCCAAATCTGTAATCAATTGTTTTTAGCTGTAATTTTTTTAATAACATTATTTTAAATTTAATTTGAATGTAAAGATCTTGCTTTAGAATTTCATTTTTAAAACAAGTAGTAATCTCATAGCGCTGACCTGAATTTTCAGGAAATACTACCTAATTAGCACCTGGTTTCTTATAACTTATAACGAACAAAAATAACAATTCAATTACATAATACAACTATCAGCTATACTATTAACAAAAAATTATATGATAACTCTTAAATCCAACAACTAAAGTGCTGTTTTTGAAGATAAAAAACCTTCAAAAAAGAGCATAAAAATTACAAATTATGAAATGGGATTATACTTTCGTTCAATTATCCTTAGCAAACCATAAACTACTACTTCCCAGCGAAATAAAAAAAAGTTTTCAACACTACAACGTTTTCGCGATATAGATATTTTCATATAATTAAAATCGGAACAAAAAACTCCTACTTTAGATAGATGATTGATAATTTTTGCGCTTAAAAATTACGAATATTTATGTTTTAAGACCCGATAAATTACAATTACAACTTTATTAATCTAACCAAACCAAATCCTTAATTATGAAAAAACCAATCCCGAAAATCTATTCCTTTTTGGCTCTTACAGCGTTTTTGTGCTCTTGCTCGCAAAATGAGACCAATGAAATTGATGCAAAAGCAGAAAGTCAACAATTTAAAATTATCAATGTTACAAACCACGATGGAAAACCTTTTAGTACCGGAGATTCAAAAACAACACGCACCGGAAAATATGTAGACAATCCGGGTGGCGGTGTTATGATGCAGGCCTTCTATTGGGATGTTCCTGCTGGCGGAACCTGGTGGGACACCGTAAATAGCAAAGTAACGGCCTGGTCTAATGCCGGAATTGGCTCGATATGGCTACCTCCCGCATCTAAAGCTCAAAATGGCGCTTTTTCTATGGGTTACGACCCTACAGATTATTTTGATTTTGGAGATTTCAATCAAAATGGAACTACAGAAACCCGATTTGGATCAAAAACAGAATTAGTAAGTCTGATCACAAAAGCACATGCCGAAAACATGAAAGTGTATGCCGATATTGTTATTAATCACAATAGTGGGGGTCAGTCTGAAGCCAATCCGTTTACCGGAACAAATACCTGGACTAACTTTAACGGAGTTGCTTCCGGAAAATTCAAACGTTCATACAATGATTTTTACAAAAACAGCTACGGCAATAATGACGAAGGCGCATTTGGAGGTTTTCCGGATTTATGTCATGCAAGTCCCTATGTACAGGATTGGTTGTGGCTTAGAGCGGACGGAGTTGGTAAATATTACAAGAACACCATGAAATTTGATGGCTGGAGATTTGATTATGTAAAAGGTTTTGGTTCTTGGGTCGTACGCGATTGGAATGCCAATGTTGGTGGATTTTCTGTCGGTGAATTATGGGATTCTAACGTAAATACACTGAATGATTGGGCCAACAATGCCAACAGTTCTGTTTTTGATTTTGCTTGTTATTATAAAATGAATGATGCTTTTGACGGAAATAATCTGGCTCTTTTGAATGATGATATGATGTGGAAAAGAAATCCGTATAAAGCTGTTACTTTCGTCAGCAATCACGATACAGATGAAATTTCGAACAAGCTACTTGCCTACTCTTATATTTTAACTCATGAAGGTTATCCGACAATTTTTTACAGGGATTATGAAGAATGGCTGGATAAAACTAAATTAAACAATCTTATCTGGATTCATAATAACAAAGCCACCGGAAACACTTCGATTTTATATTCGGATAATGATGAATATATCGCCAGAAGAAACGGTTACAATGGAAACCCGGGACTGGTTGTTTACATTAACAATTCAACTACCTGGCAGGAAAGATGGATTCAGACGAATTGGGCTAATACTCAAATCAAAGATTTCACAGGAAACTCTTCTTGGTACCCGACAACTCAGGGAGATCAATGGGTAAAAATCCAATGTCCGCCTAAAGGATATACCGTTTGGTCAATTAATCAATAATAATAAACCAGTTGGATGTAATTCAGCTACAACTTTTTTAACACCTAGAAACATAGATTTTAATTTTTTAAATTGAAACGTTTCAAGAAAATCATATTTTTTTCACATAGTCTTATATGATTTATTTTGAATGAAACGTCTTTTTTTGAGCTTTATAAACTAGGTCTCTATGTGGTAAAAATAAGTACTCCCAATGGGTTAACAATAACAAACAAGGCTGTTCTAAAAAAACAGCCTTGTTTATTCTGCAAAACTTTTATTTTAAACGACAAAGAGTTCCAATTTAAGAAGTGAATATTTTTATTAAGCCGTAATTAATAGTACTTTTGCAACCTATTTATACGAAATATGAGCTTTTTAAAAGAAATACAACGCAGAAGAACGTTTGGAATTATATCGCATCCCGATGCCGGTAAGACCACTTTAACAGAAAAATTACTATTGTTTGGAGGGGCTATTCAAGAGGCTGGTGCTGTAAAAAACAATAAAATTAAAAAAGGAGCAACGAGTGATTTCATGGAAATCGAACGCCAAAGAGGTATTTCGGTTTCAACATCTGTCCTTGCTTTTAACTATAAAGACAAAAAAATCAACATTCTTGATACCCCTGGTCACAAGGATTTTGCAGAAGATACTTTTAGAACTTTAACCGCTGTTGACAGTGTTATTGTTGTAATCGATGTTGCAAAAGGGGTCGAGGAACAAACGGAGAAATTAGTTGCTGTTTGTAGAATGCGAAACATTCCGATGATTGTTTTCATCAATAAATTAGATCGTGAGGGTAAAGATGCCTTTGATTTGATGGATGAGGTAGAGCAAAAATTAGGTTTGAAGGTTACTCCTTTAAGTTTTCCAATCGGAATGGGGTACGATTTTCAAGGAATCTATAATTTATGGGAACAAAACATTAATATTTTTAGTGGAGACAGCCGTAAAAATATTGAGGAAACCATTGCTTTCTCAGATGTTCAAAATCCGGAATTAGAAAAAATTATTGGTCAGAAACCTGCTGACAGACTCCGTGAAGAATTAGAATTAATAGACGAAGTATATCCTAAATTTGACCGTCAGGATTATTTAGACGGAAAAATCCAACCGGTGTTTTTTGGTTCTGCCTTAAATAATTTTGGAGTTCGTGAACTTTTAGATTGTTTTGTTGCCATTGCACCGTCTCCAAGAGCAAAAGATTCTGAAACGCGTTTGGTTGATCCGAAAGAAGAAAAAATGACAGGATTTGTGTTTAAAATCCACGCTAATATGGATCCGAAACACCGTGATCGTCTGGCATTCATTAAAATCGTTTCTGGTACTTTCGAAAGAAACAAACCATATTACCACGTTCGTCAGAAGAAAAACTTAAAATTCTCAAGTCCAAATGCATTTTTTGCTGAGAAAAAAGAAATTGTAGACATTTCCTACCCAGGAGATATCGTAGGTTTACACGATACCGGAAACTTTAAAATTGGTGATACTTTGACAGAAGGTGAAATCATGAGTTTCAAAGGAATTCCAAGTTTCTCTCCGGAACACTTCAGATACATTAATAATGCTGATCCGATGAAAGCCAAACAGCTTGATAAAGGAATTGATCAGTTAATGGACGAAGGGGTTGCCCAGTTGTTTACTTTAGAAATGAACAATCGTAAAGTAATCGGAACCGTTGGAGCGCTTCAATATGAAGTAATTCAATACCGTTTAGAACACGAATACGGTGCAAAATGTACCTATGAAAACTTCCCTGTACACAAGGCATGTTGGGTAAAACCTGATGATGCTAAAAATAATGAATTCAAAGAATTTAAGCGTATCAAGCAAAAATTCTTAGCACATGATAAGTACGGTCAATTGGTGTTTTTAGCCGATTCTGACTTTACAATTCAAATGACACAAAATAAATACCCAAGTGTAAAATTATTTTTCACCTCTGAATTTGAGTAATCCTTAATCGAGTTACGAAAAAACAAAAAGGCAGTCTAAAATTTTTAGACTGCCTTTTTTTCTTCATAAAAACCTGAATAATAATAACCCCTTTATTGTAATTAAAAAAAAAATACTACTTAACGCACAGAAACATAGCTACAAAAGAACCTACTAAGGCGTTTCAAGAAAATCACAATTCCCCCCAAAGTCTTATGAATTATAGTAGTAGCAAAACACCTCTTTTAAGCCTTACCGACTATGCCTCCATGTGTTAAAAGTAATTGCCCCCGCTTTTATTTATCTCTTATTTGAATAATTAATCCCTAATCCTCCGGCAATATAAATTCTGGAAAGTTCCTCTGCAGCTATACTAATGTCCTGCAACAAAACCTTATTCTTAACCGAACTAAAAGTAAAAGGTATCGCTTTTGAAAGATAATAATCGTCTCCTTTTAAAACAATCTCAAGCGTTTTGTCCGTTTTTAAAACGCGCATCGGAACAGAAAACTCCCCTGTTTTTGGATTTATTTTCACTACACTTTCATAACCATTAATGCTAAGCATCAAATTCGGGTAGGTTTTACCATCAAAAGGTTTGTTTGTTTTTGTTTCGATTAGTTTTCCTTTCACCAATATTGAAACTTCTTTTTCAACAACTTGGTTTGAGACTACTGCACCCATTATAAGAACATTAGGCTTTGGACAACTCACTTCGGTTGCAACTGGTGTTTTTTCTTGCGCCACCAGATTTGACGTCAACAAAACTGATGCTGCTACGGCAGCATATCTTAAAGTATTGATTCTAGAAATCTCATTGTGTTCAAATTCTTCTTCTAACTGAGTCGTTTTTAGTCGCGCACAAATATTTTTATCTTTATTTCCTGCAATGAATTTAGCCACTTCTGAATTTGTTTTGGCACTCAAATCAATTACATTTTTCATACAAGAATCACAAAATGAACCGTTTGAATTAACTGTCATTTTATCAAAATTTTCAGAACAAGGACTTGCTATTTCTAAGGTGAATTTCTTTTTCATACACTACATTTTTAGATTAAAGCGGTTCATGAATAACCACTTATTTATATAGAGTACATTTTTGCTAAAAAGGTTGGGAAGAGCGTGAAATATTTTTTTAATTTTCAGAAATCGTATTAGGTTTGCCAAAACCGGAGGTGATTATACGGCAAGATTCGCAAAGTTTAATTATAGCATTACGACTCCTTTTTTAATTCTATAACTAATTTTTTTGCTCGCAGATTTAACAGATTGTGCAGATTTTTTACAACAAGAAAATAGATCAGTCTAATCTGTGTGCAAAAGAAAATCTTTACGAGTCTTACTGTTAATTTTTTAATCGCAAAGTAAAGGGCAAGGCTCGCAAAGTCTAATTTATAGCATTACCACTTCTTTTTTAATTCTATAACTTTTTTTTTCTCGCAGATTTGGCAGATTGCGCAGATTTTTTACAACAAGAAAATAGATCTGCCTAATCTGCGTGCAAAAGAAAATCTTTAAAAGTCTTCCGTTTAATTTTTTAATCGCAAAGTAAAGGGCAAGATTCGTAAAGTCTAATTATAGCATTACAACTCCTTTTTTAATTCTGTCCCCAATTTTTTTACACGCAGATTTAGCAGATTGCGCAGATTTTTTATAAAGGGCAAATAAGATCCGCCTAATCTGCTAAATCTGCGTGCAAAAAAAACTTTGCGCGTTTTACGATTAGAAAATCAAACGCAAAAAATTTTCACAACAAATACGGCATAAAAAAAGCGCTAATTAAAAAATCAGCGCTTTTTTTTAAATTTGAATTAAACCAACCTTTATTAGTTTCTATATTCTAAAAATAAATCCTTTTATTAGATGTTGCAAATTAAAACAATAGAATCATAACACGAAATATACTCGATGAACGTAATGAAAATCAGTTAAACTACCCGTCTCTGTAGCGTTCATTTATTTCCATAAAAAAAGCCCCATTTCTGGGGCTTTTAAAATTTATGCTTGTCCCGCAGGACCAAAATTAAGCGGTATTGGTGCTTGTTCCGTCTCTTTGATCTCGCCGTGGGCTGCTTCAAATCGATGAATATTTTCACCAATTGCTTTTAATAATCTTTTAGCATGTTGTGGTGTCAATACAATTCTTGACTTTACCTTGGCTTTAGGAATACCGGGCATAATGCTCACAAAATCTAAAACAAACTCTGATGAAGAGTGATTTATAATCGCAAGATTAGAATAAATTCCCTCCGCAATTGTTTCGTCTAACTCAATATTAATTTGCTCTTGTTGTTGTTTCGAATTACTCATAGTGTCCTAAATTAATAAATATATTCTTCTTTATTAGCCATCATTTCATTGTAATCGTCTTTAGAACCAACGATAGTGTTATCGTATTCTCTCATACCGGTTCCGGCAGGGATTCTGTGTCCAACAATTACATTTTCTTTCAATCCTTCTAAATCATCTACTTTACCAGCTACTGCAGCTTCGTTAAGCACTTTTGTTGTTTCTTGGAAAGAAGCAGCAGAGATGAATGATTTAGTTTGTAGCGAAGCTCTTGTAATACCTTGTAAAACTGGCGTTGCAGTTGCAGTAATTACGTCTCTGGCTATAACCAGATTTTTATCATTTCGTTTCAACAATGAATTTTCATCACGTAAATCACGAGGTGTAATAATCTGACCTGGTTTCAATACAGCAGAATCTCCTGAATCTTCAACTACTTTCATACCGTATAATTTATCATTTTGAACGATAAAGTCTTTAGTGTGAATTAATTGATCTTCTAAGAATAAAGTATCTCCTGGATCTTGAACTCTTACTTTACGCATCATTTGACGAATAACTACCTCAAAGTGCTTGTCATTAATTTTTACCCCTTGTAAACGGTATACCTCTTGAATTTCATTTACCAAGTACTGTTGAACAGCAGCCGGTCCTTGAATTCTTAAAATATCGTCCGGTGTAATTGCACCGTCAGACAATGGTACTCCTGCTCTTACGAAGTCATTTTCTTGTACTAAAATTTGGCTTGAAAGTTTAACTAAATACTTTTTAATCTCACCAAATTTAGATTCGATAACAATTTCACGGTTACCTCTTTTGATTTTTCCAAAAGAAACAACACCGTCAATTTCAGAAACAACTGCTGGGTTAGAAGGGTTACGAGCCTCAAGCAACTCGGTAATTCTTGGAAGACCTCCTGTAATATCGCCTGCTTTAGAAGAACGACGTGGGATTTTTACCAATACTTTACCTGCTTTAATTTTCTCACCGTTCTCAACCATTAAGTGTGCCCCTACTGGTAAGTTATACGAACGAATCAATTCACCTTCTTTACCGTAAACCAATAAAGTTGGGATTAATTTTTTATTTCTTGCTTCAGAAATTACTTTTTCCTGGAAACCTGTCTGCTCATCGATTTCAACCATGAACGATTGTCCTTGCTCTAAATCTTCGTAAGCAATCTTACCTGTAAATTCAGAAACAATTACACCATTATATGGATCCCACTTACAGATCACAGATCCTTTAGTAACTACTTCACCATCCTTAACGAAAATACTAGATCCGTAAGGAATATTATGTGTATTTAAAACGATTCCGGTTTTCTCGTCAACTAATTTTAATTCTGTTGAACGTGATACCACGATATCAACTGCATTACCTTCGCTGTCTTCTCCTTTAACTGTTTTTAAATCTTCAATCTCAAGTCTACCGTTGAATCTTGTAACAATACTAGATTCTTCAGAAATACCTCCTGCAACCCCTCCAACGTGGAACGTACGAAGTGTTAACTGTGTACCTGGCTCACCAATAGATTGAGCTGCAATAACTCCAACTGCTTCACCTCTTTGTGTCATCTTACCGGTAGCTAAGTTTCTACCGTAACATTTCGCACAAATACCTTTTAAAGCCTCACAAGTTAATGGAGATCTAACTTCTACTCTTTCAATAGGAGAAGCTTCGATAACCTTCATAATTGCTTCAGTGATTTGTTGACCTGATTGAACAATTACTTCATTAGTAAGAGGATTAATAACATCTTGCAACGCAACACGTCCTAAAATTCTTTCTCCTAAAGATTCAACAATTTCCTCATTTTTCTTCAAAGCAGATACTTCAACACCTCTTAAAGTTCCACAATCTTCGATGTTTACAATAACATCTTGAGAAACGTCATGAAGTCTTCTTGTTAAGTATCCGGCATCAGCCGTTTTAAGAGCCGTATCCGCAAGTCCTTTACGAGCACCGTGAGTAGAAATGAAGTACTCAAGGATCGAAAGTCCTTCCTTAAAGTTAGAAAGAATCGGGTTTTCAATAATCTCACCACCACCGGCAGTAGATTTTTTAGGCTTAGCCATCAAACCACGCATACCTGTTAACTGACGAATCTGCTCCTTAGAACCCCTCGCTCCAGAGTCAAGCATCATATATACAGAGTTGAAACCTTGTTGGTCTTCTCTAATATTTTTCATTGCTAATTCTGTAAGCTGTGCATTCGCAGAAGTCCATACGTCAATAACTTGGTTGTAACGCTCGTTATTCGTGATAAGACCCATGTTATAATTTACAGAAATACCTTCAACTTGCTCTCTGGCATCTGCAATTAATTTTGTTTTTTGTTCTGGAATTCTAATATCACCTAAAGAGAATGATAAACCTCCTCTAAATGCGAATTTATACCCCATGTCTTTCATATTGTCCAAGAAAGCTGCTGTAGTAGGTACATTCGTCACACTTAAAATGTGTCCGATAATATCTCTAAGGTTTTTCTTAGTCAATACGTCATTGATATATCCTGCTGCTTCCGGTACTACTTCGTTAAATAATACACGTCCTGCAGTTGTTTGGATAATTTTATACACCAATTCTCCAGCCTCATTAAAATCTTTTGCTCTAATTCTTACACGAGCATTCAATTCTAATCTTCCTTCGTTTAATGCAATATTTACTTCTTCAGCAGAATAGAATGTTAAGTCTTGACCTAAAATAATGTGTTCTGGTGTAGAGATACGTTCTTTGGTCATATAATATAGACCCAAGACCATATCCTGAGAAGGTACCGTAATTGGAGCACCATTTGCAGGGTTAAGAATATTGTGAGAAGCCAACATTAATAATTGTGCCTCTAAAATAGCCTCTGGTCCTAATGGCAAGTGAACTGCCATCTGATCCCCATCAAAATCCGCGTTAAATGCCGTACATACTAACGGGTGTAACTGGATTGCTTTTCCTTCAATTAATTTTGGTTGGAAAGCCTGGATACCAAGTCTGTGCAACGTAGGAGCACGGTTAAGTAATACCGGGTGTCCTTTAATTACATTTTCAAGGATATCCCAAACTACCGGCTCTTTTTTGTCTATGATTTTCTTAGCCGATTTTACTGTTTTAACAATACCTCTTTCAATCAATTTACGGATAACGAAAGGTTTGTATAATTCAGCTGCCATATCTTTTGGCAATCCGCATTCGAATAATTTTAATTCAGGACCAACAACAATTACCGAACGAGCAGAATAATCCACACGTTTTCCTAAAAGGTTTTGACGGAAACGTCCTTGTTTACCTTTTAATGAATCTGATAATGATTTTAATGGTCTGTTAGATTCTGTTTTAACAGCAGAAGCTTTACGAGTGTTATCAAATAATGAATCTACAGATTCTTGTAACATACGTTTTTCGTTTCTTAAGATCACTTCAGGAGCTTTAATCTCCATTAATCTTTTCAAACGGTTGTTACGGATGATTACACGACGGTATAAATCATTTAAATCTGAAGTTGCAAAACGACCTCCATCAAGTGGCACAAGCGGACGTAATTCTGGTGGAATAACAGGAACCACTTTCATAATCATCCATTCCGGACGGTTTTCGCGGTTTAAGTTAGACTCACGGAAAGACTCAACAACTTGTAATCTTTTTAATGCTTCAGTTTTACGTTGTTTAGATGTTTCGTTGTTAGCACTGTGTCTTAGTTGGTAAGATAACTCATCTAAGTCAATACGCGCTAATAAATCCATAATACATTCTGCTCCCATTTTGGCAACAAATTTATTAGGATCCATATCATCTAAGTATAGATTTTCTTGTGGAAGAGTATCTAAAATATTCAAATATTCTTCTTCCGTTAAGAAATCTAATCTTTGTAAGGATTCTCCATCTGCATTTTTAGCAATACCAGCTTGAATTACTACGTATCTTTCGTAGTAAATGATCATATCTAATTTCTTAGATGGAAGACCAAGGATATAACCAATTTTGTTTGGAAGAGAACGGAAATACCAGATGTGAGCGATTGGCACAACAAGGTTGATGTGTCCTACTCTGTCACGACGTACTTTTTTCTCAGTAACTTCAACACCACAACGGTCACAGATGATCCCTTTGTAACGAATTCTTTTATATTTACCACAAGCACACTCAAAATCCTTAACAGGTCCGAAGATTCTTTCGCAGAAAAGTCCGTCTCTTTCAGGTTTGTGCGTTCTGTAGTTGATTGTTTCTGGCTTTAAAACCTCTCCTCTTGATTCTTTCAAGATAGATTCAGGTGAAGCTAATCCAATAGAGATTTTATTAAATCTTTTTACCGGATTTTTATCTTTATTATTGTTTCTATTATTCATCATAGTTTTTACTATTGATTTATTTGCAATTAAAAATTGATTTTTGTTTAAGTCGAAAGCCACTGCTGACTTTATGACTGTTAACACTACCTCGGGTTACTTCTCTAAACTTCAAACCTTTAAATTTTGAAGCGCTAGATATAAAACATATTCAGTTTTATAAAAAATCGGAACGGTTTACGGGTATAAATCCTAAAAACTTTAATTTTAGTAAACAGCTACAGTCTCAGTTTTCAGTGTTGAACTGAATACTGAGACTGCGACTGAAAACTTATTTATTCTTCTAAACGAATATCTAGTCCAAGACCTTTTAATTCGTGCATCAATACGTTGAATGATTCTGGTAAACCTGGTTCTGGCATAGACTCTCCCTTAACGATAGCTTCGTAAGTTTTAGCTCTACCAATAACGTCATCCGATTTAACAGTTAAGATTTCTCTAAGTGTACTTGATGCTCCATAAGCTTCAAGTGCCCAAACCTCCATCTCTCCAAAACGCTGACCTCCGAATTGCGCCTTACCTCCAAGAGGTTGTTGCGTAATCAATGAGTATGGTCCGATAGAACGTGCGTGCATCTTATCATCAACCATGTGTCCTAATTTAAGCATGTAAATTACACCCACAGTCGCTGCTTGATGGAAACGCTCTCCAGTACCACCATCATAAAGGTGTGTATGTCCGAAACGTGGAACTCCAGCTTCATCAGTTAATTCATTAATTTGATCTAAAGAAGCACCGTCAAAAATTGGAGTAGCAAATTTTCTACCCAAGTTCATACCGGCCCATCCAAGAACAGTTTCATAAATCTGACCAATGTTCATACGTGAAGGTACCCCAAGTGGATTCAATACGATATCTACCGGTGTTCCGTCTTCAAGGAAAGGCATATCTTCATGACGAACGATTCTTGCAACAATACCTTTGTTACCGTGACGTCCTGCCATTTTATCCCCAACTTTCAATTTACGTTTTTTAGCAATGTAAATCTTAGCTAATTTCAAGATTCCAGATGGTAATTCATCTCCAACTGTGATCGTAAATTTCTCTCTTCTTAAAGATCCTTGTAAGTCGTTTAGCTTAATTTTATAGTTATGAATTAAATCATTCACCATTTTATTTGTAGCATCATCAGCAACCCATTGACCTTTGCTTAAGTGAGCAAAATCTTCTACTGCGTAAAGCATTTTTTGAGTATATTTTTTACCTTTTGGTAAAACTTCTTCACCCAAATCATTCATTACACCTTGAGATGTTTTTCCGTTAACGATCAAGAATAATTTTTCAACCAATCTGTCTTTTAATTCAACAAATTTAGTTTCAAATTCCATTTCTAAAGCGCCTAAAGCATCTTTATCCTGAGTACGTTTACGTTTATCTTTTACGGCTCTTGCAAATAATTTTTTGTCAAGAACTACACCGTGTAAAGATGGAGAAGCTTTTAATGAAGCATCTTTTACATCACCCGCTTTATCCCCGAAGATTGCACGAAGCAATTTCTCTTCCGGAGTTGGATCTGATTCTCCTTTTGGTGTAATTTTTCCGATCAAAATGTCGCCAGGTTTAACCTCTGCTCCAATTCTGATCATACCGTTTTCATCTAAATCTTTAGTAGCTTCTTCAGAAACGTTAGGAATATCGTTTGTTAACTCTTCATTTCCTAACTTAGTATCTCTAACCTCTAATGAATAATCATCAACGTGGATAGAAGTAAAAATATCATCACGAACTACTTTTTCAGAAATTACAATCGCATCCTCAAAGTTATACCCTTTCCATGGCATGAACGCAACTTTTAAGTTTCTACCTAAAGCTAATTCACCATTTTGAGTAGCATATCCTTCTGATAATACTTGACCAAGACTAACTCTGTCTCCTTTTCTTACGATTGGTTTCAGGTTAATACTTGTACCTTGATTGGTTTTTCTAAATTTAATTAAGTTGTATGTTTTCTCATCAGCATCAAAACTAACCATTCTTTCATCTTCAGTACGGTCGTATTTGATAGTAATGATATTAGCATCAACATATTCTACAGTTCCATCTCCTTCAGCATTAATTAATACTCTGGAATCTGAAGCTACCTGACGCTCTAAACCTGTACCAACGATTGGTGCTTCCGGACGGATCAAAGGAACCGCCTGACGCATCATGTTAGATCCCATCAAGGCTCTATTCGCATCATCATGTTCCAAGAAAGGAATCAATGAAGCCGAAATCGAAGCAATCTGGTTAGGAGCAACGTCTGTATAATGTACTGCTGATGGCTCAACAACCGGGAAGTCACCTTCCTCACGCGCAATAACATTGCTCGCTGTAATTTTACCTGTAGCATCCATTTCAATGTTTGCCTGAGCAATCATTTTTCCTTCTTCTTCTTCAGCACTCAAATAAATAGGAGTACTTTCCAAATCAACTACACCTTCAGTAACTTTACGGTAAGGAGTTTCGATGAAACCCATTCCGTTAACTTTTGCATAAACACCAAGAGATGAAATCAAACCAATGTTTGGTCCCTCTGGAGTTTCAATCGGACATAAACGACCATAGTGTGTATAGTGAACGTCACGAACCTCGAAACCAGCTCTCTCTCTCGAAAGTCCACCTGGTCCAAGTGCAGATAATCTTCTCTTGTGTGTAATCTCAGCTAATGGATTCGTTTGATCCATAAATTGAGACAACTGGTTTGTTCCAAAGAAAGAGTTGATAACTGATGATAATGTTTTAGCATTAATCAAATCAATTGGTGTAAACACCTCGTTATCTCTAACGTTCATACGCTCTCTAATAGTTCTAGCCATACGTGCTAAACCTACACCGAATTGTTGAGACAATTGTTCTCCAACTGTTCTAACACGACGGTTAGATAAGTGATCAATATCATCAATCTCTGCTTTAGAGTTGATCAATTCGATCAAATATTTTACAATGGTAATGATATCTTCTTTGGTAAGCACTTGCTTTTCCATCGGGATATCTAAACCAAGTTTTTTGTTCATTCTGTAACGACCTACCTCACCTAAGTTGTAACGTTGATCAGAGAAGAACAATTTATCTATAATACCACGAGCCGTTTCCTCATCAGGCGGTTCAGCGTTACGCAACTGACGGTAAATGTGCTCTACAGCTTCTTTTTCAGAGTTTGTTGGATCTTTTTGTAATGTATTGTGGATAATAGCATAATCTGCTTGGTTATTATCCTCTTTGTGTAACAAAATAGATTTAACGTTAGAATCGATGATCTCTTCCACATTATCTTTGTCGATAATAGTATCACGATCAAGGATGATTTCGTTACGCTCGATAGAAACTACCTCACCGGTATCTTCATCAACGAAATCCTCATGCCATGTATTTAATACACGTGCAGCAAGTCTTCTTCCAATATACTTTTTGATACCTGTTTTAGAAACTTTAATTTCTTCAGCAAGGTCGAAAATTTCAAGGATATCCTTATCTCTTTCGAATCCGATTGCACGGAATAAAGTTGTAACCGGTAATTTTTTCTTTCTATCGATATATGCGTACATAACGCTGTTGATATCTGTAGAAAATTCTATCCAAGAACCTTTAAAAGGAATTACTCTGGCAGAATATAATTTTGTTCCATTTGCATGGAATGATTGTCCAAAGAAAACCCCAGGAGAACGGTGTAGTTGAGATACTACAACACGCTCAGCACCATTAATTACAAAGGTACCACTTGGCGTCATGTAAGGAATTGTTCCAAGATAAACATCTTGTACAATAGTTTCAAAATCTTCGTGTTCCGGGTCTGTACAGTATAGTTTTAACCTGGCTTTTAAAGGCACACTATAAGTAAGTCCTCTCTCTATACATTCTTGAATTGTATAACGTGGCGGGTCTACAAAATAATCCAGGAACTCCAATACAAAGTTATTTCTTGTATCTGTGATTGGAAAGTTTTCCATGAAGGTGTTGTACAACCCTTCGTTGCCTCTCTCGTCAGATTTAGTTTCTAATTGAAAAAAATCTTTAAAGGATTTAACCTGAACATCTAGAAAATCCGGATAGTCAGGAATATTTTTTGTAGAGGCAAAATTCAATCTTTCAGTCTGATTTGTTATCATCAATGAACAAAATTTTGATTAAAAAAAAGTAGTTTTTTGTGTAAAAACACATTGTTTAATGTATACTTTCTTATTGTAATCAATACATCTTTAAAAATAAACCAAGAAAATAAGGCTTAATTTTTTTTCTTCGTATTGATCAAAAACTTTTTCGTATTTTAAACTATTTGATAATAAAACATGCTATATTTTATTATACGAAAAATGGTTTAGGCCATTGAGTTTTGACTCAAGACCTAAACCTAGTTCTTAAAACCGAGTAAACTTATTTAAGTTCAACTACAGCTCCAGCTTCTTCTAATGATTTTTTAAGACCTTCAGCCTCTTCTTTAGAAACACCTTCTTTAACGTTACTTGGAGCACCGTCAACTACATCTTTAGCTTCTTTAAGACCTAAACCTGTAAGTTCTTTAACTAATTTTACAACAGCTAATTTAGAAGCTCCAGCTTCTTTTAATACTACTGTAAATTCAGTTTGTGCTTCTTCAGCAGCACCTTCTCCACCGTTAGCAGCAACTACAACCGCTGCAGCAGCAGGCTCGATACCATACTCGTCTTTTAATATTGTTGCTAATTCGTTAACTTCTTTAACTGTTAGGTTAACTAATTGTTCTGCGAATTGTTTCAAATCTGCCATTTTTTCTATCGTTTAAAATGATTTGTAAAATTATAATTTATTTGTGTGTGCGAATTTATCAACACAAGAGACAGTAGCTGTCTTTTGTATTATGCTTCTTCAGTTGCTGCTTCTTCTCCAGCAAATTTGTTTTGAAGTGCAGAAATAATTCTTTGAGCTGGTGATTGTAACAATCCGATAAGCTCTCCAAGAAGTTCTTCTTTAGATTTAATAGTTGCTAACGCATCTAATTGATCATCTCCAATGTAAATTTCAGAATTGATATAAGCTCCTTTTAACAAAGGTTTAGCTGATTTTTTTCTGAAATCTTTGATTATTTTTCCAGGTGCATTTGCAACGTCTGAAATAAAGATAGCGCTGTTACCAGTCAATACTGAAGGTAAATCACCATAGTCATTAGCAGAAGCTTCCATTGCTTTTGCAAGCAAAGTGTTTTTTACAACTTCTAATTTAATACCTGCTTTAAAACAAGCTCTTCTCAAGTTTGAAGTTGTTTCTGCATTTAATCCAGAAATATCAGATACATAAATAATATTTGTACCAGCTAACTGCGCAGTTAAATCTTCAATCGCGATTGATTTTTCTTCTCTAGTCATACTAAAAATTATTAACTACCAATTATACTGCTTTAGGGTCCAAAGCAATTGCTGGACTCATAGTGCTTGTAAGGTGAATACCTTTAATGTAGGTACCTTTAGCAGCAGTTGGTTTAAGTTTGATTAATGTTTGAATAATTTCGTGTGCATTGTCATAAATTTGCTCAGCTCCAAAAGAAACTTTACCAATTCCTGCATGTACGATACCAGTTTTATCAACTTTAAAGTCAATTTTACCAGCTTTAACCTCTGCAACAGCTTTTGCAACATCCATAGTTACAGTACCTGTTTTAGGGTTTGGCATTAAACCTCTAGGTCCTAAAATACGACCTAATGGACCTAATTTACCCATAACAGCTGGCATAGTGATGATTACATCAACATCTGTCCAACCATCTTTAATTTTTTGTAAGTAATCGTCAAGACCTACATAATCAGCTCCAGCTTCTTTAGCTTCCGCTTCTTTATCTGGAGTAACTAATGCTAATACTTTAACGTCTTTACCAGTTCCGTGAGGTAATGTAACTACACCTCTAACCATTTGATTCGCTTTTCTTGGATCAACACCCAAACGAACTGCGATATCAACAGACTCATCAAATTTTGCAGAAGCTATAACTTTAATCAATGCAGCAGCATCTTTCAAAGAGTATAGTTTGTTCTTTTCAATTTTTGAAGCAGCCTCTTTTTGCTTTTTTGTTAATTTTGCCATTTCTTTCTCTTAATTAAAAAGGAGCATCTCCTGATACAGTTATACCCATAGATCTAGCAGTTCCAGCGATCATGCTCATTGCAGATTCGATTGTGAATGCATTTAAATCTACCATTTTATCTTCAGCAATTGCTTTGATAACGTCCCAAGTAACGCTAGCTACTTTTTTACGATTTGGTTCACCTGATCCAGACTTTAGCTTTGCAGCTTCCAATAATTGGACAGCAGCTGGAGGAGTTTTTACAACAAAATCAAATGATTTGTCTTTATACACAGTAATTTGTACTGGGCATATTTTGCCAGGTTTATCTTGTGTTCTAGCATTGAACTGCTTACAGAACTCCATGATATTAACCCCAGCAGCTCCTAAAGCAGGTCCAACCGGTGGCGACGGGTTCGCAGCACCTCCCTTAACTTGTAGTTTAACTACCTTACTAATTTCTTTAGCCATTTTTTAAAAAATTTAACACCATAATCATAGGAAGCAATTATAGTGGTTATTATAGATGTAACAAAAATTATACTTTTTCAACTTGCATAAAGCTCAATTCTAATGGTGTTTTTCTTCCGAAAATCTTAACCATTACTTCAAGTTTACGCTTCTCTTCGTTTATTTTCTCAACCGTACCGTTAAATCCGTTAAAAGGACCATCGATCACTTTTACAGTTTCACCTAAGTTGAACGGAATTGCACGAGTATCTGTATTTACAGCAAGCTCATCTACTTTTCCTAACATACGATTTACTTCAGAAAGTCTCAATGGAACAGGCTCGCCCCCTTTGATCTCTCCTAAAAAACCAATTACACTAGTAATTGACTTAATAATATGAGGTATCTCACCAACCAAGTTGGCTTCGATCATAACATATCCAGGGAAATAAACTTTATCCTTAGACATTTTCTTTCCTTCTTTTACAGTAACTACTTTTTCTGTAGGTACTAAAACTTGGGAAACATAATCACCCATACCTAATCTGGCAATTTCAGTTTCGATATAAGCTTTGACTTTATTTTCTTGTCCGCTTACAGCTCTAACTACGTACCATTTTTTCACATTATTATCTGCCATCACAAAAAAATTATCCTTTTAACCAGTTAAAAAATCCAGCTAAAGCTTTTGCAAAAAATTCGTCTGTTCCCCATGTTGCCAAAGCAAACAGTATCGAAAATACAGCCACAACAATTGTCAATTTCTGAACCTCAGCCCAAGCCGGCCAAGTAACATTTGACTTTAACTCTTCGAAAGCCTCTGATAAATAATTCGTAACTTTTGTCATTTGATATATTTTTTATTGCACGGGCGGAGGGATTCGAACCCCCATCAACGGTTTTGGAGACCGCTATTCTACCCTTGAACTACGCCCGTAATTAAAAGCCAGTGATTTCAGTTAAGAAAATCAACTGGCTTCTTATAATTTTATAGGATTATCCTACGATTTCAGTCACCTGACCTGCTCCTACAGTTCTACCACCTTCACGGATAGCGAAACGTAAACCAACGCTCATTGCGATTGGGCTTAATAAAGCAACATTAATTGTCAAGTTGTCTCCTGGCATTACCATCTCTACACCTTCTGGTAAAGTAATAACTCCTGTTACGTCAGTTGTACGTACGTAGAACTGTGGACGGTAGTTATTATGGAATGGAGTGTGACGTCCACCTTCTTCTTTTTTCAAGATATAAACCTCAGCTTTGAAAGTAGCGTGTGGTTTTACTGATCCTGGCTTAATGATAACCATTCCTCTTTTGATAGATTCTTTATCAACACCTCTTAACAATAAACCTACGTTATCTCCAGCTTCACCTCTGTCAAGGATTTTACGGAACATCTCAACTCCTGTAATAGTAGAAGTTAATTTGTCAGCTCCCATACCAATGATTTCAACTGCATCTCCAGTATTAGCAATTCCAGTTTCGATACGACCTGTAGCAACAGTTCCACGACCAGTAATTGTAAATACATCTTCAACAGGCATTAAGAAAGGTTTTGCAGTATCACGGATTGGCTCCTCGATCCAAGCATCAACAGCTTCCATTAATTCAATAATTTTAGGAACCCAAGCAGGATCATTATTCAATCCTCCTAAAGCAGAACCTTGAACTACAGGACCATTATCTCCATCATATTCGTAGAAAGATAATAAATCTCTAATTTCCATTTCAACAAGCTCTAACAATTCAGCATCATCAACCATATCCACTTTGTTCATGAATACAACCATTCTTGGAATACCAACCTGACGACCTAAAAGGATGTGCTCACGAGTTTGTGGCATTGGACCATCTGTAGCAGCAACTACTAAGATAGCACCGTCCATTTGAGCAGCACCAGTAACCATGTTCTTTACGTAATCCGCGTGACCTGGACAGTCAACGTGAGCGTAGTGACGGTTAGCTGTTTCATACTCTACGTGTGATGTATTAATAGTAATACCTCTTTCTTTCTCCTCTGGAGCGTTATCGATTTGATCAAACGATTTAGCTTGACAGTAACCAGCGTCAGACAATACTTTTGTAATTGCTGCAGTTAATGTAGTTTTTCCGTGATCTACGTGTCCAATTGTACCTATGTTTAAGTGCGGTTTGGAACGATTAAAATTCTCCTTTGCCATTTTACTTAATTTTTAATCTTAGTTATATATTAATTTTCAATTTCCTACTTACTTGAGCCAACTACGGGAATTGAACCCGTGACCTCTTCCTTACCAAGGAAGCACTCTACCCCTGAGCTAAGTCGGCAGAGAGTTCTGATTTTAGATTTTTGAATCTTAGATTTAAGACTTTCAATATCCTTAACCTACAACCCGAAATCTTAACTTCTTTTTTTTGTGGGGAGAGCAGGATTCGAACCTGCGAAGTTCACACAGCAGATTTACAGTCTGCCCTCGTTGGCCGCTTGAGTATCTCCCCGAAATAATTTATGATTTTTAGACTTCTGATTTTAGATTAAAACCTAAAATCTTTCTTTGATCATAAATACTTTTTTCAATAATTTAAAAGAACCTGTTTCAAATCGCATTTGAAACTTTTTTTGAGCCGGCGGAGGGACTCGAACCCACGACCTGCTGATTACAAATCAGCTGCTCTAGCCAACTGAGCTACGCTGGCAAACTCATTAAAAAAGTCCGCTATTTCTAACGGACTGCAAATGTAGCTAATTTATCCTTTAATCAAAACATTTTTTGAAAAAAATTTCAATTAAATTCAATTATATATGTGTTCTAATTTTTTCTTTCCTCTTTACAAGCAATCGTTCTAAAGATTCTGCCGAAAGCTCAATCGCCTCTTCAAACGTTTTACACTGCTTTTTAACCAAAAAATCATCCCCAGGAACATTAATCTTTATCTCTACCGCCTTATTCTCCTTATCACTTGTTCTTTCCACTTTCAAAAAAACATCTGCCGAAACCACTCGATCGTAGTATTTTTCCAACTTATCCATTCTTTCCTGAATAAAATCTACCAACTTTCTGTCAACAGTAAAGTTAACTGCATGAACATCTACCTTCATAATATAAATTTTAGGGTTAAACATTTAAGAACTATTATTTATTTCTCGGATGTGCGTCACCATACACTTTTTTCAACTCTGCCAAACTATTATGAGTATAAACTTGCGTAGACGCCAAACTCGAATGCCCTAATAATTCTTTAACTGAATTCAAATCCGCTCCGTTATTTAATAAGTGAGTCGCAAAAGTATGCCTGAGGACATGTGGACTTTTTTTTACCTTTTCAGAGACCCTACTAAAGTATGAATTTATTAAACGATACACAAAAGATTCACTCAATTTTAACCCTTTCCTTGAAATAAAAAAATAATTCTGATCCACTATTTTCTCTAAAGAAGATCTTTCCTTCAAATACAACTCAAACTGCCCTAAAACAACAGGAAGAACCGGAATTATACGCTCTTTATTTCTTTTCCCCAAAACCTTTATCACCCCTGAAGACAAATCTACATTAGAGACCATCAAATTAATCAGCTCCGCTCTTCGAATTCCGGTTGCATAAAACAACTCCACAACAAGCTTATCCCTGATCTCCTCAAAACCAATCGGACTACTAACCTCCTCCATCAAATCAACAAGTTCTTTTTCAGAAAATGGAATCTGAACAATTTTAGGCGTTTTTAAAGCCTTATGCTTCAACATCGGATTTACTTCTATTTGTTTTGTTTTTAAAAGAAACTTATAAAAAGCCCGCAGAGAAGCCATTTTTCTATTCACAGAAACATTAGAAACACCCTGATCCACCAAAGAAACAATCCAACTTCTAATTTGACCGTAATGAACCTGCTCTATATTTTCCTGCTCAAATTGAGACTGATTAAACATTTCAAAAAATGAGATATCACCCAGATACGCATTAACCGTATGAAGGGAATATTTTTTCTCTAATTGCAGATAATCACGAAATGCCTCTTTATTTGTTTTCATACAAAACCACCGTTACATACATTACACCTATTTGTTTCTCGAAAAAACCAAAAACCAAAAGATATTAAAATTCCAATTTTTGAAATTCCAAATTCCAAATCTGAACGACAAACTTTTCTAACCTTAATCCAAAACTATCCGAAAACACAAGTTGAAATAAAATTCCAATCTTTGAAATTCCAAATTCCAAATCTGAACAATAACCTTTTCTACCCCTAATCCAAAACTATTCGGAAACATAAGTTGAAATAAAATCCCAATCCTTGAAATTCCAAATTCCAAATCTGAACAATAACCTTTTCTACCTTATAATCCAAAACTATTCGAAAACACAAGTTGAAATAAAATCCTAAATTTTGAAATTCCAAATTCCAAATCTGAACGATAAACTTATCTAACCTTAATCCAAAACTATTCGGAAACACAAGTTGAAATAAAATTCCAATCCTTGAAATTCCAAATTCCAAATCTGAACAACAAGCTTTTCTAACCGTAATCCAAAACTATTCGAAAATGCAAGTCGAAATAAAATTCCAATCTTTGAAATTCCAAATTTCAAATCTGAACGACAAACTTTTCTGAAACTAATCTAAAAGTCACTCAAAAAGGATCATGTCGAAAATTCGACAATCTCAAAATTAGGCATAAAAAAACCGTTAGCATCAAAAAAATATATTTTTGACCGCTAACGGTAATTATTTTGATAAGCTACTACTAACTTTCTAAACCATCTCTCATGTTTTGAATGTAAGCCGCTTTTTGAATTTGAGCTCTTTTGATTACAGAAGGCTTAATAAAAGCAGTACGTGCTCTTAATTGACGAACAGTTCCTGTTTTATCAAATTTTCTTTTATAGCGCTTTAATGCTCTATCGATATTTTCTCCGTCTTTAATTGGTATAATTAACATAATATTGACACCTCCTCTCGTTAAGGCTGCAAAAGTAATTATTAATTATGAGTTATCAGTTATAAATTATGAATTATTTTTCTTTAAATAAAAGAAAAAAGAGAATAGAATATAGAAAACAGACTCAAGCTACGTCAATCCTAACTTAGACCAACAAAACCTACTCTATATTCTATTCTCTTTGC
This sequence comes from Flavobacterium sp. ABG, assembly GCF_001027725.1. Lineage (NCBI taxonomy): Bacteria > Pseudomonadati > Bacteroidota > Flavobacteriia > Flavobacteriales > Flavobacteriaceae > Flavobacterium > Flavobacterium sp. ABG. Next base: position 71,493 of record NZ_LEKS01000014.1, read on the forward strand.
TCTATAATTCTATTCTTTTAGCAAATTTCTAGCAATTACTACTTTCTGAATCTCAGTCGTTCCTTCACCTATCGTACATAATTTAGAGTCACGATAGAATTTCTCAACTGGAAAATCTTTAGTATATCCATAACCTCCATGAATCTGAACTGCTTCATTTGCAATTTTAACGCAGGCTTCTGAGGCATACATTTTTGCCATCGCTCCGCTTGTCGTAACCGGTTTGTGCTGCTGTTTTAAGAAAGCTGCTTTATGCAACAACAACTCTGAAGCTTCAATTTCTGTTGCCATATCAGCCAATTTAAAAGAGATACCTTGAAAACTACTAATAGGTTGTCCAAATTGATGTCTTTCTTTTGAATATTTTAATGCTGCTTCATATGCTCCTTTGGAAATTCCAAGTGACAAAGCTCCGATAGAAATTCTACCGCCATCTAATATTTTCATTGCCTGAACAAAGCCCTGGCCCACTTCTCCTAATCGGTTAGCATCAGAAATACGACAATTGTCAAAAACCAACTCAGCCGTTTCGCTGGCGCGCATTCCTAATTTATTTTCTTTTCTGCCAGACGTAAATCCTGGCATTCCTTTTTCAAAAACAAAAGCCGTCATTCCTTTTGAATCGCCTTTTTCTCCGGTACGAACAATCACAACAGCAACGTCACCTGAAATCGCATGTGTGATAAAGTTTTTAGCACCATTTACGATCCAAAAATCACCATCTTTAACAGCAGTGGTATTCATCCCTCCGGCATCAGAACCTGTATTGTGTTCTGTCAAACCCCAAGCTCCTATAAATTCCGCAGTTGCTAATTTTGGCAACCATTTTTTCTTTTGCTCTTCATTTCCAAAAGTCAAAATATGATTCGTACATAATGAATTATGTGCTGCAACGGATAACCCAATAGAAGGGTCTACTTTTGAGATCTCTTCTACAACTGTAATATATTCGTGATACCCTAAGCCACTTCCTCCATACTCTTCAGGAACTAAAACGCCCATGAATCCCATTTCTCCTAATTCTTTAAATAGGGCAACAGGAAAAGTTTGCGCTTCATCCCATTCCATTATATTAGGTCTGATGTTTTTGTCCGCAAATTCCTTTATTGACTGCGCAATCATTAATTGTGTTTCGTTATAATCAAAATTCATAGTGGTCAGTTTAATTTTAGAACTCCAAATATAAACTAATTATTTTTGCTTTTTCAACAGGAAAACCGTTAATTTTTGCTAAATCCTCAATATTCTTAAAATCTCCATTCATACTCCTATAGGTAATGACTTGTTTTGCTAATGCATATTTAAAATAAGGAAACTGGGATAATTCTTTTAAAGAGACCTTGTTTATTGCGATTTTTTTTAGATTCGGTATTTCAAAAATCTTAAAATGCACATTCAATTCATTAATCACTTCGGATGAAAGCCCCCAAACTTCCTTTAGTTGTTCCATTGCAACAAATCCGCCCAAGATTTCCTTCTGTTTGAGTATTCGTAAGGATAATGCATCACCAACTCCATAAATTTTAATCAAATCTTCCTGAGTCGCTAAATTAAGATCCATCACTGCACTCTTCACTTTTTTTACAAAGGTTGAATTACCATATTTTTCACCTTTATTAAAGTCCCTCTTATTCTCAACAACTCTTTTTTTATTGCTTGCCCATTCCGGAAATTTAAAAACAGGCGAAATGACATTTAATAACGAATCTGAAATTTTTGTGATCTGCTGAAACTCTTCAGCCGAATTTACATACCGATTTTCTTTACGAAAAGCCATCAACCTGTCAATCTCCTGAACAGACATACCTAATTTATAGCCTTTGTAATCTGACATATAATTAGGATTAAACAAATAGACTTGTCGCTTATTCTTGTATTTCTCTATTTTTAAGGAATCAATTTCAGCCTGCAAAGACATCCACTGTTCTTTTTCGGGAACTTTTTTTTCGAGTGCCGTGAAGTTTACCAAAAAGTAAATCATTTGCAACACTATTATTACTCCAAAAAGCAAAAAAATTCCGGTTCGTTGCTGATTTGTAAACTTAAAATACCTGGCTAACGTCATAAAACTCCTATTCACCTAAAACTTTATACTTTATTATAAGCCTAAATTAATTAAAAATGTTTAATTTTAAAAGAAAAATCTTACAAATTTAATTTAAGGTCTTTTTTCAGCTTAAATGCCTTCATAGAATTAATTAATGATTTCAAGCATTAACGGATACTTTAAGTGCGATTTATATAAATAGTGAAGATTTTGTCACTTAATATTACATAATTGTTTTTATTTTTTATAAAAAACGATACATTTGGAACTTAATAACAATAAACCACGATTATAGTATGTCAATTATGCGAGTTAAACCAATATCGGCTTTTGAAGCTGATATGAAGAAAAGTGATTTAAAAAGGGTTTTAGGAAAATGGAGCCTTACTGCCATTGGAGTTGGAGCCATTATTGGTGGAGGAATATTTGTTCTTACCGGTACCGGAGCTTACTATCATGCAGGACCAGCACTAGCCGTTTCCTTCATTATTGCAGGTATTGCCTGTGTTTTTGCAGCTCTTTGTTATTCTGAGTTCGCTTCTATTTTACCTGTTGAAGGCTCTGCTTATGCCTATGCCTATGGTACAATTGGAGAAATTTTCGCCTGGATTATCGGTTGGGGGCTTATCCTCGAGTATGCCATGGGATCTATGACGGTCGCAGTTTCCTGGTCGGGCTACTTTAATAAATTACTAAAAATGTTTCATATTCACCTCCCTGAATGGCTTACAACAGATCCTAGCAGTTATACAGGAGAAGGTTTCTCTATGAATCTACCCGCTTTCTGTATCGTTCTTTTTGTTATTTCAATCCTTATTAAAGGAACAAAAAGTGCAGCAAAAGCAAACAATATGATTGTAATTCTTAAAGTTTCAGCTGTAATATTTGTAATTATTGCAGGGCTTTTCTTCATCAATACTGCTAACTGGCATCCATTTATTCCGGCAGCAACTCAAATTATTGAAAAAGAAACTACACATAACGCTTACGGAATTGGCGGAATTGTATCTGGAGCTGCAGCAATTTTCTTTGCTTACGTAGGTTTTGATGCTGTTTCTACTCAAGCTGGTGAAGCTATTAATCCTAAAAAGGACGTTCCATTTGCCATTATTGCTTCGTTATTAATTTGTACTACCTTATATATTCTTGTTTCTTTAGTATTAACAGGAATGATGAACTATAAAGATTTTAACCCACTAGGAAAATATCCTGAAGCTATAAAAGCACCGGTTGCTTATGCATTTGATATTGCAGGACAAGGTTGGGCAGGTTTAATAATTACAATTGCTGCAACTGTTGGTTTGGTTTCCGTTTTAATGGTAATGATCATGGGACAATCAAGAATTTTCCTTGGAATGTCTAAAGATGGCTTAATTCCTTCTGTGTTCTCTAAAGTTAACCCAATTTCAGGAACACCAAAAACCAACTTAATGATCTTGGGTGGTATTATTGCAATTGTTGCTGCTTTTACACCAATCAACAAATTAGCGGATATGACTAGCTTCGGTACTCTATTTGCCTTTACAATGGTTTGTATTGCAGTTTGGATTTTGAGAGTTAAACAACCTCAATTAACCAGAACTTTTAAAGTACCAGCTTTACCTGTAATTGCAGTTCTTGGTATTTCAATCAATACTTACTTAATGATTAACTTAAGTATAGATGCTCAATTACTTTCACTGGGATGGTTGGCTATCGGTATATTAGTCTATTTTGGATACAGTAAGAAAAGATCAAAACTGAATAAAACAGAATAGTTTTCAGCATACTATTTCATAAAAAAACTCCAAATTTAATTTGGAGTTTTTTTATGCTTATAAATCAAAAACGGAAGTTCGTTTTGCTCTAATTAAATCTTTTAGTCTTATCCAAAATGCCAGAGTTAAATAAACTCCAAAACCCAAGCCTACAGTCACAAATGAAATATAAATAAAAAACAACCGTACGCTAGTTACCCGCATACCCAATTTATCTGCCAATCTTGAAGAGACATGAAAACCATATTTTTCAAAAAAGAATTTGAGTTTTACTATTGCTGACATGGGTCTATCTTAGATTTTAGATTGTTGACTTTAGATTTTAGATTCTAAACTTCTGACTTCAGATTTTAAAACTTAGATTCTAGACTTTGGACAAAAGTACAAAAATATATAACGAACCTGTTTTCTAATTGCCTTTTAATAATTCTATTCCGATTGCGCATTTTAAACAGGCATTTTGATTGCAGTATTCTTTTTTGAGTTGCAAGAGTGCTTGTGTATCAAAAGCGCTGTTTGATACTACTCCGAAGGATTCAAACTTATCACTAATCGAATTTTTCTCGGGAGCGACCTCCTTCATAAAATCAATTAAATCTTCTGAAATAAATCCCCCTCTCTTTTCCGCATAAGCAAACTGAAGTGGAATTATCGTGTTGAGAATTATTAAATCTATGAATGATTTCGATAGCGTTTTTACTTTTTTAGGGCTTTCTTTATCGAATTGGTAATGATTCTGCCAGTACAAAGTGGAGGAAACAGCAAACAATTCATACACCTTTTTGATCGATTTTACTTCAATTATTGCAGTGAATAAGTTTTTATGTTTCTTATATAAGGCCGCTAATTGCGAAAGTCGAATGGTCGGAAAATTATCCGGACGAAGTTTAAAAAACTGAAGTGGGTCAATGTACACTTTCGGTAACTGGTATTTACTAATAAGATAAAAGTATCTGATTTCTAAATCGGCAAAATAAAGATCTTCTTTCTCCGTATCCAGCAAACCCGAAATTCCAAAAAACAAAGCTTCCAGATTTTCTGTTTCGAAACCTTCTTTTCTGACAATTGAAAACGGAATCGCCTTAGCGATTTGAAAAAAAGAATCTCCATTTATATTCAAACCAAAATTTTTAGCCAGTAAACAGAATAGAACGGCTTCCCAATCCTGATTTTTTTCCTTCAACAAACTAAAAACAAGTTCAGATTTGCGTTCTAATCGTTCAAAAAAAATACGTTCCAGCCAATTTTTGAAAACAAATTCATCAATACGAGCAATTTCCCTTTCACAGGGAATCCATGACTTTGGTTTAGTTAAGAGCTCATAATTATTTAGTATTTCTGACGAAACATAATCCTTTAATACCAAAACAGAAATTTCAGTATTATCTGCCCGAAATATTGCCGTATCGTGCTCCCAAACTACATGCAAAATTACATTTTCATAAGCAATATCGCTTTCATGACCATGCACATACCAATCGGATGATTTTAGATGAATTTCGACATTCCCAGCCCACTTTTGCTTTCCAATTATAATTTGAGCATTAAAAAAATCAGGCCCCGAAAGTCCCAAATAATCTCCTGTCTTAATAATTGTTACTGGCTCATTTTGAGTCGTCTTTAAATTTAAGGTTTCAAATTTCTTAAACTTCCACAGGTAATGAAGAAATTCTTCTTTCATTTTTAGGCTTTATATTAATTCATAAACAAACCTAAAAATAAATAAAAATTAGTACTAATCTTACAAATATAACTTAAATTATTTCAACAGATATAATTTAGCACAGGCTCGTGCATCAGAAAGTGCTTCGTGATGGCTCAGCTGAATGTTCATTTCCCGACAACAATCACTTAATTTCGTGGGCTTTATTCCTTTTGCTTTATATATTTTCACTGTACATTCCCAACGTGGGGCAATATTGAGCTCTTCATAATCTAAGCCATAAAGCGCCATTGATTTAAATAAAACATTACGATCGAAACTTTCATTATGCGCTACCACTACTCTATTTTTTAATCTTTTTTCGATTTCCGGATAGACCTGTAAAAATGATTTTGCATTTACAGTGTCCCGCGGGTAAATTCCATGTACACGAATGGTGAACGGATTGTATTCATTATTGGGAGGCTTTATCAAAGTGACAAACTCGTCTACAATTATCCCGTTTTGTACCGTTACAATTCCAACAGAACAAGGATGGTAAGCAGTTGCCGTTTCAAAATCTATGGCAGTAAAATTCATATTCATTTTATTTTAAAACTAAAAAAATCCATAAATCTAATCTTTACAAATTAGATCTATGGATTACAAAGTTACGAACTAGGTTATTATTTAATAGACCCAATAATATCGTATTTGGTAATAATATGGTGATTGCCATTTCCTAAATCCACTAAAACAGCATCGTTTTCTTTGGTAAATAATCGTGAAACTTCTTCAATTGGAGTTCCTAATTTTACAATCGGGAACGGTTTCCCCATTACTTCTTTTATTGGTTTTTCGGCTACATTTTTGTCTGCCACATAACTTCTGAACAAATCAGTTTCATCAACAGAACCTACAAAACCATTAATATCTACAACTGGAATTTGCGAAATTTTGTACTTACGCATGCGCTCGATAGCATGTGAAACCAATTCTTCTGTACGAACAACAATTAATTGTTTGTCAATATGGTCTTTGATTACATCTTCTGCTTTTGTTATATTTTCTTCTAAGAATCCACGTTCACGCATCCAGTCGTCATTAAACATTTTTCCTACGTAACGACTTCCTGAATCATGAAAAAGCACCACAACTACATCATCCGGCTTAAAGTGTTCTTTAAGCTGTAACAATCCTTTTATACAAGCTCCGGCAGAATTCCCGACAAAAATAGCTTCTTCAAGAGCAATTTTTCTGGTATAAACAGCTGCGTCTTTATCTGTTACTTTAGTGAATCCGTCGATTAGAGAAAAATCAACATTTTTAGGCAAAATATCTTCACCGATTCCTTCTGTGATATAAGAGTAGATTTCGTTTTCATCAAAAATACCGGTTTCGTGGTATTTTTTAAAAACAGAACCATAGGTATCAATTCCCCAAATTTTGATGTTCGGGTTTTTCTCTTTCAAGAATTTACCCACTCCTGAAATGGTACCACCCGTTCCTACTCCAACCACAAAATGCGTGATTTTACCATCGGTTTGTTTCCAGATTTCAGGTCCGGTTTGTTCATAATGCGCCAAAGAATTTGACATATTATCGTATTGATTTACATACCAGGAATTAGGAGTTTCTTCAGCTAAACGCTTTGAAACCGAGTAATAAGAACGTGGATCCGTAGGTTCTACGTCCGTAGGACAAACTACCACTTTTGCTCCAACAGCACGAAGAATATCCATTTTCTCTTTTGACTGTTTGTCAGAGATCACGCAGATTAATTTGTAACCTTTTATAATTGCTACAAGAGCAAGTCCCATTCCGGTATTTCCGGAAGTTCCTTCAATAATGGTTCCTCCCGGTTTTAGGCGACCATCGGCCTCAGCATCTTCAATCATCTTTACGGCCATTCTGTCTTTTACAGAATTCCCCGGATTAAAAGTTTCGACTTTTGCCAATACTAACGCATCAATTTCAGCAACAATTTTGTTGAGTTTTACCAATGGTGTATTACCAATTGTCTCTAAAATATTTTTTGAAAAGTCCATTTTATTTAAATTTAATATTTGGTTTTAAAATTAATAAAGAGTCTAAAATTCTATTGGAAGAAATTCCAAACTAAACCAAATCGAATCGCTAAATCACGATATGGATTATTAGGAGCTGAATAATAGTTACTCTGAGAAAAAGCAGCATTAAAGTGTTCTACTTTAAAATAAAATCGCGTCTGACGAATTCTGGCGTTCACAAAAAAATCAAAGTTGGCATAGTTTCCAATCTTCTTATTTTGTTGAACAAAAAATTCACCGATAACAGGATTATAGCTATTACCGAAATATTCAGTAAAATAATTGAATGTAATTCCGCTTTGCATAAATAATGCTTTCTTGAAAAAATAACCTGAATAGTAAAATGTATTTCTGGTTACAAAATCAGGTACATTTAAAATTAAATCCGATTGTTCAACTTTTTGATATAATAATGTATTGTCTAAAGCAAACGGTCCAAATTTAAACTCACGACTTGCTTTTACAGACAAATAATTAATTGCATTACCGTACTGATACGGTCTCACAATCTGAGTTTGAGCGGCAATTTCTACAGCATTGGACTCATCTTTAAAATACAAATGATCTTTTAGAACTGAATATTGAACCTCGGCATTTAACCATGGTGTAAAAACATTAGCGCTAAGCGAATTTATTTTTTCGTTTTTAAAATTATTAGACCAGTTGTATTTTATAAAACTACTTTGGTACAGGTCGTAATTATTATTAGGCAATTTATTAATATTCTGATACCTGAAATCAAATTTGATCTTTTCATTTAAGTCATATCTTAATTTGGCATCTAAATCAGAAAGCGACTGATTGGTGATTGATCTGGAATATAAAAAACGGCCGTTCCATTTGTTTTTCTGATATTCGTACTGTCCTCCAACATTATTGATCTGTCTGTAAAGATTGTTTGGAATTGCAACAACTCCACTGTTATCAAGTATCACTCTGTTGTATTCGTAATTCGATCTGTAGTCGTCAATAAAAAAATTAAACTTTCCTAAAAGCGAATTCTCATAGGTAAGGCCAACCTTATTGTACAATTTCTCAAAACGCGTCTGGTCTTTTATACCACTGGTTACATAAGAATCTCCAAATCTATTTACAGGCTTATTATCAACAGTAGAAGTAACAGTAGCCTGATTGTATTCGTAAAATTTGTTTTCGTAATTAAATTGATGCGTTAGATAGGCATTATTATTTCCTTCTTTCGGGTTAATCCTAAAAGCGTGATCAAAAAACAATCGTTTTCCTTTCAAAAAAGATTCCGCATCAAGTAAGTAAACCTGCAATCTTTGGCGGTTCTTAAAATTTTGATCGCCACTTTCAAAATCTGCAGGAGTTGTTATTCCTCCATTTTCTTCATTCAAAATATCCTGATAGGTATAATGTGCATTTAAAACATATCTTTTATCGGTTGTAAAATAACTGGTTGTAAACCTGAAATTTCCTGTACTTGCCAACTGATTTATGTACTTTCCTTCTGAACGCAATCCTCTATATGCAATAGAGAAATTAAGATTTTTTGAGGTGTTTAGTGTGATAAATGAATCTACGTTCTGACCTTTATTAATAGTGCTGTTAAAAAACAATTCTGTCAAAGGTGTTGCTACTGAATAATACTTAATTTGATTGGCCTCTAAAAAATTAAAATGTTTCCCTTTAAAACCAAATTCCGGATAGGGTGAAAAATCTGTCAAACTGTATTGCAACGTATTATACGTCTGTCCAATGTTAGAGAATGCCAAAAGTCCAAAATTATCTTTTCTAAGGTAATTGTGCTTGTACGCGTTTTTCAACGTTAAAGATGTATCGGCATAAGTTGTATCATGCTCAATCGTGATAATTTGATATTGATCTATAGTAGCGATCTTGGCTTTTTTCTTTTTTACGGTATCTGTAATACTTGAATATTTTGTATTCATATCCAAATTGTCTTTAGCAATAGGCTTGGTCTGAGAAAACAACACTGCTGGCACTACCACTAGATATAGAAAAAAGAATATTCTCATTTGATAACTTTATAAATAATTATTTAGGCAAAAATTTGTGGAGCAAAGGTAAAAGATTAAACCGTATAAATAAAAAAACACTTGAAATTATAGCAATACATTAGCTAATAGCACGAAAGAAATTCCAAACTTTTAAATTCCAAATTCCAAACGGATAAGATATAAAATCATTGAAACTGCAAATATTCAAATTAATCAGGTAAAAAAAACAAAACTCATTATCTCAGACTTTATAAACTAAAATTTAAACGTTTTATTTTCATACTAAAACCTAAAGAATTTTACAGCTGAATTTTGGGCAAAAAAAAACTGCCCAAAATTAATTGGGCAGTTCCTTATATAATCTATAAAAAATGATTATAGTTCATTTTGTCTCACTAATGGGTTAGCGTTTATCTCAGCACGAGGGATAAGCCATTGCCATCTTTTATCTGATGCAGGAACAGATAAAACACCACCAGTAAATATTGTACTGTGATTAGCTCCAGTTCTATCTAAATCTGAATTAGTTCTTTTTAGATCCAAAAATCTAAATCCTTCTCCCCATAATTCAATTCTTCTTTGAAAAAGAATCTCATCAACCAAAGCTTGACCAGTTTTTGCCGATAAAACATAAGCCGGGTCTCTTTTTGATACAAGATTAAATAAAACCTGAGCTGCATCTGCAGAACCTAATCTTGCTTTTGCTTCAGCTTCAATCAAATACATCTCTGCAACACGCATGTAAGGAACATCACATCTACTATCTCCAGTACTTACTGCTAAGTATTTTTGGCTAGTATAAGGGTACTTATTAAAACCTGCTAAGTTTAAAGTTGGATGTTCTCCAGTTTTACTAAATAAAGCAGCACGCACATCAGTTGCAGGAATTTGATTGTACAATTTACTATTAATTGCTTTAGGGGAGGCTCTAATTACTGACGAACTAAAATTACGAGACATATAAGCACCGAAATTTCCAAAATATTCTGTTTGAAGTTCAATAATATCACTACCCCACATCCACTCTACGTTAGTGTAATCGTTAAATCCTTTTGTATACTCAGCAATTGACATCAGACTTTTACCTACTTTTGCTTTTGCAGCATAATCTGCGGCAACAGCCCAGTTACCTTGTACTAAATTCACACGAGCTTTTAAACCATTTGCTACTGATAAATCTAAATTTGAATTATCAGGTTTTTTATACCCATCTAACAAAACCATAGCATCGTCTAAATCCTTATTGATTTGCTTGTACACATCCTCAACAGAAGATCTTCCTACCATGTCTGTAGTTGTCAAGGCTAATGGCACACCATCTTGACTATTATTAGTTCCATTTACATATCTTTTCGCATAAATTTGAACTAATTGAAAATGTCCAAAAGCTCTATACAAAAGTGCTTGCCCTTTGACCATGTTTCTAACTGTCTGAGAACCCGTAGCTGCATCAGCATTATTTATAATTGCATTTGCATTTCTAATGATTCTATAAAATGTTCTGTATGGAAATTTTATCTCTGCTGAATTTTCGTTTATTACTGCAGTCCAGTTGTAAACACTTAAATACCAACCATTACTTGCTGGATAAACCAAATCATCTCCGGCAATATCCATTTGTTGCATAACACCTCCAGCACCCATTTGGTTTTGGTCTTCGTAACGCATATACATCGAACGATGTATACCATTTATAGCCAATGTCAAAGCATCTGCATCTGCTGTAGCAGCGTCTTCACTTATAAGTTCAGTTGGTGTTTTTTCTAAAAAATCACTTGAACATGATCCTAATATCAGCACCGAAAAAGCTGCTATTAAATATTTTGATAAATTAATTTTCATAATCATTTAAAATTAAAAGTTTAAATTAAGTCCTAATGACACAACTCTTGAAGGAGAAAATCTGTTTGTAGTTGTACCATTAAAATTTTGGGTTGGATCCATTCCTTTTTTCTTAGTAAAAAGAATTAAATTCTCTCCATTTACAAAAAATCTCATATTATCAATTCCTAATTTATCAACTAAATTTTTAGGCAAGTTATAAGCTAAATTTGCTTGTCTGAATGATAAATAATCAGAATCAATCAACCAACGGTCAGAAGCTGCAGAAGATTGTGTATTTCTATTGATGTCTAATCTTGGAACATCAGTTACATCCCCAGGTTTCTGCCATCTGTTTAAAATATCAGTACTTAAGGCTGATCCGTATTGATTACCTGTATGCATTAAAGCTGCATAATTCGTATCGTATGTTTTACCACCTAACTGATAAGTAAACATAAGACTTAACTCTAATCCTTTGTATTTAAATGTGTTTGTAAAACTACCAAACAAGTCAGGTAAAGCAGAACCTGCATAGTGATATAATGCTTTATTTTGGTTTGTTGTTACATTAACTCCGTTAACAACACGCTCATCAGTTGCTCCTGGCTTACTTAAATTTGGATCTAAAGTATACAACGCGTAACCATCTGCTGAATCTACTCCGTACCAATCTCTTAACCAGTAATCAAAAACAGAACTACCTACTGAATATTTTTTAGATCCGTTGATAATTTCCTTTTGTGGTAACGACGTTATTTTATTTTGAATAGTTGAAGCATTCACATTAAGATCCCAAGAAAAATCTGCTGTTTTTACTAATGCCCCATTTAAAGAAATCTCTATACCATGGTTATACATAGAACCAATATTCTCAACTCTATCGTCTAATCCAAGTGATAATGGGTTAGGCACGTTAAAAATAAGACCATCCGTTTTACGGTTATAATATTCAACACTTCCACTAAATCTGTTTTTAAACAAAGCAAATTCAACAGCTAAATCAGCCTGTGTGTTTTTTTCCCATTTTAAATTTGGCGCTCCAATACCATCAGCAAGAATACCTCCTGCACTACCATTATCAAAACCTAATGAATAAGTTGGCTGGTTTACATAATATGATAAAGCATCATAATCAATATGAGAATCGTTACCTACTTCTCCAAAAGATCCTCTAATTCTCAAATCATTAACCCAAGAACTATTAACTAAGAAATTCTCTTTTGAAATATTCCAAGCTCCTCCAAAAGACCAAAAATCTCCCCAACGATTATCTTTAGCAAATTTTGAAGAACCATCTCTACGATATGACGCAGATAACAAATACTTACCATCATAATCATATCCTAATCTAGAGAAATAAGATTCTGTAGCATAACCTCTTGTATAAGACGTTAAATTGGTTACTGTAGTAAAGTTAATCAATTCATCATTATTATTAACAACCTGTCCTCTTTTTGTCCCATCTAAATAGGTAGTTTCATAATCAAAACTTTCGTGTCCAAGCAATGCAGTTAAATTATGTGAACCAAAAGATTTTGAATAATCAAAAATTTGATTAAAAGTAACACCAGTATAAACATTGTCCTCTTTAGATGCTCCTCCTAATCCAATAGCATCACCTATTACTTTGTTTGTATAAGTTGAAGTGTTTACAGATCGTTTGTCAATTGCATAATTCGTGGTGAACTTAAGATCCTTAGAAATCTTAAATTCGGCAAAAGTTCTAGCAGATAAAGAGATCGATCTATCAACATCTTTATTGTTTAAAGTTTCGTAAACTATATTTCTACCAGTTGAGGCTCCCTCACCTCTTAGTGTAGAATAAACCTTATTACCAGCGTCATCTAACATATAGCTACCATCAGCATTATGATCAAATATAGGATAAATTGGTCCCATATATCTAATCGATCTAAAAGGGTTTACAAAAGATGAACTACTAGTAACACCATTAACCGCTTGTTTAGATTCAGTAAGAGCTCCAGATAAGTTTAATCCTGTTTTAAACCATTCTTTAAATTTTGAAGTAACATTAATACGAGCCGTAGTTCTTTCATAATCAGAATTTATAATATTCCCTTCTTCATTTAAGTTACTCAACGACACAAAATAATTTGAAGTTTCACTTCTTCCTTGATAAGAGAAATCAACACTTCTTCTCACACCTGCTCTTGAAAGTGCTTTTTCCCAATCCAAATCATTAGGATATAATAAGCTGGCATTAGGATTTAATTGTCCATCTACCCCTACAATATTATTGTCAGCAACGTTAAATGGATTAACAACCAAAAGTTTTTTAACATTATTCGTCGCAAAAAGATTAGCAGCAGCAATCTCTGTAGGATTTCCCATTGGTTGAGCATTTCTAACAGCTTCCCATGTCAATGGGTAATATTGCTGTGCACTTACTCTACTATATTCAGGAATTGATCTAGTAGATAAACCCTGACTAACATTCAATGTAAATTTATCCTTTTTAGATTTTCCAATTTTAGTAGTAATAATAATTACCCCATTAGCTGCTTTTGATCCATATAAAGAGGTAGATGCTGCATCTTTTAAAACACTCATACTTTCAACGTCTGTAGTATTGATGCTACTAATATCACCTGTAAAAGGAACACCATCAACAATATACAAAGGCGTGTTAGAACCATTGATAGAACTGAATCCTCTGATTCGTACCGCAGGAGCTGAACCTGGCTGACCAGCTGAACTTTGAATCTGAACTCCAGATGTAGCACCATCTAAACCAGATAAAACGTTCGTTAAAGCTCTGTCTTCAATCTGTTCTGCTTTTACAGAAGAAACAGATCCAGTATAGCTGCTTTTCTTAACTTTTCCGTAAGCTACAACAACTACTTCATTCATTATTTGAGCCTCAGACTCTAAACTAACGTTTAAAGTATTTGAAGTTCCAACAGTCACTTGCTTGTTACTCAAACCTACGTATGAGAAAACTAAAACATCTCCTGTTTTTGCTTTTACTGAATAACTTCCGTCGAAATCAGTATAAGTACTTACCTTACTTCCTTTAACAACAACATTCACTCCTGGAATGACACCTGTTTGGTCAGATACCTTTCCGGATACAGTTCGCTCTTGTGCAAAAGAAAACTGCATAGACAACGCTACTAATAGCGTAAAAATCCATTGTAATTTTAATTTCATTTTAATTTGTTTTGAATTAGTATGGCGCAAACATCTTAATTATTTCTTAAAATAGCAAAACATTTTTAACAAAACTTATACACAATGATTAACAATACATCAATATTGACCGCAAAAAGAGGTATTTATACGTGCTTTTCACAAGATTTTACCCTAAATATTAACATTATTTCATTTAATAAAAAAATAAAACTTAACAATTTAAAAACATGCTACAGGGCGCTATATCGCTAGCATTTAACTATATATCACTAAAAATCAAATACTTACATTTTGTATATTTTTACGAAATCCGAACGGTAATTTTACAAAATCTATAAAAAAAAATTACAATATTTGTCGTTGAAAAAAAACATCAAAATGCTTGAAAAAAATTTCTCCGGATTTACTTTTGAAACTGGTACAGACGAAGCTGGAAGAGGTTGTTTGGCCGGTCCTGTAACTGCAGCTGCCGTAATTCTGCCTGTTGATTTTTGCAATTCCATTTTAAATGATAGTAAACAGTTATCTGAAAAAGTCAGAGAGAAACTAAAACCGATTATAGAACTGCAGGCCATTTGCTTTTCTGTAACACACTTACATCCGAAAGAGATTGATGAAATAAACATTTTGAACGCTTCCATGAAAGGCATGCAGGAATGTATCTTAAAATTAAATCAGACCCCGGAATTTATTATTGTAGATGGTAATCGTGCTTTGAATGCAAAACTGGGTTTAAAAAATACTTTCGGAAAACAATTCTCCAAAACTGAAATAGCCTTATTAAAGTCAATTCCAAATCAAAGTATAATAAAAGGAGATTCTAAATTCTTAAGTATTGCCGCTGCCTCCGTTTTAGCTAAAACGTATCGTGACGAATATATGAATCAAATTCACGAAGAGTTTCCGATGTACAATTGGAAAAAGAACAAAGGTTATCCTACTAAAGAACATCGCGAAGCCATTAAAAAATATGGCCCAACCAAATACCATCGTATGTCTTTTAGATTACTACCGGATCAATTGGAGTTGTTCTAAAAATAGGTCCCTGGTGATTCCAATACTATTAAGGTATATGCACCACTAAAACACTACCATCGGTAAGACGACCTACAAAAAACAAAGAGCTAGCAAATCACAAAAACCATAACCACCACTATATTAAATAATTACACATCAAAAAACAACATTTTCAAGACCTGTATTCTTGTTAAAATCTACTCACTTTATTATCTTTGATTTTCAAAAAACGAACCAATATGAAAATCAAAACCTTAACCTTAGCCCTAATTGCGTGCATAACCTTTGCATGCAATTCTAATAAAAAGCAGAATGATCTGACCGATACCGCAGATTCTCTGGTATCGCCCCCAACTGCTGAGAAACCTGCTGCAGCAATTTCCGCTAATCAATTCGACATTAATTCGGTCCCTGTTTCAGACAAACCTCTTGGTGCTTTCCCTTATTTTAATCTACCTGAAAATTATGAAGGCAATCCAAAAGATAATACTTCTGACTTTGATGTTGCCTATTTTTGGGTAAAAGACCATTTTGAAAAACCGGAGGGGAAAATTTTCTATGCCCGAATTAAGGCCAAAGAAGGAAAATCATACAGCGATCTTGAAGTAGCACGAAATCTGGAAGAGTTAATTAAAAGTGTTGATGGTGTAAAAGTATCTGAAATGAAAGTACCGGTGGACTCCTCTCATACCGTTCCGGATAATAACCGTGTAAAATATATGAATGGTTATGGATTTATGGCGAGTGCCGTTACCACAACTTATCTGATTCGCCGTGCCGACAAAAACATTTGGGTACAACTTACGCCCGGTGATGATGCTGTTTCTGCCGGATGGATGGTTCTGGAAACAAAACCATTTAAAATGACGGCTTCTCTTATCAAAGCAGAGGCTATAAAAAACGAACTTGATACTAAAGGACATATAGCACTATACATAAATTTCGACACGGATAAAGCCACAATAAAAACAGAATCCTTACCGATTGTTGATGAAATCCAAAAATTACTAACGAATAATCCCAACCTTAAAATCGCTATTGAAGGACATACCGATAACAGCGGTATTGCCGCTCGCAATAAAAAACTTTCTCAAGACAGAGCAAATGCCGTAAAAGCTGCATTAACTTCTAAAGGAATAAATGCGACAAGATTACAAACCAAAGGTTGGGGAGCTGATAAGCCAATTACGGATAACAACAGTGAGGAGAATAAAGCAAAAAATCGCAGGGTAGAAATCGTAAAAGTATAAGTGCTTGTTTAAATTTTATTGAAAAGAATTTTACAGCTTTTTTAATTCGTGTGTGAAATTAAGTTGCGACAGATTGTGTAGAATTGGACGCGGATTATACGGGTTTGCAATGGCAAAAACGCTGATATAAACGGATTTTCTATATTGAAAGGCGATATTAATCGAGTACTTTTCGAGATTCCACATGAAATCAAAACAACAAAAGGAAGCAAAAAAACATCTCTTTTGCTTCCTTTTTTATACTCCTTTTAAGATTCTTAAAATTGAAATTTATATCCGAAATCCGGTGAAAATCCGATTTGATCTTTTTGATTGATACTATTCGTTAATCGATTGTATTCTTTAGTAAAAATGTTGGTGTGATTGGTTACGTTTTGAAAATCGATATAAAACTGGTGGAATCTCTTTTTCTTTTTACTATTAAATTTAATTCCGAACTTAATATCCAATCTCAAATAGGGATCGTATTGTTTACTAAAGGCATTGGCATCATCCCTAATTTCATAACCCGCATCATTGGAAGCTGCCAAATCTACAGGGGTATAATAACGTCCTCCTGCCGTTGTAAACTTAGTATCAATTGAAAAGACATTTTTCTTCTCCTTTCCGATTCTAAATTCTTTTCCTCCCAGAAGATTAATTACATAACCATTATTAAACGGCGAATTTCGATCTATACCATCACTTCCTTTGTATTTACTTTCAAAAAATGACGTTGTAAACAAGGCGTAATACCCCTCGCTAAAAAACTTTTCGACTGTAAATTCTATTCCTTGATTGTATCCTTTTCCTTTACTGATCAGCGACGTTTTATCGATTGAATAACCAAAATCCGCTCCTTCTGTTAAGGAGGAATAACTACTTGGAAAAGATTGCACGGCCGCTTTGTTAATATCCTGATAATATACCTCTACTTTTCCTCTCCATTTTTTAGCCAGTCGAACATCATACCCTAAAACATAATGTTTGCTTTCTACTAAATCTAAATTCTTATTGGTCTGCAGTGGGTTTCCATCCACAAATTCATTCAAAAACAAAACAGGAACCGGCACACTTTGATGATGTATACCAAACCCGAAACTAATGGTGTTTTTTGGATTTACCGCATAAGACAAGGCTGTTCTGGGCTCCAAAACAAACTCTTTATTGATCGAAAAATACTGTCCATGAACACCCGCATTAAAAGTCAGTTTTTCAGTCAATCGAAACTGACCCTGAGCAAAGGGTTGCATAATATTATAACTACCATTATTATCGACGACCTGAACAAAATCAGGATAACCATCTCCGTCTGAATCCTGCTGTCTGTCACGCGAAGCCATTTTAGCATCAAGTGTGTAATGTTCAAAAAGTAACCCTGCCCTGAATGTTATTTTCTTATTTATTTTGGAATTGAACAAGGTTGAAAATGTAATTCTGTTTTCCGAATTTTTGATATCTGTGAAAGATAATTTAGTTTCGTTTGGCGTTTGAAAACCATAATACCGGTCATTTCTATAGGAGTTTTCAGCATTGGAAGCTCCGATAA
Source organism: Flavobacterium sp. ABG (assembly GCF_001027725.1). Taxonomy (NCBI): domain Bacteria; kingdom Pseudomonadati; phylum Bacteroidota; class Flavobacteriia; order Flavobacteriales; family Flavobacteriaceae; genus Flavobacterium; species Flavobacterium sp. ABG. Next base: position 89,762 of record NZ_LEKS01000014.1, read on the forward strand.
TTGTCTTTAGATAAGATCGGGTTCCGATCTCTAAATTATGTTTTACGCCTATAGAAGCAAATCCCGACTTCACAAAAGCATCTTCATCCTGCGCTGCGAAAGGGTCTTCTTTATCAATTTTACTTCCCAGAAATTTAATATCCGAAGTGCCATAGATTCCAAAAACAGAGAAGTTTCCGATCTTGCTTTTCCCTAAATCCACGTTAAAACTAATGTCCCGATAATTAGGCTGAGCATCTGTTCCCGCCAGTCCCAAAACCCCAACAAAACCATATCTTGCAGCTGCTACAAACGAACCTCCTTTTTTGCCCAAAGGTCCTTCTGCCATAAATTCTACACCGGGATAGGCACCTGCACTAATCATATATTCATAGTCATCCGGATTTCCTTTTCGGAAACTAAGATCAAAAACGCCGCTAATGGCATTACCGTACTCAGCAGGAAAAGCCGAGGTCAAAAAGTCAGAATTAGCCAAAAGATTGGGATTTAATGCCGAAATAGGCCCTCCCGTTGTTCCCAAAGTCGAAAAGTGATTTGGACTTGGAACTGGCATCCCTTCTATCCTCCACAACATCCCCGACGGAGAGTTCCCGCGCACTACGATATCGTTTCGACTGTCATCTCCGGTAGATACTCCAGCAAAATTAGACACCAAACGCGCGACATCACTTCTTCCTCCGGCATATCGGTTTACTTCTTCGGTGGTAAATTGTTTGGTTGAAACAAGTGCCATTTTATTAATCGCTTTGGCTTTGCTGGATCCGGAAGTAACAACAATTTCATCCAGTGCATTGAACTTTTCAATCATCGAGATGGTCAGCAGATTGTCCTTTCCGGTAGTTACATCCAGATCAGAAACCGAAGTGTTTTCATAACCTGTAAAACTGATCGTAAGATTCTGTCTTCCAATAGGGATATTCAGTAATTTAAAGTTACCATTACTATCCGTTACGGCTTCGATACTCTCATTTCCGACTAGGGTAACAAGAACGCCGACTAAAGGTTTTTCAGATTGTTTGTCAATTACCTTTCCTTTTACAGCTCCGGTTTGAGCCTCGGAAATAAAGCCAAAAAGGCCAAAAATAATCAGGAATATGCGTTTCATTTTTATTTTGCTTTACAGTTACTAAAGCAAAAATAGAGCGGTGAAATTTCTTAAAAATTGACTTAAGTTAAGATTTTACTATTAAGCGTTAATCGGGTTCTGATTCGGCTTAAACTCTCGGGTTTTATTCCCAAATAACTGGCAATGTGTTTTAAAGAAACTCTTTCCATTACTTTTGGACAATATTTAATAAACTTCAGGTAACGCTCTTCATTAGACAATAATGACATCATCATATTTCGTCCTGTTAGCCCTTTTATCGTTCTTTCCATCATGACACGCAAAAAAGAATTAAAGACCGGATATTCTGCTACCAATTTTTCAAAATCATGTTTGTAGGCCAAATAAAATACACAATCTTCTAAGGCCTCAATATTTATTCTGGAGGGTTTACCGTATAAAAAACTTTCAAAATCGGAATACCAATCATTCTCAAAGAAAAAATTGCCCGTAGATTCTACGCCATCAACCAGATAATAATAGCGAATACAACCTTCTGCTACAAAAACGCCAAAATTACAAACCTCCCCTTCGACTAAAAGATGCTGATTTTTTTTCACTTTTTTCAGTTTAAGTATACTTCTAAAAGCAATACTTTCCGCTTCATTAAATTCCATAAATCGCGAGAGATCGGTAATTACACTTTGCATGATTTTTTAGGTTTTAAGAATACTAATTTGTCTTTGGACATCTAAAACAAATAACTCTAATTATTTAAAAAAATTGTCTTAAATTACTATTGCACAGAAATATAACAAATTAAACAACCATTGTATTTTCTTTTAAAAGCGATTTAATCTGATTCCCCCATTCCGCGCTATTCTCCGAAGAAGCTTTGTCAGCTTTATCAAAATAAAAATGCTCTTGAATTTCAAGTCCGCAATAGGTAAAAATCCCAGTGTCTGAAGTTAAAGCCAGCGCTTTATCCATTCCAATGGCTTCATATTCTTCTTTTGATTTCCCATGCGAATTTACAATGATGGCTTTCTTGCCTGTAAACAGTCCCTTTTGAACGCCCTGATCGTATCGGTACGCAAATCCATAACTAAAAACACGGTCAATATAGCCTTTCATTATTGCAGGCATTCCTGTCCACCAAATCGGATAAACAAAAATGATTTGATCTGCCCAAGTTATAAAATCCTGCTCTTTTTGCACTTCTGCGGCTACTTTTCCCATTCTTTGACCCTTCATGTCTTCTAAAGAAAGAACGGGGTTAAAATCGATCTTATTTAAATCGCGAATTTCAACTTCCTGACCTGATTCCTGAAGGCTTTCGACAATAGTTTGTTTAAAAAAATGGCTTAAACTGTCTGAATTTGGATGTGCGTAAATGATTAAGTTTTTCATGTTTTCTATGTTTTTAAGATTGAACATGACAAATGTAGATCGGAAGAAAGAATACCAATTGTAAGAAAACGAAATCCGAAATGCTAAAAAAAATTATTGGGTCTTAAAACCACAGATATCACTCTGGAATTTCAGAAATTTGGTAGGCGAAATATTCATATAATACTTAAAATCATGAATGAGCTGACTTTGATCGTAATAGCAGCATGCTTCCACAATGGCAAGCCAGTCTACTTTTCCGGTAGTCTCTACATCTTTCTGAATGTGCTCAACGGCTTTTAGAAAACGCTCGTAACGATTAGCTTCTTTGATGGTATACCCGAAAGCCTTTTTTTGATTGAGCTGAATATTCCGTTCTGTTTGATTGGTTTTGGATGCAATTGTTTTAATCGGATTTAAGGCTTGTTCTTTAAAATCGGCTAAGAGCATTGCAATTGCATTTTGTTCTCTCAAGTATGGCTTACAAAACGCCAATATATGAGCCACACGATCATTTGTATCGGGAATTTGCTGCAACTCTTCCCATAAAGAGGCAAAACAATTGTCGGAAATTAAGTCATCCGGATGTACAGGTAAGGTATGTTTTGCAAGGGCCTTTCCGAAGAATCTGTAAAAAGCATCTTCTTTGAAATTGGCAACCAGAATTTGAGAACCTGATGCTAATGTATAATCAAAAGCTTGTTTTATGGGGCCTAAAACAAGACATTTTTCGGCTTCAAGGATATTGTTTTGCTGTGATTTTAAAGAGGTTTTTGCACCAAAGGTAAATACCAGTATCGTCTGAAAACTGGGTATTAGCGTTTTCGTTATCGGAGAATCGGTTTTGTTTTCTGCAAAATAAAAATGAGAAAAAACAGTTTGAAATTCTGAAGGAACAGCAATTTTATAATTGTTATTTTCTTCAGAATTCCCCATGTTTTTTCTCTTTTAAATAGTTTATTTTTAAATGAATTCGGTTTCAAATAATGCAGTCAGATGTTTTAAGATTTTGGCTTTCACTTCTTCTTCATCGACACGCTCTACACCTAATTCTACGTTTAAAGAGGTAACTCCTTTTCCACGAATTCCACACGGAATAATATTATCAAAATACCCTAAATCTACGTTTACATTTAAGGCAAATCCGTGCATGGTTACCCAGCGCGAAGCCCGTACACCAAGGGCACAAATTTTTCGGGCAAACGGAGTTCCAACACCTAGCCAAACGCCGGTTTCGCCTTCGCTGCGTCCGCATTCTAAACCATATTCTGCCAATGTAAGAATAATAGATTCTTCCAGAAAACGTAAATATTTATGAATGTCGGTAAAGAAATTCTCCAAATCTAAAATCGGATACCCTACAATTTGTCCTGGTCCGTGATAGGTGATATCACCACCGCGATTGATTTTGTAAAACGTTGCTCCTTTTGCCTCTAGTTGCTTTTCGTTTAACAACAAATTCTCAAAATCGCCGCTTTTACCCAACGTATACACATGCGGATGCTCTACAAAAAGCAAATAATTTGGCGTTTCTAAATCGAGCTCTTCTCTTCTGTTTCTTATTTTTAAGTCGACAATATCTTTAAAAAGTTCTTCTTGATATTCCCAGGTCGCTTTATAGTCTTTACTTCCTAAATCTTTAAGTTGAATTTTTTTATTCATTTTTTATTATTTTTCAAACTCTACATCAAAGTTAAGTTTGTCAGGATTCTCCATATAATCCGTAAAAGGGTATTGAATTGTAATTGTTTTTCGATCTTCACTAAACAAGGCGTCGGGATTAGATACTTTTTTGATTTTTTTCGGGAAATGATATTTTAAAATGTATGTCGATGATGAAAAAATCATTTTAGACATATCTGCGGTACTATCTTTTACCTTTTCTGCCAATTTTTGTTTGTCGACTATGGCTTTACGGGTAAATTTCTTTCCGTCATAGGTATAACTTAACTTACTGTTATTGTTGCCAAAATCACCTCCAAATGGAGCTGCAGCTCCACTTTTATCTAACTTTTGGAACGTACTTAGCGTTTGTAATATGTCCTGCAATTCATTTACATTTTTAAAATCGGTTGAGAAAGTCATTAAAAATTCTTTCTTTGCTGAACTCATTTTAGTGTGAACTACAAAGTTTTCTATTTTTTTAAACTCTTTCTGCATTTCCGGCGAAAGCTTGGCAATACTGTCTTTCTTTTCTTCAAACAACTGCTTGAAGGTAAAAGTAGAATCAATGTCTTTTTTAGCCTCGGCTCCCATTTGACTTCCGATTTGGTCTCCCGCCATTGCCATTAAGGAAGAACCGTCCAGGTCTACTGAAAACTTTCCGGTTCCGTTGTCATTTACATAAATATTTTCTGTGAAAGTACAGCTTGTCAGTGTTGCTACTAAAAAAGAAAAACTAAGTAATTTGTATAATTTCATTGTGGTATATTTTTTATCAAAGATACGAAGTCTAATTTGAATTAATTAGTCGTTTAATTCTTGATTTTTCATCAATTTTAAAGCAAAAGGTTATTATTCAAGTTCTACTTTAAAACAAAAACCTACACTCCTTTTTTGAGGGTTTCGTAACGGAATTCCAGCAAGAAAAAAAACATTACAAACCTCACTATCAAAGTATTTCAAACTGAAATATTTTGATTTTCTCCAGACAATGCAAATCCGGAATAGCTGTTCTTTGCTAAAAGTATAGCATTATACGCTTTTTTTTAAATATATAAATCTATGTCAACCTTTTGATACTTATAGAAGCTTTTTCAAATATAAATTCACTAAAATCAAATATTAATCGAGAGACAAGCATCACTCCTAGATGCATTACTTTTGAATTGTAATTTTATTCTTACTTTTTTTAATATGGTTTAAAAGTTAACAATGTAAATACAGACTTTAAGAACCTCGTGAAAATATAGTAATAAAACTGACAAAATATGCTTGTCAATCCCAAATCGGAATTACAAAGTATCATCGCTCTCCAGACGAAAAATTAGTTTCTTTATTTCATTAACAATTAACAAAATTAAAGGGCCATTCAATTTGAATTTTCTACTAAGAAAACTTATAAAATAAACCAACAATTTTAATACATATAATTTCCTTCTTATAGAGAAAAACATACTCTCCTTAATAAGCATTTCATCTTCGGGAATAGAAGTAATTATACCGAAACAATAAGGAATCAAAGCTCTACTAATCTAGCTCAGAGTAACAGCTGATTGAATCGTATGGATTAATAGTGTTTGACCAGCCACAAACAAAAAACATACACCAAAAATTAACCTTTAAAATCTACAAAATATGAAAACAACTATGAAATTTTTAATTGAAAATGCAAACAAATCGTTACTGGTTTTAGTACTATTATCCATGCCTTTTAATTGGAGTTATGCCCAATCACGGTTATTGACTTTTGCAGAACTGACAGCAGACAGAACTAACAACTGGACCAACGATGCCAATTTTACAACTACTATTGATGCTAATAACAATGCCACCAATATACCAAGATCATTCAGTTGGTTTATAGGACCAGGAACTACCGACGCTGATTTATTGATGTATCTTACCAAGATTCCCGCTTCCGGAAATGAACTCCATCTTTTTGGTAAGACTGTTATACAAAATCCTACATGGAATGCAAGTTACGACAATATAACTTCATGGGTTGATAGCGAGACCTCTTATATACAGAGTAATGGTGATGAACAGGGCTTAAAAATTTCGTCCAATACAGGAAATAAAGTATATATAGGTGACAGCAATGATCAGGTTTTTTTTCCCGGCACTAATATTGGGATTGGGATTAATTCTCCTCAATTTAAAGTTCATGCAAATGGAGGATTCGTTAGTGAGGTTAATGGTGTTCAAGTTATGATGGGTCCCGGTAAAAATAATACCGGATGGATTGGCACTCTTTCAAACAGCGGTCTATTTATTGGAACAAATAATACAGGCTCAAATATGTATTTGGACACTAGTGACAATGTATATATTGGGGGTGTACAACCCAGTGATATTAAAACTTCAATGAAAAGTTCCTATGATTTATTTGTTCATAATGGTATTTTGAGTGAAGATTATGGAATTGGGCCTAAAGCAACATGGGCCGATTATGTTTTTAACGATACTTATGAATTAAAAACACTAAAAGAAATCGATGAGTTTATTTCTGTAAATAAACATTTACCCAATATGCCTTCTCAAAAATCTGTATCCGAAAACGGTTATAATTTACATGAAATGAATGTAACACTTTTAGAGAAAATAGAAGAACTTATGCTTTATACCATTAACCAGCAAAAGGAATTGGATAAACTCAAAGAAGACTATACAGGATTAAAAAAATCCATTCATAATTTGCAGATCAAACCTAATTAAAAACTTAAAACGATGTATAAAACAAATCTTTACGCCAAAAAATTTGGTATAAAATTCTTGGCCTTTTTAAGTCAGTTACTGTTTTTTTTCTCTGTTACCATAGTTGTGGGGCAGACCAACCAAGTTTTAAATACAACAGCTGAAATAAGTTTATTAAATATTTTTGATCCTAATGCAGATTTAACCGGAGGAATAATAGGGGAAACATATAATAATGGTACTATTCAAATGGAAGTTTGGACTTATGACGAAAGTGATCCTAATAAAAGAGGCGTTTTAGTCTATTTACTGACTACTAGTGCTTCCACAGCTAATTTTGCGGGAGTCCCCTATACTTATGCAAAGAATACAATACCCAATACTGACGTCAGTTGGTTGTCAAATTATCCAGATAACTGGGCAAGTAATGATATTAAAAGAGCCATATGGGCTATTGATAAATCCCGTTATGGTAAATCTCAAAAAACATCCGTTTATAATTTTTTGTCAACTAAAATTAAATTAAGGATTTTTGTATTTACAACAAATGCAGTTTTTTCTAAAATCAAAGTGCCGGGAATTGGCATTATTAATTCATCAGGAGGAAATGCACAATTTGATTCCAATCATTTTTGTTACAATTTAGATAATTCCGGTGATCCAATTTGCACTATTTGGAGCAAAATTAAATCCCCCAATTTAGAGCAAAAATCTAACTTCATATTTGCTGCACACAGAGGGTATTGGGGATACGACTTAGGTAATGGTCCTCCTGAAAATACTCCTGAAGCTATAAAAGCCGCATTGAAGTACACAACAGTTATAGAATCGGATATTACGCGAACTAAAGATAATTTAATCGTTGTAAGTCACGACTATTACTTACACCGTCTTACAAACTATTCGGGACCAGATACGGATTATATTTATGATAAAAACCTGAATGAATTAAAAACATTAAAGTTAAAAAAGCGCAATGGAACTATCAGTGACAATAATTTCATAACTTTTTCTGACATACTAGATGAAATGATTGCAAACAAAACAGTACTAACCGTTGATATTAAAGGTGCCAAATCGCGAAACGATATGTATACCAAAGAGTGCATAGCAAGGTGTGATTATGACCCTCAACTGAATCCAACAAACGCAGAAAGAATGCAAAAAGAGGATTATATGTTAATATTAAGAAAATGTATTGAAGAAGCCAACACTAAAAATGCCTTACAATATGTAGCATTCAAAGTGGTATATACCTATCAAGACATTGTAGATGCTATGCCACCCGGTTTCGATATTAATTTACTTTCTAAAATCCTATATTTTCCTATTCTGCAACCTGGTGGCGATATCCAGTCTAAAGCTCAATTTATTGACACCTGGTATAGCAATGCCGGCAATAAAATTATGGCTTTTGAAACCAACTTTAAAAGCGAGAGCGAAATTACCAATACCTCTTTTAGAAGAGGAGGTAAATTATATGAAAACTTATTTGAGTATACTTATAAAGTAACTGGATTAAGACCAGGAACTTATACTGAAGAGGCCATGGGACCTAAAGGTAACGTAGATAGATGGGCACAATGGAATATTAAAGATATTCGTGTTGACGTTAGAGGAGATCATTACTACTTAATGAGTATCCCTTATTTTAATATATCCGTCCTGACAACTGACAGACCTGATATCTGGTCCCAAATACAATCCACTTTTTGATTAAATATAAATTTATACGTTATGAAAAATATTTCTCTTTATCCTTTTTCGATAGCACAAACAAAGTTTTTATCCGTACTATTGGTGCTAAATTTTAATATGTCTTTTTCTCAGACAGAGCCTTATTCCTATTTTGCGCCTTATGGGAATAATATGTTTACAAGCACGTCGGAACCCGATCATAATTCACAGATTATTACTGCGAATCAATTAAATAATTTATCCCAAAATAATGATGGACTAGTAATCATTTGTGATTTTGAAGCACCAAAAAATGGGGATCAATTATTGAGTTTTGAAAGCAGTAAAGGGAGATCTTTAGAAGTCTACTATCAAAATCAAACCATGATGCTTAGAAGATATCATGAAAATGGCACTCATTACGATTATCTTTTATTTGATCCGTTATTTACTCTAAAAGAGCAGACTCCTGTTGATGCAGTGTGGACAGTCCGATACTTTTTTACAGCCCGCTTTATGTGGATTGAAGTACAAATAAAGCAAACTACAATTCCAATTAGCACTCAATATTTGTCAGCAACTTACTTTGGTCTGGATTACAAGTTCAACGATGCTAATTCTCCTATGAATGAATTTTTACAGAAGAATACTGCCGCTAAAATTCGCTTGGGTTCTACTTCTAATAATAGAAAATTTAAAATACCGGGGATACTTAAAATACATGAATTTAAATATTCTGAACTTAAAGATCATATCCAAACTCATTTTTCATATCCACAAAAAGTAAATAACACACAAGAAAAAAGAGAAGTTGCGTCCACACCTAAAACTATTGAAGCTAAGGATAACAAATTAGGGATAGTACAAACAGAGGATTTAGAAACAAATAATGATTTTGAATTTAAAGTGTACCCAAACCCTTCCACAGCATACTTTAACATAGAAATTAATTCAAAAAGTAATAGTGAAATTAAAGTGCAAATTTTTAATATTCACGGTCAGGAATTGTATTCTAAAGCTAAAAATCTAAATTTAGGTTATAACAAAATTACAATAAACTATAGTGATCTTAGGTCGGGTAGCAATGTGATGCTTTTAAAAATAACCGCAAAAGGCAGTATTTATTCTTACAAAATACTGCACAACTAAATAATTAGGTACATCCACAATAACACAAACTATCGTTTTACAAAATTACCTTGCAAGAAACAAACCCCGAAATCACTCAAAAAGAGCCAAAAACGAGGTTTTCTTCAAAGATATGACGACAAAAATATTAGAAAAAAGCTTTAATCAGATAAAATCTGTAGTAATTCTAGATTTTAAGAAAGCGCGTTCGGGACTTTGACAAAAAGTTCCTAATCTTAAAACCTACGAGCAAAAAATAGCACAGATTAAAGAATTAAAAATGATTCGATACTATCAGTGTGAATCTTTTTATTTTAATTCTATCTAACTCTTTTTAAGTTATTAAAAACAAGTTATTTAGATTCCTCGTTTTCATAACCTTCTTAATCATTTTGCCACGAATTTCACCAATTGGCACGAATTATTTTTTTGCCACTGATCAAAAGGATTTACACAGATTTTGTAAATCCTTTTAATCCTTTAATCTGTGGCTTTCTTTGCTCATAGGCTTGTAAAGTTAGCGACTCTTTGTCAAAGTTGTAAACCCACTTTCTTGAAATCAGTGGCAAAAAAAATAATTAGTGACAAACTGTAATTACTTCGCCTGTTCACCAAGCACGTGTGGCAAAAGATCAAAAAACACTGAATACAAACGACTTACTTACCAACAAATTAAAAAAAGAGTTATCGAATTAAAGACACTATCCTGAAATTATCGGCAATTTTTTCAACTTACACGTTTTTGGGATAGTATCTTTTCGTCATGAATTTCGCTAATTTAAAGTATGAAGTCTTTTTCTTTTTAGATACTCTAATAATTCTGCCGGCCTGTCGGTTTGTATCATTGTTGCCCCATGCTCTATAACCCATCCCCAATTTGCATTGGGGGAATCTAAAGCACGTTCATCTTCATGACCGGCACACATTTCGCCCCATAAGGTGTTTACCCAAATTCTTCTTCCTCTTTGTTTTATCTTTTTTATTTGTTCAAACATAGGTGATTTTTCAAAAGAATATAGTATCTCGAAGGCGATAGGACGGGTCTTATTGAGGTACTCATCAACAAAAGCATTTAGGTTTGTTTGTTCTTCTTTGACAATGGGAATGTAAAAAATATCATTTAGCAGTGAACCATACTTAGCATTCACTTCAGTATAAGAATCTTCTCCTTTGATTAATGCCTGACGAAGTGTTCCCGTTTTCTTTAATACGTCAACAATCTTATCTATATATTCCCAACTCTTATCAACGTTTATCAGTATCTTCCCTTTTGCCGTCAGCATAAATTCTTCAAAAGTCGGAATTCGTTCATAAGTCTTTCTGTTTAGACCACCGGTAAGATAAAATTTCTGTAATTCAGCATAGGTATAATCGGATAATTTCCCTTTTCCGGTGGTGGTACGATCAATGGTCGTATCGTGCATTAATACTAAAACACTGTCTTTTGTAAATCTGACATCTGTTTCCATTATGTCAACTCCCATCTCAATAGATTTTTTTAACGCTTTTATAGAATTTTCGGGAGCATTCCTCCAATCTCCGCGATGCGCAGCCACAAAAATATATTTGCTCCCGGAATCTTCTAAAATACCAATGAGCTTATCGGCATGGGTTTGAGCCTGAATAATATCGAAGAATAGTATCAGCAATACTATGGCTATGTGTATTTTTTTCATTTTGTACTTTTATATTTGGATTTAAATAAATTTGATGATCAGAAAAAACATAATTTTGATACTTTTTACAATTATCATGCTTCTTTCCAGGTGTTTAATAAAACTTAGTAACCCGGATTTTGTTTGATAGCCGGATCCGTGTTTATCTCTGTTAAAGGAATAGGCATTAAGAGATTATGGCTATCAATAGTTATCAATATTCCCTCACTTTTAAACCACTGATTCATTACCGTTATTGCCGTGCCTTTGCGAAGTAAATCAAACCATCTGTCTCCTTCTCCCACTAATTCAAGTTTTCGTTCCAAATCAACAGCACTTCGCATATCCGCCTGATTTACAGCAAAAATATTCGCAAGCCCTGCCCGGGTTCGTATTAAATTTAAGTAAGTTGCTGCCTCAGCAATATTACCTTGTTCCGTTTCTATTTCCGCCAACATTAAGATAATATCTGCATAACGAATAACGACTACATTACTTCCTCCATCTGCAGGAACTGTACTGCTTTTAGTCAGTTTTAGAGAAAAAGGAACTCCTGATACTGTAATGGTAACGTATTTACCTTTACGGCTATCTGCGGTTGTATACTCATTATACAGATTTTTGGTCGGAAGGTTATGTCCTTTTGCTCCCGATATTGCTCCTGAAGGGCTAAATATTTGATGCATACTACTTCCTTCACTATTACCATTTATACCGGAAGCAAATTGAACTGAAAATAGTATTTCTTTATTTGTTTCCTTGTTACTATCAAAAACATCTGCAATAGGCACTAAATCATGACTATTAGAATCTTTAACTTTTAGTAACCACATTTTAGCTTTTTGCAGATCATGCAGCGTCAAATAGACTTTGCCCAATAAGCCTTGTGCAGCAGTTTTAATAACTTTGCCCGGTTTAGCGGCTTTTACAGGTAAAAGGACTTCGGCTTCTGTAAGGTCTTTTATAATTTGCTCATATACAACCTTAGTAGATGCTCTTCCCTGCCCTAAATAACTATTAGGATTTGTTGTTTCCTTAGTAACTAATGGCACATCTCCATACAATCTTACCAAATTGAAATACAAAAGTGCGCGAATAAATTTCATTTCTCCTATTCGATTATCTTTAGTAACGGCAACTTTAAAGGGAATCTTTTCGATTCTGTTTAACACTACATTAGCACACTGAATTGCGTTGTAAGAATCTCTCCAGGTTTCACCTATTGAACCGACAATACTTGTAACACTAAAATCATCCAACTTGCCGAACGTACCGTCATCATTTAGTGGAACTTCATCATAAGTCGCATCAGAAGGAATCTCTCCCAGAGCTACCATATTTAGTCCATAAAGGCCATTTAATTGCAAACCATTATAAGTACCGTTAACGGCTTCTTCAATTTCGATTTCTGTGCTATAAAATTTAGTAGCCACTTTTGACGTGATAGGATCCTGATATAAATCATCTGTACAGGAAAATTGCATCATCAGGCAGAAAAAACTTATTATTTTTATTCTTTTCATAATAGCTATGGTTAAAAAGTTAAATTAATTCCAAAAATTACAGATTTTGTATTGGGATAAATACGATTATTATTAAATCCCATTTCAAGAATATTGTCTGTTTCTGCTTCAGAATTAAAACCTCTGTATTTCGTAATGTTTATGAGATTATTACCCGAAAGGTAAATTCTTGCCTTTGTTAAACCAATCTTTTTTATGGCTGTCTTAGGTAAATTGTAAGCTATTTGTATGTCTCGAAGTCTTATATAATCTGCATTTGTAAAAGTGTTGCTTGATCCTCTTGCTGCTTGTCTGTTTGACGAAAAATTTCCTGTGTTGGGTTGGCCCAAAAAACCGTTCGGATTATTAACAGGATGATACCTGTTCTTAAAATAATAGGTACTTGGCATCGAAAAACCTTCACCGGATTCCAAAAACACAGCCGTCTCTTTAGCAAGTTTTTTTCTGCCCTGAATTCCGTTTATAGAGAAGCTTAATTCAAAATCTTTATAAGCAAAAGAAGAATTAAAACCATAGGTAATCTTAGGAGCATAACTTCCAAAGCCTTTTTTATCTTTGTTGTCAATAATTCCATCGTTATTACTATCTTCCATAATGTAGTCCCCTGTTAGAGTACCTGGTATATGGGGTGTTGCTGCAATTTGTTCATTTGTTTTATAGACTCCCAAGATATTATATCCATAAAGTTCAGCAATAGGGCCTCCGACTTTTGTTCTGTAAGATCCTTGATAACCTGTTATTATTTCATTCTGATTATTACCCAATTTTAATACTTCGCTTTTATTGGTTGTAATATTTCCTCCAAAATTCCATTTTACTTGCCCCAGATTAATTCCATTTCCTTCAAATGAAATTTCAATACCCGAATTTTTTAATTCTCCGGTATTTTGAGTAGAAGTTGTAAACCCTGATTGCTGCGGTACTGGCACATTTAGAAGTAAATCACTGGTAATAGATCTATAAAAATCAGCCGTGAAATTAAACTTTCTATAAATAGTTAGATCCAGTCCCAGATTGGTTGACGCTCTGTTTTCCCATGATAAATCCGGATTAGGGGAACTGGTAGTTGTAAATCCGGGACTTAAATCATTTCCGTATACATAATTTTGAGAATTTACTAACGCAATAGACCCATAAGACCCAATTTGATTATTTCCCGTTTTCCCCCAACTGGCGCGTATTTTAGCAAAAGTAAAAATCGTCGTTTCGGGGAAAAAAGTTTCTTTACTTACTATCCAACCTGCTGCTATCGAAGGGAAAAGACCCCATTTTGAATTAGAACCAAAACGAGAGGAACCATCACGTCTTAAAGTCCCTGTGAGTTGATACTTTTGTTTATAAAAATACTGAGCACGGCCAAGATAGGAGATCAACACCCATGCCTCTTTTGAGCTGGAAACTTTATAAGCACTGGCTCCGGCAATATTTGGGAGATTATCATCTGAGATCCCTGTACCGGTAATATCTGATGAGGTTCCTTCTTCTCTTTGGTACGTATATCCTGCCAATAGTTCTATTTGATGCTCTCCAAAATTTTTAGTATAATTTAATGTATTCTCGGTAATAATATTTTTTGCAATTGCAACCGTTTCAGAAGCTATAGGCGCCTTGGGAGCGGGCATTCGATAATATCCTACTGAGGATGGACTATAGAATTGTTTTAAAGGATTTCTGTAATCTCCACCAAATAATGTTTTAAATTGCAGTCCATCACTAATATCATAGGTAACAAAAGCATTTCCGAACAGCCTGAAATAACGCTCCACATTTGAGTTTAGCTTTATGATCGCAACCGGATTTTCTGCCAAAGCACCGTCTTGAGGAGCATTTGCGGCAAGTTGGTCACCAATAGCTAAGGAACCATCTTTAGTATAAGGGCTAAAAAACGGATAGGAAATAATAAGTGAGAGAACAGGATTGGTGTTAAATCCATCATCCTGATCGTACTTATTCTGAACCGAATAAGAAGGGTTCAAGCTAATACCAAATTTAAATTTATCGGATAGTTCCGTATTAAACCGAATCGAAGAAGTATAACGTTCATAATCTGTTTCGATAACGATTCCTTGTTGTTTGAAATAATTTGTAGAAATGTAGTAATTTGATTTTTCATTTCCTCCGGAAATTCCGAGCGAATAATTCTTCATAAGTGCATCTCTAAAAACTTCATCCATCCAATTGGTGTTTGCTAGTCCTGATAATCCGGGGTTTTTCAGGTAATTAAGTCTAAGCTCACGCTTGCCAGCTCCCTTTGCTATTCTTGTGGCTTCGTCATCACTTTCACTTCGGGTGGTTGGTTTTTTAGAGACATATCCCCAATCCCGGGCTTCATTAAAAAATTGAGCCGCCTGATTTGCATTTACTAATTCTACTCTGGATGCCTGTCTCTGGATACCGGTATAATAATCTAATGATATTGTTGGAGCCCCTTTTTTTCCTTTTTTTGTAGAAACCAGAATAACTCCATTTGCCCCCCTTGAGCCATAAATAGCGGCAGAAGCAGCATCCTTTAGCACATTTATAGATTCAATATCATAAGAATTTATACTGTTTAATGTTGTTCCCTCAGAAAGAGGAACACCGTCTACAACAATAAGAGGATTAGAGCCTGCAGTTAATGTGCCTGTACCGCGAATAATTATCTTTGAAGAGGATCCCGGTTGTCCTGATGTTTCATTCACTTGAACTCCTGCCATTTTTCCACTTAATTGTTGTGCAAAATTGGCTCCTGCGACCTTATTCAGTTCATCTGTTTTTATTTGAACCGAAGCTCCCATTACCTTAGTTTTTGACTGTTTTCCATAACCAATAACTACTACTTCGTCCAGAACTTTAGAGTCTTCCTGAAGTATAATACTAACCGTATTTTTGTCTGATACTGTAATTGATGTGGTGATATAACTTATACAGGAAATCTCGAGTATATCCCCTATTGAAGCTTCTATATCAAATTTACCTTCGTAATCAGAAATTGTGGTTTTACTGGTTTCCTTATTTTTTATAGTTGCTCCGGCAATGAATAGCCCTTTACTATCTGTAATTATTCCTGTAATTTTCTCCTTAATCTGATCAATAGGTTGATTTACTACATCAATCGAAATCCTTCTTTTTGTATCAAAATCATCTGATTCAAAAACAAAAGAGTACCCACTTTTCTCTTTCAGAATCCCTTCGGTTTCTTTAACACTTATACCATTATAATTCAAACATATAACTCGAGAATAACACGTTAAATTTAGAAAATACAGTGCCATGGTCAACAATGTGACCTTTATTTTGTTATTCATAAAATTGGTTTTTATATTAATTTTTGGATATCTAATCCTGAAGAAGAGATGATTTTTACTTTTATATCTTGTTTCAGAATTTTCTGGCTAGACGGTTCAAAGTATAGAACTCGAAAATGCGGCTATTTTTTGATTTTTTATTTTGATTTTTTTTTTAAATACTGCTCCTTTTTTCTCCATAGTTTTTGTTTTTAAAATACACTTTCTGTATTGCGAATTAAAACTACATCAATTTATGTATCTCCCTTAATTTGCTTTATTACTGTATATCATAAAACTATAATCGATCATTAGCTTATTGTTATTTGTTAAGACAACATGTCATTTCCAAATAAAAATAAGCCCCGTGAGTACCTATTGTTACAACAAAAAAATAGCGCTAAGCAGTTGTCATCAGAAGCTGTTCTTTTCTGCCTTTCTCCTCCTATCCAACCACTCCATTTAAAAACGATTTTGGCTAAACCATCTTCAACCGAGATATTCTTTACTTTCTGCAAAAAATATATAATTAGTATAAAATCGAATAGGGTCTATGAAAGAAAATGAACTCCATTGTGAAAAAGTTTGTGCTTATCCTATTGCAATGCTGAACATTACTAATAGTACAGAATAAAGAAAACATTTCATAGAAGTTGGAAATGCTTTCACTATAGATTTTCCGGACGCTTCAATTCGCCGGAACATGGAAGAAAAAATATTGCAGTATAATGCGCCAGAATTATACTTAACATCTAAGAGAAAAGTTGGATTTTACTTGTATAAAAGAATGCAATTAAGAAACAAATTTCTAACACATTATCAAATCCTTAAAATTTAAATGGGTGAAATATCTTTGTGTTCTTAAAAATTTCAGGCTGTTCTAAAATAATTATATCTTATCGGTTAGGTTAACCTTATTGCTCTAAAATCACTTCCAGATTGGAAGTTTCCGGATTTTGAAGACAATCTGAAAGCTGCAAAACCAGTTTTAGTGACTTTTTATCAGAGCTGACAATTGCCTTTTCATTAGAAACCGTTTTTATTTTCCGGGGAAAATGATACTCCAGATTATAGGTTTGTACTAATTTAAAACCGGAAGTTTTCTTTTTAAATTTCTCAATTTCTTCCTGTTTTTTCTTTAGTTCTTCCGGATTTGTAATTTTTATAACTCTTTTAAAAGTGATACCATCAAAAGTAAAACTGACATGGTAATAATGTTCCTCAGCACTTAAAGCATAATTATGTTTCAAATCATCGGCATATTCTGTTGTTTTATGTAAGTCCGGAATAGCTTCTACTTTGCTAAAATGATACGTAAATGTATTTTTGACTTCTTTCTCAAAGGAACTTTCCTTGAGATGCACTTTGACCTCTTTGTACTGATTAAAAACAGCTTTTTCAGCTGCAGGAAGTTTTGCAAAATTCTCCGCATATTTTGTGATGTATTCCTGAAAAACATAAGTGGTATCCCGGAATCTTTCTTCTCTTGAATAATTCTCACCAGCCAATTGCATATAACTGTGTTCGTCACGAGTTGCTACGGTTTCGATCGTACCGCTTCCGTCTGAGTTCAGGTTTATCGTTTCGGTAATTTGACAGCTTGTAAAGAGAATTATGGATAAAAGGGCTAGTAGTTTTTTCATTTATTTTTTTAGAGATGCTAAGGTACTGAGTCGCTAAGATACTGAGATTTTTAGTTGATTTACTTCGAAATATTTTATGTTTTAAATTTTCACAGTCTTCTTGTAAAATATAGTCAAAGGGCTTCTGAAAATGAAATTTCCGGTTTAGCCCCGATAGCAGCGGCATCCTTTTTCCGGTTTCTTTAACCGGGAAAAGATATAGCGAATAGCGGGACAAATGGTGCTGAAAAACCGTTTTTTTGTGCTCCTGAAAAAACTGGAATTATTTTCAAATTTTGAAATTGTCATTTTTTCAAAATTGACTATCTTTGCCCACTTAAAAAACAGTATATAATGGCCTTATCTGAACAAGAAATCATCCGAAGAGAAAAACTTCAAAACTTACGCAACTTAGGAATCAATCCTTATCCTGCTAATCTTTTTCCTGTAAATCATACTTCAAAGCAAATAAAGGAGTCGTTTGAAGAAGGTAAGAAGGTGATCGTTGCCGGACGTTTGATGAGTGTGAGAGATCAGGGGAAAGCTTGTTTTGCTGAATTGCAGGATAGCGAAGGACGTATACAATTGTACGTAAATCGCGATGTTTTGTGTGAAGGCGATGACAAAACTTTGTACAATACGGTTTTTAAAAAATTGACCGATTTAGGAGATTTTATTGGTATTGAAGGGGAATTGTTTACGACTAAAGTTGGTGCACAATGTATTCGTGTTGACGGATTTACTTTTTTGAGTAAAACGTTACGCCCGCTTCCTTTACCAAAAGTGGATGAAGATGGAAATGTACACGATGCTTTTAACGATGCTGAATTGCGTTACAGAATGCGTTATGTAGATTTAACGGTAAACCAAAACGTAAAAGAGACTTTTATAAAACGTACGAAATTGTTTAACGCCATGCGTGACTTTTTTAATGGTGCGGGTTATCTTGAGGTTGAGACTCCGGTTTTACAACCTATTGCAGGTGGTGCTGCGGCGCGTCCGTTTATTACGCACCACAATTCGCTTGACATTCCGCTATACATGCGTATTGCCAACGAATTGTATTTAAAAAGATTGATTGTTGGTGGTTTTGAAGGTGTTTATGAGTTTTCTAAAAACTTCCGTAACGAAGGAATGGACAGAACGCATAACCCGGAATTTACCGCTATGGAAATATATGTAGCCTACAAAGACTACAATTGGATGATGAACTTTGCCGAAGATCTTCTGGAGCATTGTGCTGTTGCTGTTAATGGTAGTTCTGATGTCGTTTTTGGAGAACACACCATTAATTTTAAGGCTCCATACGCGCGTGTAACCATGACGGATTCGATCAAACATTTTACGGGTTTTGATATCTCAGGCAAATCAGAAGAGGAGCTTTACGAAGCTGCTAAAGGAATGGGAATTGACGTTGACAAAACAATGGGTAAAGGAAAATTGATTGATGAGATTTTTGGAGCAAAATGTGAAGGAAATTATATTCAACCAACTTTCATTACGGATTATCCTAAAGAAATGTCTCCGCTGTGTAAAGAACACCGTGACAATCCTGAATTGACAGAGCGTTTTGAGTTAATGATTTGTGGTAAAGAAGTAGCCAATGCTTATTCTGAATTGAACGATCCAATTGACCAAAGAGAGCGTTTTGAAGATCAAATGCGCTTGTCTGAAAAAGGGGATGACGAAGCAAACGGAATTATCGATGAGGATTTCTTAAGAGCTCTTGAGTATGGTATGCCTCCAACTTCAGGAATGGGAATTGGAATGGACCGTTTGATGATGTATTTGACTAATAATGTGTCTATTCAGGAGGTTTTATTGTTCCCGCAAATGCGTCCGGAGAAAAAACAAATCGCTATTGAATTGACTGACGAAGAAAAATTTATCATCGATCTTTTGAAAGGAAACGAAAATAAAGTTGAGTTAACGCAGTTAAAAATAAAAGCTAATCTAAGCGGTAAAAAATGGGATTCTGCAATGAAAGGTTTATCTAAACATGGTTTGACTAAAGTTGCCGTTGAAGGTGATTTTAAAATGGTTGAATTGGTGGAGTAATTTTTTATCTGATTTAAATATAAATTCAAACCCGACAGGTTTTAAAAACCTGTCGGGTTTGTTTAATTTTATATATCTTTGACCATTCAAAACATATCATAATGAACACCTTAGAGATTAAACTTGAAATATTTGACAAGCTAAAAAACATCGAAGATGTAAATTTATTGGAAAAGATTAGAAGTATTCTAAAGGCCGCAGATACTTCTGAAGTATATCAATTTGAGGAATATGAAATTGATATGCTCAAAGAAAGCGAAGAAGATCTGAAATATGGCAGAGTGATATCACAAGAAGACTTGGATAAGGAAGATCTGGAATGGCTCTCGAAATAATTAAACCCGACAGGTTTTAAAAACCTGTCGGGTTTAATTATTTTATGTATATATTTTTTTAAGTTTCTAAAAAGAATACTTCTCCAATTTCCCTGACTGAATATCCAAAATCTTCGGAGAATTTTGAGGTGTTTTTCCTTTCCAAACTTCCTGAACAGAAGGATTAGAAGGATATTTTCCGTTTTTCATTTTCACAAGATGAACACCACTCCCACTATTAACAATAAGATCCTGAAATTTCTCTGAAGAAGTTGCTGCTGTAAGAATAGGAAAATTAGTTACCGTAAACGAATTTAGCACACTTCCGTCATTGTTCAGAATATAACCGGAACAACCTCCGCTTCCGCAAAAGTAGGGGTTGGAAAAGCCAACAAAATATTCGTTTTTCTTATCATTATTTAAATCGAAAGCTTCGTAATAAAAGAATCGATCGTCTTTTGCCATGGCTTTAAGATCATCTTTTAATAAAATTAGAAGTTGCTTTCTGATCATTTCAACCGCTTTATCATCTTTATCAGGAACATCTCCTACATCCGCAGAACCCGTAGCAGTCTTTGTTAAGGTATCTTCTGCAATTGTTTTAACGATATTTTCCTTTGCCGGTTTTTCTTTATTCTGGCAAGAATACAGCGCCAGAATTGCACAGGCCATTAAAATTTTATTTCTCATATCTCTATTTTAATTTTATAACATTCTGCTTAAAATCAATTAACAACTCGGTTTTAAACCAGGGAAGCCGCTTTGTTTTTAATATCATTTTCAACCAATAATGACTTAATATTATCAAAAGTAACTAAAGCAATCCGAGTTAATGCTTCGTTAGTAAAAAAAGCCTGATGCGCAGTAACCAAAACATTCGGAAAACTCATTAACCGCTGAATGGCATCGTCCTGAATAATGTCGGCAGAAAGATCTCTGAAAAACAACTTTTCTTCCTGCTCGTAAACATCGATCCCTAAATAACCTATTTTACCCTCTTTTAAACCCTCAATAACACTGGCTGTTTCAATCAATCCTCCTCTACTGGTATTGATGATCATCACTTGGTTTTTCATCAAAGTAATTGCGTTTTTATTGATCAGGTGTTTCGTTTGTTCATTTAACGGACAATGCAGTGAAATAATATCACTCTCTTTAAAAATAGTTTTTAAATCGGTAAAAACAATACCGTCTTTTTCCATTTCCGGATCCGCTATAATATCATAGGCTATTACTTTACATCCGAATCCTAAGGCAATTTTAGCGAATGCTTTACCAATATTTCCCGTTCCTATAATTCCGATTGTTTTTCCGAACAAATCGAAGCCTAACAATCCGTTTAAGGAAAAATTCTGCTCCCGAACTCTATTATAAGCTTTGTGTGTTTTTCTGTTTAATGTCAAAATCATTGCCATGGCATGTTCTGCAACTGCTTGTGGCGAATAAGCGGGAACGCGACAAACCTTAAGATTGTATTTTTTTGCCGCTTCTAAGTCAACGTTATTAAAACCGGCACAACGCAAAGCAATAATTTTCACATTCTTTTCTGCCAATTGTTTGATAACGGCTTCATTGACAATATCATTCACAAAAACACAAACGATAGCGCACTCCTGAATTAAAGTTGCCGTTTGCGGATTGAGTTGGGTTTCAAAAAAATCCAATTCAAAACCAAACTCATTGTATTTATTAAAGAACGTTTTATCGTAAGGCTGTGTTGAAAAGAAAGCTACTTTATTTTCGCTCAAAGATCCTAAATCCATATACTTATCTGTTATTTATTCGCATTTATAAATTTCTTAAATTTAATGATTAATTCCGAATTTTCTTAAAAACAGAAAAGACGCATTTATAAAACAATGAAGCCTAACCTGTTAAATAATCCATAATTATTGACACGTCATTAAACCTAATAAATTTTATAAAGTCTAATTGCTATAACCTTTAAAAAACAAATTATGAAAAAATTACTTATCGCAGCTTTGCTATTCGTTGGAATGGTAAGTTTTGCTCAAGACGCAGATCAAACTTCTAAACCACAAAGAGAGAAGCTGACACCGGAACAACGCAATGACAAACAGCTAAAAAAACTAACGTCAGAACTGAATCTGGATGCCAGCCAACAAACTCAGGTAAAACAACTTTTAGCAGACAGAAGTGCCAAAGCACAAAGTTTTAAAGAAGCACGTCAGGCGAAAAAAGACAGTAATATGAAGCCAACGGCAGAGGAAAAAGCAGCTTTCAGAAAACAAATGACGGATGAAGTCGAAGCAAATGATGCCAAAATGAAATCGATCTTAAAAGCAGACCAATACACCAAATGGAAAGCAATTCAGGAAGACAACAAGGAAAAATTTAAAGAAAAAAGAAAAGAAAGAAGAGAGAATCCATAACAAAAAAAAGAGGCCTAAAAGCCTCTTTTTTCGTTAGTATCCTATTTTATTTTGGATTAAGTATCAAATCTATTCTTTTGATACAATCTTCATAGTGGTATTTTGTTTCCGTATTCACAGCTGTTGCTTTTGCTACTGAAAGTGTTTTTCTTAAAGCACTTAATTCACCACGAACCAAAGCTCTAACATCAGACTGAGACACATTATAGTAAGTCGCAGATCGATCCGTTGGCTTAATTTCTTCGGTCATCAAAAACCCCATTCGGTCAATGAAAGCACGTTGTAAATTTCTTCTGTAAATCGTTACATTAGCTGCTGTACCTGCTTCTTTCCAAATTCCTTTGCGAATATCTTTAAACAAATCTAAAGCTTTGTACGTATCAGCTCCCAGAATTTCGTTGTCCATTAGCCTTCCGATACGTCCTAAACTAAGCAGACTATTCAATTGTCTCACTTGTATCCCTCTGAATCTTTCTGTGTAACCTGCGAAATCTGTATTTTTTAACGTCGTTACATTTACAATCCATGTTGGAGAAGCAAAAGCATTCGTTTGAAGCCAATTCATCGCCTCTATTTGTTTTGCTTTTGGAACTACCTCGTAAACGTTTCCGGATTGATTTGGGTTTTTAGTATTCTCGTAAACACCTCCAACATTCGTAACCACATGGCCTACATAACGGCTCCAAACATCTAATAATTCTTTATACAATTCATCTAAATCGTCGTAGTTGTTGGTAACATTACTCGTCCATTCGTTTAAATGAGCTGCTACATACTCCAAATTTTTAAGTCCGTATGAACTTGCTTTCATTGAATTATTACCCACATCTTCTGTTTGAGAAGTCGGGTCAAATGAACTGCTTTGTTTCCCGTATTTGTAAACTGGATTTCCTGCTTTTTCCACAATCCATTTATCTAATGTCGGTAATTCGTCTTGTGTCGTTTTTGCATTCGGAATTACTCTGTATCCCCAATTTAATGCATAATGATCGTAAGCACCCATTTTACGAATAAAACGTATGTTTTTATCCCCTGGTTGCGCGATATAGTTGTAACGGGCATAATCCATTATACTTGCTGCAATACCATTTTCCTGCGTAAAATCTCCATTTCTGTAGCTTTCTGTATCGTAAGCACAACTTGCTCCCATATTATGTGGAAAACCTAATGCATGACCTACTTCGTGTGCAATAACCATTCGCATCATTTCTCCCATTTCCTCATCACTTGTTTGTAATGTTCTTGCCGATGGGTTTGCTGCTCCGGTTTCAAGTAAATATCTGTTTCTGTACGAACGCAAATGATTGTGGTACCAAATAACATCACTCTCTATAATTTCTCCCGTTCTAGGGTCTGAAACGCTTGGACCTACTGCATTTCTGGTTGTACTTGCTACATAACGAATTACAGAATAGCGAACATCTTCAGGGCTGAAATCAGGATCCTCCTCTTTTGTTGGAGCATCTTTGGCAATAATAGCATTTTTAAATCCGGCAGTTTCAAACGGTTTCTGCCATTCTTCAATTCCTTGTTTAATATACTTTCTAAGTTTTACCGGAGTTGCCGGATCTAAGTAATATACAATTGGTTTTACAGGCTCAACCAATTCTCCTCTTGCATACGCTTCAGGGTCTTTAGGTTCCATTCTCCAACGACGGATATAGGTTTTAAGATCTGATTTTAATTCATTACTTCCGTAATCGTATTGGCTCATTGTGAACCATCCTACTCTTGGATCTGCTAACCTCGGTTTCATAGGAACTTCCGGCAACAAAATCATAGATTGATTCATCTGAACACTAATTGATTCTGTTTCTTCCAGCATTGACGGCTTAGAAGCATTATAAGTCATGTCCTGAACCACCTCGATATTCATTGGAAAACTTTTCATCGTATTCACAAAACTTCTCGATTCGTCCAAACCTTTTACTTTGTAAACCTCTCTCATTTCCGGAGATATTCCGCTAATCGCTTTTACGTCTGTACTGTAAAATTTAGTAACATCCACAACGACATTAGCCGAATCTTTACTGAAAGAAACGATATCAAAAGCAAATAATGTAGGGTTATAATTGTTTGCCTTAACCGAAATACTGATCGGCAAGCTGTCGTTTGCAACTGAATTATAAGACTTTGATTTGATTAAAATCTTATCCTGAAAACGTTGCCAAACCACTAGTTGTTCGTTTGTTTCTGAACCCGCGTTTACATAACCTCCACCCAAATTAGAAGGCAACTTAGACAATCGGCTCACCAGAAGCATGTCTTTATTCAAATATTTATTCGGAATTTCGAAGTAGTATTTTTTATCCACTTTATGTACTGTAAAGAGCCCTTCATCAGAAACGGCATCTTTAGTAATGACTTTACTGTACTCTTTAATAGTTGATTCCGGCTTTTTTTCCGGTGGGGCAACTGCAGCTTCGCCCTTCTTAGATTTCTCTTTTTTAGATTGTGCAAATTGGCTTACAGGAAACAGTAAAAAAACTGTAGTCGCAGCGAAAATGTAAAATTTCTTCATTAATGGTAAATTTAATAGTGATTTGATAAACAAAAATAATTTTTGATGCTAATATTTAAGGATTTATATTTAATTTAACTTTTAATTAACTGTTAAAAATTAAAATACGGTCCATAAAAAAAGCCTGACTTTACGTAAAAAATCAGGCCTAATTGTATATTTCGCTTCTAACGCTTTGGTTTAGAACGTCTTTGAAACCTTATCAATTGCGTTAATTGTAAAATCTAAATCCTCGTAGCTTAAAGCATCTGTAATAAACCAGGTTTCATAAGCAGATGGTGCGATATAAACACCCTCCTGCAATAATCCGTGGAAGAACTTTTTGAAAGTTTCGTTATCTCCTTTTGCAGCCGTTTGAAAATCGGTTACCGGATTTGCATCAAAATGCACCGAAATCATCGAACCTACTCTGTTGATCGTAAATACAACATTATTCGCTTTTAAAACCTTATCAATTCCTGCTTCCAAATAGGCCGTTTTTTCTTCCAAACGATCAAAGATAGCACGATCATTATTTAAGGATTGTAACATTGCCAATCCTGCAGCCATCGCCAAAGGATTCCCTGACAATGTTCCTGCCTGATAAACCGGACCAAGTGGCGCTAAGTAATTCATAATTTCTTCACGTGCAGCGAAAGCCCCAACCGGTAAACCTCCACCAATTACTTTTCCGAAAGTTACAATATCAGCATCAACATTAAACAACTCCTGAACACCACCACGAGCCAAACGGAAACCCGTCATAACCTCATCAAAAATCAATAGAATTCCGTTTGCGGTACATAGTTCTCTTAAGCCTTGCAGAAAACCTTCATGAGGAGGAATACAACCCATATTTCCGGCAACAGGCTCGATAATAATAGCCGCAATTTCGTTTTTATTCGCTTCGATTAAAGTCTTTACATTCTCTAAATCATTGTATTTTGCCAACAAAGTATCTTTTGCAGTTCCTTCTGTAACCCCCGGGCTATTTGGAGATCCGAAAGTTACCGCACCACTTCCTGCCTGAATCAAAAACGAATCAGAATGCCCGTGGTAACAACCTGCAAATTTTATAATTTTATCTCTTTTTGTAAAACCGCGAGCCAAACGAATCGCACTCATACACGCCTCTGTTCCTGAGTTTACAAAACGAATTTTATCAATATTCGGAACCATAGAAACGGCCAAAGCAGCGATTTCTGTTTCCAATTCCGTTGGCATTCCAAATGAAGTTCCCAACTTTGCTTTTTCGATTACAGCATCCACAACAGGCTGATAGGCATGACCTAAAATCATTGGCCCCCATGAATTAATGTAATCAATTAATTTATTTCCATCTTCATCATACAAATAAGCACCTTTGGCACTTTTTACAAAAATTGGAGTCCCTCCAACGGCTTTAAAAGCTCGTACTGGTGAATTTACTCCTCCGGGAATTACTTTTTCTGCTTCAGCAAAAAGCTGACTACTTCTTTTATAAATCATATTTTAGATTTCTGAATTTAGATTTTAGATTTTTTTAATGTTTCCAACCCAACTGAAAACGGAGACCGAGACCGAGACTAAAAAACTACCTAACTCTCAACTTCTGCCCAATAGAAAGCGCATTATCAGTAAGATTATTTTTCTGCTTCAAATCCTCCACCATTAAATTGAATTTTTTGGAAATCGAATACAAAGTATCTCCTTTTTGTACTTCATATAACGAAGGATCATTGGAATTGGAATTGGAATTAGAGTTGGGACTAGAACTTGTATTGGTAGAAGAAGTTCTCACCGGAGCCGATTTATTATAAGGCGTATATGCTTTTCCGGTAACCTGACAATCGTACTGATGCAGATTGTAACGCTCGATATAACTAATTAATTTATCGGGATAATTAGGATCTGTGGCGTAACCCGCTGCTCGTAATCCTTTTGCCCAGGCTTTATAATCGTCTTTTTCGTAAGTAAATAAGGTAGCGTATCTATTTTTTCCAACTAAAAACAAAGCATGATCCCGGTACGATTCTGAAGCTTCTGTATATTTCCTGAAACATTCCTGAGCCGAATCATCGTCATGACGAACACTATCTCCCACCCAGTCTTTATGGCATTTTATTCCAAAATGATTATTAGCCTCCAAAGCCAGATCGCCTCTTCCTGCACCCGATTCTAAAATTCCTTGTGCCAAAATAATACTGGCAGGAATACCATATTTCTGCATATTACCTACCGCAATATCCTTGTATTGCAACACATAATTATTGATTAGATCACTGGTAACAACGGTTTTTGAAGTAGACTGAATGACTTCGCTTGTATTATTTTTAGAAGGATTTTTGGCTACTGGTTTAGAATTAGCCGTTTTTCTTGTCGAAGCGGTTCTGGGTTTCTGAATTGCTGCTGCTTTTTTAGTTGTTGCAATAGCAGGTTTGCTGGAAGAACAGCTTGCCAATGCTGCAATCAGAAAGAGTATTATTATTTTCTTAAACATTCGTTTTTAGTATTGGTAATTTTTTCTGCTTCAACTTTAAATTCATTCCATCAATTCCCTGTAGTCCTCCGGTGTGAATGAGTAAAATTTTTGAATGCGCAGGAAAATAGTTTTTATGGATCATATCTATAACGCCAAAAACCATCTTTCCTGTATAAACCGGATCTAAAGGCACTTTATTTTCTTCAAAAAAAGCATTAATAAATTCAACTAATTCCAAATTTATCTTGCCATATCCTCCAAAATGATAGTCAGAAATCAAACTCCAGTTCTCATTTTTGACAAAAATACGAATTTCATCCATTAAAAAGTCACCTTTTAACGCTGGAAACCCTAAAATTTTCTGATTTGGAAAGGCACTATTTATCAATCCCGAAATTGTTCCACCTGTTCCAACGGCACAACAAACGTAATTAAAATCGGCATCTTCGGCGGTTAAAATCTCTTCACAGCCCTTTACAGCCAATTCATTTGTACCACCTTCGGGCACCAGATAGAAGTCGCCAAATTGCTGTTTTAAATTTTCTAAGAAAGAAATTTCATTCTTAAGCCGGTAATCTTCTCTGGAAACAAATTCAAATTGCATTCCGTTTTCCTGAGCAAATCTTAAAGTTGGATTTCCATCTATTTTATCCAAAAGTTCTTCTCCGCGAATCACTCCGATTGTTTTAAAACCCTGCTCTTTTCCGGCATAAGCAACCGCAGCAATATGATTAGAAAAAGCACCACCAAAAGTCAATACTGTTTCTTGATTCTCGGCTTTTGCCTGAAGTAAATTGTATTTTAATTTTCTAAATTTATTTCCGGAAACAAACGGATGGAGTAAGTCTTCGCGTTTTATCGTCAAAGAAATATGATTGGGAAGATCGATATGAATTTGTTGGTTCAAAATCTATTTTTATTTTAAAGTTAAGTAGTTCCAAAATTGAAAAAAGGAACGGGTTTTTAAATATCTCAAGTCGGTTTCGTTGGCATAGGCTTCTCTTTCAAAACTAATATTTCGATAAGCCTTTTCTGCATTTTTGTATTGAATTAAGCGTACTAAATATTCTAAAAAATACCAGACAAAAAAAGGGATAACAAGCATTTCTAATTGCTGTCGCAAATGAATTTTTTCATGATTTAAAAAAACCTTGTTTCCTTTATCCAAATTATATTTAACAATAACGAATGGAAATACAGCCATGCCGCGATATCCATTCGGAATTAAATATTTAGCAACAATCAGAAACATTAGCTGTAAAATTTATAAATTTGTAAAGGCAAAATTGTTTGTTTTCATTAAAACCATAATCGAAATAGGGCTTTAATAAAAAAACAAATAAACATTGCGTCTAAACAGGATTATGAAAGAGCAAAGTAATGAAAATAAATTAATCGAGGGTGAAGATTTTTATTACACACCCGAAGGTTACAAATGCTTTACCGAAAAACACCATCTAAAACGTGGTTATTGCTGTAAAAGCGGCTGCCGCCATTGTCCCTACGGATATGACAAGCGAACAGGTGAAATTAAAAAAATGAGGTAATGTGACAATTAGAAAATGTGTCAATTAGACAATTTGATAATTAAAAATCAGCAATCTAAAATCTAAAATCAACAACCTAAAATAATTACATGGATATTCTCTTGCGGAAATTTAGGATTAAGATCCACAAATCCTATCACAGGTCGGATATTCGTTATCCCTAGCTTTTTTTTTAATTTAAAATATGTAAATTAAAAAATTGAGAGCTGCTTATTAGTCTTTATTAGGACTTTAGCAACTCCGAATCTTAGCAACTTAGAACCTCAAAAAACAATGACTTTTCAAGAACAAATACAACAAGGAATTCCTTCTATATTACCCTCAAAAAAAGAATACGATTTAGCGATTAACCATGCGCCAAAACGAAAAGAAATTCTTTCTGTTGAAGAAAAAAAACTGGCTTTAAAGAACGCTTTACGTTATTTTGATCCAAAACACCACGCCGAATTAATTCCTGAATTCTCTGAAGAATTAGAAACATACGGTCGTATTTATATGTATCGTCTGCGTCCGGATTACAGAATGTACGCCCGACCAATCGACGAATATCCGGGAAAATCAGTACAAGCAAAAGCGATTATGCACATGATTCAGAACAATCTGGATTATGCTGTGGCGCAACATCCGCATGAGTTAATTACCTATGGCGGTAACGGAGCTGTTTTTCAGAACTGGGCCCAATATTTATTGACTATGCAGTACTTGTCTGAAATGACAGACGAACAAACTTTAACAATGTATTCAGGACATCCGATGGGTTTATTCCCTTCGCATACTGAAGCACCAAGAGTGGTCGTTACGAACGGAATGGTAATTCCGAATTACTCAAAACCTGACGATTGGGAGAAAATGAATGCCTTGGGTGTTTCACAATACGGACAAATGACAGCCGGAAGTTATATGTACATTGGGCCACAGGGAATTGTACACGGAACTACCATTACCGTTTTAAATGGTTTTAGAAAAATAAAACAAAATCCGGAAGGCAATTTATTCGTAACATCAGGTCTTGGTGGTATGAGTGGTGCACAGCCAAAAGCAGGAAATATTGCAGGCTGTATTACTGTTTGTGCCGAAGTAAATCCTAAAATCACTAAAATCCGTCACGAACAAGGCTGGATTAATGAAATTGTAACTTCAACCGAAGAATTGGTAAAAAGGGTACATACAGCAAAAGCCAATAAAGAAGTGGTTTCTATTGCTTATTTAGGAAATGTGGTTGACGTTTGGGAGTGTTTCGATAAAGAAAACATCAAAATCGATTTGGGTTCTGACCAAACTTCGCTTCATAATCCATGGGCCGGTGGTTATTATCCGGTTGGAATTTCATTTGAAGAAGCTAATGATATGATGGCTAATAATCCTGAATTATTCAAAGAAAAAGTACAAGAAACATTACGCCGCCACGCAGCAGCAATCAACAAACACACCGCAAAAGGAACTTACTTTTTTGATTACGGAAATGCTTTCTTATTAGAAGCTTCCCGTGCCGGTGCTGATGTAATGGCTGAAAACAACATCGATTTTAAATACCCGAGTTATGTTCAGGATATTATGGGACCAATGTGTTTTGATTATGGATTTGGCCCTTTCAGATGGGTTTGTACCTCTGGAAAACCGGAAGATTTACAAAAAACAGATACTATTGCTTCTGAGGTTTTAGAAGAAATGGCTAAAACTGCTCCGGATGAAATTCAGCAACAAATGCAGGATAATATCAAATGGATTAAAGGAGCGCAGGAAAACAAATTAGTGGTAGGTTCACAAGCCCGTATTCTATATGCAGATGCTGAAGGTCGTATTAAAATTGCAGAAGCATTTAATCAGGCAATTGCCAGAGGTGAAATTGGTACTGTCGTTTTAGGACGTGATCATCATGACGTTTCAGGAACCGATTCTCCGTACCGTGAGACTTCAAATATCTACGATGGTTCTCGCTTTACAGCTGATATGGCCATTCAAAATGTGATTGGAGACAGTTTCAGAGGAGCAACCTGGGTTTCTATTCACAATGGAGGTGGAGTTGGCTGGGGAGAGGTTATAAATGGTGGGTTTGGTATGGTTCTTGATGGTTCTAAAGAGGCTTCAAAACGTTTAGCATCAATGCTTTTTTGGGATGTTAACAACGGAATCTCAAGACGAAGCTGGGCTCGAAATGACGAGGCAATTTTTGCAATAAAAAGAGCCATGGAAGTTCAGCCTTTATTAAAAGTTACTTTACCTAATATTGTTGACGAAAGTCTGCTTTAATCTAGAGTTTCTTATTTTAAAATTAGAACATTAAAATTTTATAAATATGAAAACATTCAAATTAGTACCGATTTTTCTGCTTTTAATACTAACCTCTTGCAGTACCGTTAGTGTTTATTCTGATTATGATAAAAACGTAGATTTCACACCTTATAAAACGTATGCTTTTTTTAAGCCCGGAATTGATAAGGTTGAAATATCTGATTTGGATAAAAGACGTATACTACGTGCCATAGACGAGCAAATGCTGGCCAAAGGTTTTACTAAAAGTGACAATCCGGATGTATTAGTAAACATTTTTACTAAAGCAAGAGAACAGGTAAATGTAAATCAATTTAGTGCTGGCTGGGGTTACGGCTGGGGCTGGGGTTGGAATCCTTACATGATGTACGGAGGACAAACTACAGTTTCTACTTCTACAGAAGGTACTTTATATATTGATTTGATCGATGCCAAAAAGAAAGAAATGATCTGGCAAGGTGAAGGTATTGGAACGCTGACTAAAAACGTGGACAAAAAAGACGAAAAAGTAACCGAGTTTGTTTCTAAAATTTTAGCTCAATATCCTCCGTTAAAAAAGTAAATAAATAATAAATACAATTTTATGAAGCCTCCCAAATCGGGAGGTTTTTTTTATTTTAAATAATTTAAATACAGCTAATTTTTGCCACAGATTTCATAGATTCACACAGATTAAATCATTCTAATCATTTTAATCTGTGGTAAAAAATAAAACAAAAAAATGGATCTATTTAATGAAATGCTTACTGCTACCTGTTGGAACAGAATCCAGATTTACAACTAAAATTACAATTCAGTACACGCAGATAAAAAAATAATTAATACATTTGTTTTTCAGACAATTAAAAAATGACGAATTTAAATAACATTAGTATCGCTATTATTAACATTATTGCTATTCAGCGATAATGGCGAGGTGTTATATAAAGAAGTAAACAAATACAATTTTATGAAACCTCCCAAATCGGGAGGTTTTTTTATTTTAAATAATTTAAATACAGCTAATTTTTGTCACAGATTTCACAGATTCGCATAGATTAAATCTTTCTAATCATTTTAATCTGTGGCAAAGAATAAAACAAAAAACATGGACCTATTTAACGAAGTACTTGCCGCCAAAAAACAACTCGAAAATGTAGTTGCCGCTACCCCACTGACTCAAAATTTGAATCTTTCAGAAGAATTTAAAGCTACTATTTTATTAAAAAGAGAAGATTTACAAATTGTCCGGTCGTACAAAATCAGAGGGGCTTACAACAAAATATCTTCGTTAAGCGATCCTGAAAAAGCAACAGGAATTGTATGTGCCAGTGCCGGAAATCATGCGCAGGGCGTTGCTTACTCCTGCAACTTACTGCATATAAAAGGCAAAATTTACATGCCCAAAACAACGCCAAAGCAAAAAGTAAAACAAGTACAATTATTCGGGAAATCGTTTGTTGAAATTGTTCTTATCGGCGATACTTTTGATGATGCTTACGCCTCTGCCACAGCTGATGCACTGGAAAACCACAAAACCTTCATCCATCCTTTTGATGATTTGAAAGTGATCGCGGGTCAGGGAACGGTTGGACTGGAAATTCTCGACCATTATAAAAAACCGATAGATTATGTCTTTGTACCCATTGGCGGTGGCGGATTGGCTTCCGGTTTATCCGAGGTTTTTAAACATTTGAG
This sequence comes from Flavobacterium sp. ABG, assembly GCF_001027725.1. Lineage (NCBI taxonomy): Bacteria > Pseudomonadati > Bacteroidota > Flavobacteriia > Flavobacteriales > Flavobacteriaceae > Flavobacterium > Flavobacterium sp. ABG. Next base: position 122,644 of record NZ_LEKS01000014.1, read on the forward strand.
TCCTGATACCAAAATTATAGGCGTTGAACCTCAGGGAGCTCCATCAATGAAAAATTCAATTAAGGAAGATAAAAACACAGCATTAAAAACGATTGATAAATTTGTTGACGGTGCCGCTGTCAAACAAGTTGGTGATCTTACTTTTGAGATCTGTCGCAAAAATCTGGACGATATCATTCTGGTCCCGGAAGGAAAAGTCTGCACTACCATTTTAAGATTATACAATGAAGAAGCTATGGTTGTTGAACCTGCAGGGGCTTTGACTATCGCAGCTTTAGATTTTTATAAAGACAAAATAAAAAACAAAAATGTAGTCTGTGTCGTAAGTGGAAGCAATAACGACATCGAAAGAACGGCCGAAATAAAAGAACGTTCTTTACTCTACGAAGGATTGATGCATTATTTCATGATTCAATTTCCGCAGCGCCCCGGAGCTTTAAAAGAGTTTGTAAATAACATTCTTGGACCGGATGATGATATCACTTATTTCCAGTTTCACAAAAAAAACAACCGTGAAGTAGGGTCTGTTGTTGTTGGTTTAGAATTAAAAAACAAAAAAGATATTATGTCCATCAAATGGAATATGACTGCAAATGGCTTTGAATTTCAATATTTGAATGACAATCAGGATTTATTTACACAGTTAATTGGTTAAAAACAACGTTAAATGATAAATATCAGAAAGCAAACCCTTAGTTATATTGTATTTTTGCAGGCGAATTTTACTTTTATAAACATGGCAACTCAAGATATTTCAAGCTTAGGCGATATTAAACTTTTAGTAAATACTTTTTATGCAAAAGTGCAGGATGATGATTTAATTGGGCCTATTTTTAATCAAAAAATGTTAGGACGATGGCCGGAGCATCTGGAAAAAATGTATTCCTTTTGGCAAACTATTTTATTAGAAGAACACACTTATTCCGGAAGTCCGTTTCCGCCACACAAACAATTACCTATAGATCAAGCACATTTTGACCGTTGGATGGAGATTTTCACCACAACAGTAGATTTTTTATTTGCCGGAAAATTAGCTGAAGAGGCAAAAGTCCGTGCGGCCAATATGGCTTACATGTTCAATTACAAAATTGAATACTTCAGAAATTTAGAAGCACAGCAAAAAAATTAGACTTCAGCCAAACGAAACAAATTCACGAATTATAGTTTAGTAAAAGATTCGTGAATTTGTGGCTGATAAAAAACTAAAGACACGGATTCTTCATTCCAAAAAAGACCCAATTCTCCTCCCATCCTGGTTGAGAGAGCTTTCACAAAAAACAGCAATAAATAATTTTGTACAAAAAGTTGTAACGAATGCCAAAAAACGCACTGTAAATTCGTAATTTTACATTTCAAACTACAACGTTTTCGAAATGAACCCAACTATTGAAACAAATCCTTTATTAGAGCGATTGCCTAAACATTTAAAGCAATTTATTAAACCTCAGGACTATAGCGATTACACACCTATCAATCAGGCAGTTTGGCGTTATGTGATGCGTAAAAATGTAGATTATCTGTCTAAAGTTGCCCATCATTCGTATTTAGACGGACTAAGAAAAACTGGAATTGAAGTAGATTCTATTCCAAGTATGTACGGTATGAACCGTATTCTCACTGAAATTGGCTGGGCTGCCGTTGCGGTTGACGGATTCATTCCGCCTAACGCCTTTATGGAATTTCAGGCGTATAACGTTTTGGTTATTGCATCAGATATCAGACAATTAGAACATATCGAATATACTCCTGCACCGGATATTATTCACGAAGGTGCCGGCCACGCACCTATTATTGCCAATCCGGAATATGCAGAATACCTGCGTCGTTTTGGAGAAATTGGCTGTAAAGCGATTTCTTCTCACAAAGATTATCAGATGTACGAAGCGATTCGATTACTTTCGATTTTGAAAGAAGCTGAAGATACTCCTCAGGACAAAATTGAAGAAGCGGAGAAAGCGGTTGCCGATTTACAAAACAATATGGGCGAATTATCTGAAATGGCCCAAATCAGAAACCTGCATTGGTGGACGGTTGAATATGGCTTGATTGGTACTGTTGAAAATCCAAAAATATATGGCGCCGGATTACTTTCTTCCATTGGAGAGAGCGCTTGGTGTATGACCGATAACGTAAAGAAAATTCCTTACGATATCTCGGCTGCCAATCAGAATTTTGATATTACACAATTGCAACCGCAATTGTATGTAACCCCAAATTTCTCGTATTTAAGTTTGATTTTAGAGGAATTTGCCAATAAAATGGCTTTACGTACGGGAGGTCTTTCGGGAATCAATAAACTAATCCATTCGAATGCTTTAGGGACTATCGAATTGAGTACTGGTCTACAGATTTCGGGAGTGTTTACCAAAGTGATTGAAGACGAAGGAAAACCGGTTTACATTCAGGCAACCGGAAAAACGGCTTTGTCTTACCGCGAAAAAGAATTAGTAGGCCACGGAACGCTAACTCATCCTGATGGATTTGGAAGCCCGATTGGAAAACTAAAAGGCTTCAATTTAGCCATTGAAGACATGAGTCCTAAAGATTTACAAGCCTATAGCATCGTTGAAAATGAAGCTGTAAGACTTGAATTTGAAGGCAACATTATTGTTGAGGGTGAAATCATCACCGGCTCCAGAAACCTGCACGGAGAGATTATTTTAATCAGTTTTAGAAATTGTACCGTAACCCATGGAGAGGAAGTTTTGTTCCGTCCGGAATGGGGTAATTACGATATGGCAATTGGTAAAAAAGTGGTTTCGGCATTTTCAGGCCCAGCTGATGTAAATAGTTTTGACTTGATCAATAATGTTCCAAAAACAACCACTATTAAAGCCGTACAGACTGACGAACGCGATGACTTAGAAGCGCTATATCAAACAGTACGTACCATTAGAGAAAATAAAAATTCTAAAGTAGAATTGAAATTTGTATTTGAAAAACTAAAAGAAAACCATTCAAACGATTGGTTGCTTTCTGTTGAAATTGCGGAGCTTTTGAAAGATTCAGACGAAACACAGCTTTTACAGGAAATTTTAGTACACCTGGATCAGTTGAAAACAAAACGTGCAGAAGTAGCACATTTGATTTCGGGTGGTTTGGATTTGATTTTTGATAAGGAAGCTGTTTAGGGGTTTTGCCGCTAAGGCGCTAAGGCACTAAGTTTTTTTCTTTACTGCGGTTTTTTTAATCTCGCAAAGTCGCGAAATCGCAAAGTTTTTTTAATCCTTTTAATCTATGGCATAATAAAAACTTTGCGGCTTTGTGCCTTTGCGGCGCTAACCGTTACATAATCTCGCAAAGTCGCGAAATCGTAAAGTTTTTTTTTAATCCTTTTAATCTGTGGCAAAATAAAAACTTTGCGGCTTTGAGCCTTTGCGGCACTAACCGTTACATAATCACGCAAAGTCGCGAAATCGCAAAGCTTTTTTTAATCCTTTTAATCTGTGGCAAAATAAAAACTTTGCGGCTTTGTGCCTTTGTGGCACTAACTGCTACATAATCTCGTAAAGTCGCGAAATCGTAAAGTTTTTTTTAATCATTTTAAATCTGTGGCAAAATAAAAACTTTGCGGCTTTGAGCCTTTGCGGCGCTAACCATTACAATTTCAAATCCTTATTAAAATCCTTATCCGATTCAATCACCTTCCCATTGTACTGCAGTTTCCACCCCATTGAATTAGTCAAAATTAAAATCTTAGATAACTCACTAATCAATCTGTTTTGAGCATTGGTTTTTAAGGATGATTTTTCGATTTTCTTGGCCAGATTTGCCTTTACCGATTTATTGATTTTATTGTAATCGTCTCCTGTAAACGGATTCAATTTACTTTGTTCCACATCATAAAACTGAATGTCCGGATTGATTGTAATTTCTTCTTTTGGAATATTCAGGATCGTGATTGTTTTATTTTTTTCGTCGATATCGTATTTCATTTGATGCAAATCATATGCTACCGTAACATTGGCATTTACTACAATAAGTGCTTTTTTCTCAAAAGAAACCATATCCATCAAATACTTTTGCTGGTTTTTGTACGTGATGACTTCCGAGAAATGGCCTTCGGTGACTACCAATTTCCCAACATTTAAGATTTGCTGCTGAATTAAATTGGTGTTATAACCGATTTCTGGCTCCTCCTCTTTTTTAAACCCACAATATTTAAAAGCCAAAATCACAATGACCACGATTACGGCTACAGCTAAAATTCTCTTTATTAAGTTTTGCATTCGATTAAATTAGTTAGACGAATTTACTTCTTTTTTTTAAGAAGTTTTCTGTTGCTATTTTTTTTTGACACGAATTTCACTAATTCACACTAATCAATCTTTGCGGATAGCAGTCAATTTCACAAATTTTAATTTGATAAATTCAATTTTAAAGACACCAATCTTTGTATTAATTGGTGTAATTCGTGGCGAAAAAAGGTTTAACACGAATTGCACTAATTTGCACTAATTATTCTTTGTGTTTGCTCCTTCAATTTCACGGATTTTTAATTTAAAAGACACCAACCTTCGTGTTAATTCGTGTAATTCGTGTTGAAAAAAGCTTTGACATGGATTGCACTAATTTGCACTAATCTCGCTTTGCGTATATTGGTCAATTCCAATTAAAAGACACCAACCAACCTTCGTGTTAATTCGTGTTGGGAAAACGCTAAAAAGGATATCCTATAGCAATATTAAAAATCAGATTGTCTTTTCTCCAGGAACCACTTCCAAAGTTGATATCGTCGATTACCCATCTTTGGCCTTCGGGTAGGTATGGGATTCTTAACGGAAAAGCAAGATCGGTTCTTAAAACTAAAAACGATAAATCAAAACGCAATCCGGCTCCGGCTCCTACTGCGATTTGTTTCATAAAATCTTTGGTAATCTCGGCATTTGGTCGATTTGGATCAGCATTTAAAAGCCAAATATTTCCTGCGTCTACAAAAACGGCACCTCTTACAATGCTAAAAAGTTTCGCCCGATATTCAGTATTAAATTCCAGTTTTAAATCGGCAGATTGATCCGGTACGTAATCGCTTGAAGTCACTTCTGCCTTATAACTTCCGGGACCTAACGATCTTGCTCTAAAGGCACGAATACTATTGGTTCCCCCTACTACAAATTGTTTGGATGTAGGCAGGGTATTTGAATTTCCATAAGCAAATCCGGCACCAAGGATAATTCGGCTTGCCAGTTCGCTTTCTTTACCCAACTTTAAATAATGTCTTAAATCTGCTTTGATTTTTACGTATTGACTAAACGGAACATCAAATATTTTTATCGTATCGTTTTTCTTGATATTGGCTCCCGTTACCAATCCCGTAATATTCCCCGCTAAATCTAATTCTCCATTAAAATAAAACGTATTCTTTTTACGCTTTTGCATGGTATTGGTGTAGGTGTACGAATAGGTTGGGCCAAAAATCAATTGTTTTTCGATCACTCTTCCCAAGGACGCATCTTCTTCAATATCCTCTAAATATTCGGGTGTTACATTATTTGGACTTACATAGGTAATATCCACTATATTGAACTGATGTTCTTTGCGAATGTTTTCTTTCCACAAATATCCGAACGAAGTATTAAACGAATTCAGGGCGTACAATTGGGTTCTTTTTTGATATTCGTATCGCAAAGTGGCTTTCGTTCTGGGAACAAATTCGCTGTTTCCTTCAATGCGGAACGGTGTAATAAATCTCGGCCACGTCAGACTGGTTTCTGCTCCGAGTTTGTAAATATTTTTTCCGCTGTTTTGTCCGGAAAGCTGAAAATCGGCACCACCAAAAACCGATACGGTAAACAATTCTGCTCCCCGAAAGAAATTCCTGTTGTTCCAATTGGCATTAATCTCTGTTCCGGTATAACTCGCCGAATTGGTTTTGCCCAAAACCTCAACCCGAATAAACTTTTTAGGCAGAAGCGTCAGGTAATAATACGAATCTAAAGCGTTTTTTATACTGTCTGATTCTTTGAATTCATTTTTCACAAAATTAAAAGTACCCAAATTCACAAAACGATTTAAGGTAAGATTATGATCCTTTCTGTTGTATAAATCCCCCTTTTTGAAATATATCGTTCGGTCAAAAACTCTTGGTTTAAAAGTATCTGCAGTATCAATAATCGTAAAATCATTGTATTGTTTGCGATCTTTTTTGCGATACACGGCACTATCGTTGGATAAAGAATAATTCGGATACACCAATATCTTATCTATTTTGTAAGCTACAGTTGCTTTTACAGGGGTTTCTTCTTTGATTTTCAATTTAATTTTTACCTCATGATCGCCTTTACTGCTGTCAACCTGAGCCAAAATATAATCCGGATTAAAATAATAGTATCCCTTTTCTTTTAATCGTGCATCAATTCGTTCTCGCTCAGCTTTTATAACATCTAAATCATACGGATTACCCACTTTCAACAAACTTCTTCGACTTGTTTTGCTGATCACTTTTGCAATTTCCGATGAATCTTGAGGGAAAGTAACGCTCTTAATTTTATATTGTTTTTTAGGAATAACGATGTATTCTGCCGTTACTCTTTTATCCTTAACAGTAGAATCGGTACTTACTCTGGTCTTAAAATAACCGCGATTTTCTGCAAAATTTCGCAAAACGGATGCATTGTACTCTAAATCGACTTTGCTGAAAAGCACGGGAGCTTCCCCTACTTTATTTCGAAGCCAATATCTAATTCCTTTTTGCTTTTTGGGGTCTCCGGCAATATTATAAAACCATAATTTGGGTTTTAATCCCAGTATTTGTTTATTGGGCTTTGGGCGCAATAAGGTTTCTAATTCACTCTCCAGCGCTTTTCTGTCTTTCTTATTAAGTATAGTGTCTTTTACTGTTACAGTGCCACCTGTATACAGCAAATCACCTTCGGGCAGGTATTTTGTGTTGCTACATCCAAAAACAAAAAATAAGGACAGCACGACACAATACCTCATAAAATAGGATTCTATATAGCTATGTTTTTTGCTCATTTCCTTCAATTTGGTTTTTCTCTTTTTCCTTTTCTTCTTTTTCTTCTTTCTCTTTTTGCTTCCTTTTCTCTTTACGGACTTTTTCCTCTTTTATCAATTGCTTTTCGGCTTCAGTGCGGTGAAAGAGTTCACGAAATTTATTATAACTCATCGTAATAACAAAAGCGACACCTGTTTCTACCACCTGGCCTTCAACCGCTACCTGATATTGGTTTTTTCGATACGCACGAACCATATAACGTCCGTCTTTTGTGAGTTGATAGTCTAAGGCAACGTCTCCGGCTATGTTGGTACTTTCTTCGTTGGCACGCTCCTGCCCTTCTACGCCAAAACTGCTTCCAACAGTAACCTTCAATCGATCATTGAGCAATTTTTTAGAAACAGCCACATTCAGATCTGTTCTGTTTTGCATTGTTCCCGATGTATAATCTTCTGTCGATTCTAAACCAAATTCTAATTGAACTCCTGATATCAATTCTCCCGCAAGATCGTTTAGCTGCTGAGACAGAATTTTACTCACACTTTGTCTCGCTAATGTTCCCGCATTTGTACCGCCACTTTCGCTTGCAAACGGGTTTTCACCCACAAACCGGTTCAGTAATAAAAGAGCAAAAACCTGTTTATTTAGTTCCGCAGGATCTTGTTGCAATTGTTTCAACTTGGTTTTCGTAAGAGAAACGACATCTGAGGAGACATCGTAATTGTCGTCCGGCAATACAATGTCAAAAGAGATTTCGGGTTTCATCAGTTCTCCATTCATCTTTAATAAAGTCTGAAACGGAAGCTTTTGTTTATAGGTGTTTTTTTCTGCCGCCGATTTGCCTGACAATTGATTTCCGAGTAAATCAATTGGTGCCGTGTTGACTTTATAAATGGCCGTAATATTCAGGTCTGCCATTGTTGGTTCGCCATTCCAGACGATATAACTTCCTTTCTTAATATCAAATTTTCGGCGGATTCCATTAAAATTCATTTCGTAAGATCCGTCTGTAAACTCATACTTTCCGGTCAGCGTTGTTTTTCCCGATGGATCAATTCCACCAACAAGCTCTGCTTCTCCCTTTAATTTCAGGTAATCACCGTTTCCTTTATCAATAACCAAAGTAAATTCTGCTTCCTTGTCTATCGCAACTGCAACACTAACATCCATTCCTTTTAACTTCGATTGATCGAGTTTACTTTGCAATTCGACCGTTTGTTTCAGATACTTGTTGTCTTCGTCAACAAACTCTACAATTCCCTCTCTGTCTGCAATAGAAGGATCTGATTGCGGCATAACAACCGTAAATTTTGTTTCTTTATTTATTTTGATTGTTCCATTAACAACGGGATGGTCCAAATCTCCTTTGATATTTAATTTTGAATTTAAAAACAAGTCTCCATAAAACAATTCATTGTCTTTTTCTTTCGAATGTATGGCTCTAAAATCATCTGCCTGAACAAGCAAATCAAAATTAAAGTCTCTAAAATTTACCGATTGGATGTTTCCGTCTACAAAAAGTTCATTATCATTTTCATCAAAAAGAGAGAATCTGTCAAAAGAAATGGATTCATTATTAAAAGCAATTTTCTCCTTATTTATTTTAAAATATGAATTCAATTGTGTTACTCTGAAGCCGGTGTCGTTAAAATTCAGTTCTCCGTTAACTCTTGGTGCAGCTGTATTTCCTGTAATTTTGAAATTCCCTGATAAAAACCCCGTTCCATCTTTAATATTCCCCATACTGAACCCCTGAATGCTTTTTAAATACAATTTATCAAGCACTACATCAAAATCAAAACTGCCTTCTTCAATTTTATAATCGCCAGTAAGGTTCACGTCATTTCCTTCTCCGCTTAGATTTACGTTTGCATTTAAGGTGTTTTCGGTTTTATTGTCCACTTTAACTGTAATATCACCAACTGGTTCTCCTTTAAAAGCAAAAGCATCAATTTTTAGGTCCGAAGTAAAAGTTGGTTTTGTCATTACATTATCGGCCAAAACAGAACCATTAATCAAACCCTGCATCAATAATTCTTCTTTTTTGACCATATTCAGAATCGTCTCGATTTTGAAGTTTACAAACTCCATTTTTAATGGTGCATTGTCCTGATTTCCTTCGGATTGTATTTTGAGTTCATTCCCTGCATTCTCCAGATTAAACTTGTTTACATACAGTCTTTTGCCTCCAAATTCTATTGCATTTTCAGGATCGATGTTCCACTTATCGTAATTTAGAACAAAGTTATCGGCCTCTAATTTCAGTACATTTTTATCGGCCTCATGCTGCAATTCTCCAGCAATAAAATACTGTTGTTTTTCTTTGCCGTCTTTTACTTCCAACGCATATGATAGCACATTGTTTTCTACTTTTCCTACTAAACTTGTAAACGGAATTTTCAAAGAACTACTTTCTACTGAGGCCACAGAAATTTGATATTCTAAAGCATTTTCTTTGGCTTCTATATTAATTTTCCCGTCAGAAATGGTATTTTCTGCATATACAATTCTCGGAAAAGTTCCTTTTATTTCTAATGAATCGACGACATTGTTGTATTTTCCGCTAATTCTAATGGGCTCTAAACTTGTCAGATTTGGAACTAATTGAAACAGAATCGGGTCATTTTCTACACTCAGATTAAACGTTATATTTTGTTCGTCTAAAACCGCTTTCGACTTTGGCGTTTGTAAATCAATATATTTCGAAAGTGATTTCTTTAGACTATTTGAAAGCGTTGTCAATTTGTATTTTCCATTCATTTCAGCTTTTAAAAACTGAGATGAAATTTTGATACTATTATGATTCTGATCTGCAACAGCAATTACTTTTATAGAGTCCAAAACAATTGGGGTCGCATTCTGCAAGATTTGAATATTCGACAAGAAAACTTTTCCGTTCAAAAAATCAGGATTGCTGTTGGCGATATCGGCATCAACGTTTCCTCTTAGTTTCATTGGGCCAGCGTGTAGATTTAGCTTTTCCAGATCGGCAATGTCAAGGTTCAATTTAATCTGTCCCGATGGGTATTGCTCTTTTGTACTTCCGCTTGCATCCAATTCAAAATTCAGATTAGGGTCTTTCATTCCCGCTTTTACAGCAAAAGAGCCTTTTTTTATTTCACCATTTAAGGCTAAATCCCGATAGGTATATTTATTGTACACCGCTTTTTGAACGATTCCGTCCAAATGGGCTTGTGCTGTTTTCGGATCTAAACCTTTTCCTTTGACTTTCGCTTTAAGCGTAATTTTTCCAACCGAGTCATTTTTAATTAATCTGCCTAAGTCAAAATCCAATAAATAAACCTGAGCATCATATTTTTCTGCTTTCTTTACCCTTTGATCAAATAGGGCATCCACTTTTGCATTTCCGAAACTACTGTTTAAAGTCAGATTGGTTTTGAAATTTTGAACAGAACCTTTAAATTTTCCCTGCACATTAAATTGAGAAGGTAATTGAATACTTTTCGGAATCGTTCCTTTCGACACAAAGGAGGCTATATCTTTAGCAGAACTTGCCATTTTTTTGATATTCAGATCGAAATAAGCTTTGTCTGTATTTGGCATTCCTTTGATTATTCCGGAAAGTGAAAGTTTGGTTGTTCCGAGTCCGCTCACATCAAATTGATTGATTGTAAGGTCATTCACTTTTCCATTCAAACGAGCATTCAAAAGCAAAACTGCATTTGGGTTTTTCCTGAAAATTTCCTGCTTTTGCAAATCCGGAACAAACAATAAAATGTCTTTAAAGCCCAATTTTGATTGGTTCAAATTGGCATCTAAACTTAGTGTTTCGATATGCTTAGCCACTTTTGCAATCGACGGGTATTGTACTTTTATCCCGTCTTTTAAGAGTGTTTGCGGGGTTTTTACATATAGATTTTTCAAGTAAGCATTCTTGGGACCGTAAAAGAAATCTGTTTTGAAAGATTGAAGTTGTAAACCGCTCTTTTCGTTTATCGTAAACGTTTTTATATTTCCCGAAATGGTATCCGTCGTGTAATAGAATTGCTCGGCTTTCAAATTAAACCGACTCAAATCAAGGTGACTGTAATCAATTCCTTTCGAAACGGATTTTGACTGCATATCGTCAAATTTAAAAGCTACATTTTCTACATCAATATTTTGAAGTTTTACTTTCCAGCCCGCCTGAGCAATAGCGGTTGTATCTAAATCGGGCGTTTTTATTTGCTTGTCTTTTACTCCTAATTGCAGATTCCCTTTTAAGCTTTTTAATTGAAAAGTATCAAAATCTAACAGTTGCTTTTTCATGTCAATTTTATTGACTTTCAGATTCAGATTTCCCAGAACCAATCCTGAAGCCAATTTCGAATCTTTATTATCGTATAAAACATCAATTTTAGATAAACTGATTTTGTCTAATTTTAAACTGAAATCACTTCGTTTTGAAATTGTATCGACCGTCTTAACAGAAACCTCTGCTATTTTTTCTACTAAATCCTGATTCAGCACCAGTTTAAAACCGTTTAAATTGATATTCGGAATATCAAAATCCATTTTGTCTAAGTCGAATTTCTTGAATTTGGTATCAAAATGAGTCAGTTTTACGTGGACATCATTTTTAGAAAAATCGTCTTTAAAATTCAATTTGACATGATCCAGGTTTACTTTTACAACTGCTATTTTAAAAGGTTTAGCGTTTGGATCTGCGGGTTTTTCTTCCTTTGATTCGAAAGCTTTTAAGATGTAATCAAAATTAAAAACGCCTTCTTTGTTTCTTGAAATATTGGCAGTTGTGTTTTTAAGAGCAATAGCATTTATTTCGAGTTCACTACTGACCAATTTAAACAAGTCAATATCGAGTTCAAGACTTTTACCACTCAATAAAGTGTCTTTGTTTTGGTCTTCAAAATAAAAACCTTCCAGAACTACTTCTTTGGGAAAATTAATCGCGATTCGGTCTAACGAAACTTTGGTTTTGATCTTTTCCTGCAGATACGTAATTGCCTTATCTTTTGCATAATTCTGAACGGACGGAATCTGAATTAGAATAGTGAGAAGTAACACTAACACAATAACCGAAACCATGCACCAAAGAAGTACACGAAGTGTTTTTTTTAGAAAATGAATGGGTTTCTTATTCATACGTCAATAAAACACGTTAAGTAATAGCGTAGCTGAATTTGTTCAAATACAAAATTGTAAAAATTATACTTCAACAATTTACATAATTACAGCCAATTATTTTAAAATTTCAGTGATAAATAATTATTTCAAGACTACTTCTAAAAAAATAAAGCCCTGTTTTAAAACTTAATATGGGGCAATTTCGTCTCCAAAGCGGCTATTTTTTGACGCAATTTTAATAAAAAAGCCTGATGTTGCTCTGATTCGGGATTGAAACTTCTATGGGTTAATCCTTTTTGAATTTCTGAAACTTCTTTCATAATCGGAATACTTTTTTCAGCAATGAAGTTTTCACTGAATCGTTCCCAGATATAATCAATTGCTATCTGGTTGGGGTGTAACATATCTTCGTTATAAAAACGATAATCACGGAGTTCATCCATCATAATTTCATAAGAAGGAAAATAGGTTAATTTTAGATTGTTGATTTTAGATTTTAGATTCGCGTAAAGTGCCGTAAATAAATGCGATTTACTTAATTGATTTTCTGCAAAACCATCTTTGATGTGGCGCACCGGAGAAATGGTAAAAATGAATTTGATATTTGGATTTAAAGTCAAAACCAGATCGATTGTATTTTGAATACTTTGCTGTAACACTTCAACCGACACTAGTTCTTTTGAAAATTGCTTTTGTGGCACTTTGTGACAATTGGCAACAATTTCGTTGCTTTCGTTATGGCGATAAACCCAAGAAGTGCCGTAGGTGATTATTAGGTGTGTTGCTTCTTGTAATCGCTGCTTTGTTGCTTGGAGAGTTTGATTTAAGTTTTCAATTAATTCTTCTTTATTTGAAGCGCTTAAATCGGAATGTATTTCAAAACAATGCCAGCGTTCGTTATGAAAGAAAACCTCTTTTTCGGTAAACAATTCTTGCTCCGCAACCCTTTTTATAATCCGCTCAATCGAAACAGGATTAAAAATAATCCCAAATGGATTACAACTGTTATCGAATTTAAAATAATCCAGTTTTTCTGCCATATTTACTGCAAAACAGGAACCTAAAGACATAATTTTAGAAGTATAGTCTATTGGGTTACTTGTTTGCGAAATTGGGATCTGGGTTCTGAATTGCATAGGATTTTATTAAAACACGAATTTCACCAATTTTCACCAATAAAAAAACCAAATACAGAAGTATTTGGTTTTTGCAATGTTTTAAGATTTTATGTTCTTAGTAGGTGTATCTGGTTTCCGAATCGATTTCGGTACCATATCCCTTTGTTTCTATACTTAAGATCGGATACCCCTTGTCATTGTAAGTAAAAGTATTTCTAAAAATTGTTTGGTCAACAATATTTTCAATAGTCGAGCTGCCTCTTATCACATTATTATTTCCGGCTGCGCTAGTCTTAACCTTCAATGACCTGTAACCCAAAACATTTTTAAAAGGATTGTTACTTGTATCATATTCGTATTGAAATGTTCCTGTAAGTGTTGGTGAATCCATGAAATACTGTTCATACTTTACAAGATTCCCATCTTTAAAGGTCAAAATACCTCTATCAACTATTTTCTCTTCCGGAGTACCGGTAGTTACTGAATATTCCACATAAGAAATCAAATTATCTGAAGTGTGTGTGTAATCTATTTTGCTCGCATATTGTCCATTAGGATTAGCTGCCGTAAATAATCTCATCAGGATACTGGTCTTTAATTTACCGTTTTCATAAGTGTGCAAAATTTCCCTTGTTTTTCTTTCCTTTACTTCCGCATTTGGATCTAAAATAAAAGTTTCTTCTTTGGTAATTAAATTGCCTTCATAGCTATATAATATCTTGAAATTTCCTGTAATACTGCTTACAATTTTATTTCCGGAAAAGGTATTAGTTGTTAACGTTTGATCAACCGGGGAACCAATTTCTTTCAGAATAATGGTTTTAGGCAAAATATAATTTTCGTCAGGCGAAGATTTAGCATCATCACTTGCACATGAAGTAAACGTTAATATTAAAGCACTAAAGAAGAGTAAAAAAAATTTCATTTAAAGAAAGTTAAAAGTTAATATTTACGCCAAATTTAAAGAAAAGTAAATTGAATTACTCAATATATTCTGACGTTTTTTTAGCACTAAAAACTAATTAATCACAAGAAATCATTGCTTACACAACAATAAACTAATAACCACCTAACAATCAACAACTTCAATAATTATTAACGAATTTAAAAGAATCGCGTTTATTCCCCCTATTTACCGCAAAGCAAAAACCTAAAGAAATAATTTCACATTTATAATCTATTGATTTATTGCTTGAAGAGATTGATATTTCTTTTCTTAAATTATATGGCTTTGTTTCCTATAAAACTTGGCCTTTTTAGAAACAAAAACCAGATGTTATTGCATCTGGGCTTCAATTATGTTAAGTTCAAAAATTTAGTAATAAAAATATTCCGTTTTTGCATATTCAACTCCTGTATCATCAACATGTCTGGCAGCTACCGGAAAACTATTTTCATCATAGTCGTAGGTAGTAAAATAACTTACACTAAAATTATAAATAGATTTTGTTGTCGTTTTTGTTTTATTATGTACCAAATAGTTAAAATCTGAATAACGTAATAATAAATTAAAACCTACTACATTTTTAAAAGGATTATTCCTCTTATCATATTCTATAGCTATAAATTCAACTCCTGTGGGATCATCAAAACGTTCATCTTTTACAATAGCACCATTAACATAGATCAATCTGCCATTTCTTATAGCGCTTTCTTCATTGGTATCTTTATCAACCGTAGCTATTACAAAAGAAACTGTTCCACCAAGATTATGAGTATAAGTTGTTTTGGTTAAAAAAACGGTACCCTTTTTTAAATCAATTCTTTTTTCAAATAGCGTTTTCAATTTATTATTTTCATATGTTAAATCAGTTACAGTACTATTATACTTTCCCCATATTTGCTCATATCTAGTAATTAAATCTCCAGTATAATAGTAATTTTTTGTGTAGTTTAAAAATCCCGTGCTACTTGCAACTTCTTTTACCAGTTTTTTTCCATCATAAGTAAAATTAATTTCATGAACACCTTCGGAAGTATTTGTTAAAATCATTTTTTTTATCAAAACATTTGATACATTGGAGGGATTGGAAGGAGTCGACGGAGTCGAAGATGAATCATCACTCGAGCAAGATGTTAATATCAACACTAAAGCACTAAAAAGGCATAATATTTTTTTCATTCTAAGCAAATTACAGGTAAATAGTTTCGGCAAATGTATTGCATTCAAATTATAAATTTGAACTAAAAATCAGTCCATTCTAAATAGTAAAAAAACGAATCTTATCCGCCGAAATCGTAATAAAAGCATTTCATCATTTAACTCTCTAAAAAACAAACTTGTACTAAATTACACCAATTACATTCGCCGATGAAATTTAAAAAAAGGCTTTATTTCTAGCATCGTACCCATGTAAGACAATTCTCTCTTTAAGAATTTCCCATTCTAATTGAGTGCTCCTTTCAAAAAATAAAAATCTAAAATCTCGCCTATATCTAAGCATACATAATTTTACAAAAAATTGGCTTTTTAATACTCAAAATTAAGATTAGCGAATCTATCAATTCACTACTTTTACACTTCTAAAATTTTAAATCTAACTATGAAATTACTCTATTCATACATAATCAAACATAAGTTACTGTTGTTTTTTGCCTTAATTATGGCCACAATAAACATCTGTTTCAGCTTATCAGACTCTATTATTACCGGTAAATTAATGCAGGATTGCGGGGTTGGACTGGCGAAATACAAAGGAAATGAAATTGGTTTTATAAAATCTCTGTCCTTCTGGTTAGCGCTTTCGCTGGGTGCCGCAATGATCTCAAGAATTACCAAAAACTTTCAGGATTACTTCACCAATATCGTTATCCAGAGAACAGGAGCTCAAATGTATACCGATGGTATTAAGAAATCACTCGATTTACCTTATGCCGAATTTGAAGACCAACGAAGTGGAGAAACTTTAAGTAAACTGACCAAAGTACGTTCTGATTCTGAGAAATTAATTACACTATCAATCTCTTTAATTTTTCAAACCATTATTGGGTTTGTATTCGTGATTTTGTATGTTTCCCGAATCGATTATCGTATTTCTATAATCTTTTTAGTTACGGCGCCAATTATTGCTTTGGTAAGTTCTTATCTGGGAAAAAAGATCAAAATCGTTTCTAAGAAAATTGTAAATCAAACCAATGCTCTGGCAGGCTCTACAACTGAAAGTTTAAGAAACATCGAACTTGTAAAAAGTCTTGGTCTAACCTATCAGGAAGAAAAACGTCTGAACCTGAATACTTTTAAAATTCTTCAACTTGAATTAGAAAAAGTCCGATTCATCAGAAGTTTAAGTTTCATACAAGGTACTACGGTTCATTTTTTAAGAACCTGTGTTGTTTTTACGTTGTACTATTTCTTGTTTGGAGGAAAAATTATTGTGGGTGATTTATTGACCATGGTCTTTTTTACATTCTTTATTTTTGGTCCGCTTCAAGAGTTAGGGAATTTCATCATTGCCCTAAACGAAACAAAAGTTTCCATGGAAAATTTCAGAGTGCTTTTAAATGCTCCAAAAGAATTCCGTCCAAAAACACCGAAGCATGTTGGAATCATTCAATCCTTGCTTTTTTCTAATGTTAGTTTCAAACATAAAACAGCCAAATTCAAGGCCGTAGAAAATATTAACTTCGAAATTAAACAAGGACAAACTGTTGCTTTCGTCGGGCCATCAGGCTCCGGAAAAACAACTTTGGTAAAACTATTGGTTGGATTATATACTCCGGAAGAAGGTCAGGTGCTTTACAATGATATTGATTCAACCGAAATTGATTTATTGGATTTAAGAAAACAGTTAGGTTTCGTAACGCAGGACGCGCAACTATTCTCAGGAACAATTCGGGAGAATTTATTATTCGTCAAACCATCTGCAACAGACGAAGACTTATACGACGCCCTAAAAAGAGCCAGTTGTGAGAAACTGCTAAAACGTGCCGAAGATGGCTTAAACACCACAATTGGTGAAGGTGGAATTAAAGTTTCAGGCGGAGAGAAACAACGTTTATCGATTGCCCGAGCTATTTTAAGAAACCCTAATTTATTGATTTTTGATGAAGCCACTTCTGCTTTAGATTCTATAACAGAAGAAGAAATCAACGCGACAATCCGAAACATATCCGACAAAAACAGAATCACGGTTTTAATTGCACACCGCTTATCTACCGTAATGCATGCTGATAAAATATTTGTTTTAGAACAGGGTAAAATTATTGAGCAAGGTAAACATGAGGATTTAATTGTTGAAAAAGGGTTGTATTATGCTATGTGGCGTCAGCAAATTGGAGAGCGTAAATAGAATCTAAAAAATCTCGCAAAGTCGCGGAGTCGCAAAGTTTTTATTTTAAATACTTTGCGGCTTTATTTTTTTCTAAACTCTCAATCTTAAAAAAACTAAAGATTTGAAACTACTCTTTTTATACCAAGTTTAATTATTGGAACATTAAAATTTACCAGTAATCCTAATTTCATTTTTGTAATTTTAAGATAAGTCAAAACTTGTTTCGCATGGATATCAGTAAGTCGTTCAATGGATTTAATTTCTAGAATCACTTTCTTTTCAACAATTAAATCAGCTCTAAAACCAATATCTAAATGTATTTGATCCCAAATAACCGGTAATACTTTTTGTCTCTCAACATTAAGTCCTTTTTTTGTCAATTCGTGATATAGAATAGCTTCATAAACAGACTCTAATAATCCCGGTCCAAGTTTTACGTGTATTTTATAACAAACATCTACAACAACTGCTGAAATTTCATTTTCTGTCATCTTATTCTTTTTACAAATACACAGAAAAAACTTACTTTTTAGTATTAAAAATAAAAGAGCACTATTGAAATAATAGCTACTTAACAAAAATCTCGCAAAGTAGCAAAGACGCCAAGCTCTATAAAACTTTGCGACTCCGCGACTTCGCGAGATTCAAAAAAAAAAAAAAAAAACTTATTTTACAAACTCGATCGCCTTAGCTAAAGCCTCTTTAATTCCAGCTGTATTTTTACCTTTTCCGGATGCAAAGAAAGGTTGTCCTCCTCCATTTCCTTCAATATACTTTCCTAATTCTTTAATAACAGCATTTGCATTCAAACCTTTACTTGCTACTAATTCTTTAGCTATATAACAGTGAATATTTGGCAAACCGTCTTCTGTTGAAGCTAAAAACACAAACGAATCTGCTTTTGAACTTCCTAAAGCTGAAGCTAGTTCTTTCGTAGAAGCCATGCTTAAATCTACTTGTTTGGCAAGGAAATTTACGCCGTTTACTACTTGAAAATCTTTCTCCAGCTCGGTTTTTAAAGCGCCAACTTTTTCTTTAAGCAATTGCTCAATTTGTTTTTTCAGCTTAGCATTATCATCTTGCAACGTAGCAACCGATTTTAAAACATCTTGTGGATTCTTAAGTGCCTCTTTTATCTCCGTTAACGTATTTTCTTGATTCTCATAGAAATTCTTCACAGCATCACCCGTAATCGCTTCGATACGACGAATTCCTGCTGCAACCGCTCCTTCTGAAATGATTTTGAAATGCCAGATCTCAGCAGTATTTTTCACGTGAATTCCTCCACATAACTCCTTACTGTCACCAAACTCAATCATACGAACATTATCGCCATATTTCTCTCCAAACAAAGCCATTGCACCTTTTGACAAAGCTTCCTGAATCGGAATATTTCTGTGTTCAACTAATTGCAATTGCTCTTCTATCTGAGCATTTACACTCGCCTCAACCTGACGTAATTCAGCATCAGAAACTTTGCTGAAATGCGAGAAGTCAAAACGCAGATAATTTGGATTTACCAATGACCCTTTTTGCTCTACGTGCGTTCCTAAAATACTTCTCAAAGCCAAATGCATCAAATGCGTAGCCGAGTGATTTTTGGACGTTGACGTTCTTAAATCTGTATTTACTTTTGCTGTAAAACCAGCCTCAATATTCTCCGGCAATTGTTTTGCAAAATGCAAAATCAGATTGTTCTCTTTCTTGGTGTCGATGATTTCAATCGTTTCATTTGCAGAAACCAAGATTCCTTTATCACCAACCTGTCCTCCTCCTTCGGGATAAAATGGAGTGTTGTCTAAAACGATTTGATAAAGAATTCCATCTTTTTTAGAATCGACTTTACGAATTCTGGTAATTTTTACTTCATTCTCCGTTTGATCATATCCTACAAAAGTTTCTACATTTCCGGGAATTAAAACATTCCAGTCTTCCGTTGAAACTTCAGATGCTGCACGTGAACGCGCTTTTTGTTTTTGCAATTCACTTTCAAACTCCTCTTCGTTGTACGAATACCCTTTTTCTTTCAGAATTAAAGCTGTTAAATCTTTTGGGAATCCAAACGTATCGTATAATTCAAAAACTTTAGCTCCCAAAACTTCTTTTCCGTTTGTTTCAGAAACTACTTTGTCTAACAATTGTAATCCTTGATCTAAGGTTCTAAGGAAAGAAGCCTCTTCCTCACGAATTACATTGGTAACCAATTGTTGTTGTGCTTTTATCTCAGGGAAAAATTCTCCCATCTGATTCGCTAAAACTTCAACCAATTTATTAATAAACGGCTCTTTTGTATTTAAGAACGTAAATCCGTAACGAATCGCACGACGCAAGATTCTACGAATTACATAACCCGCTCCTGTGTTTGATGGCAATTGTCCGTCTGCAATAGCAAATGCAACCGCACGTACGTGATCTACAATTACACGAATCGCAATATTAGTTTTATTCTGTTCCTCACTCTCTTCGACTCCGCTCAGAGCGACATCATTCGGTGTGTATTTTAAACCTGTGATTTGTTCTACCTTTTCAATAAGTGGCGTAAACACATCTGTATCGTAATTGGATGTTTTTCCTTGTAATGCCATACACAAACGCTCAAATCCCATTCCGGTATCTACGTGTTGCGCAGGAAGTTTCTCCAAAGAACCATCCGCTTTACGGTTGAATTCCATAAATACATTATTCCAGATTTCAACTACCTGTGGATGATCATTGTTTACAAGACTTTTTCCTGTAACCAGTGCTTTTTCTTCTTCAGTACGTAAATCAACGTGAATTTCTGAACATGGTCCGCATGGTCCCTGATCTCCCATTTCCCAGAAATTATCCTTCTTGTTTCCAAGAATAATTCTGTCCTCGTCGATTAATGTTTTCCAAATATCCCAAGCCTCCTGATCAAATGGCACATTGTCTTCCTTGCTTCCTTCAAATACAGAAACATAAAGATTTTCTTTTGGAATTTTATAAACTTCTGTCAATAAAGTCCAAGCCCAATTGATGGCTTCTTTTTTGAAATAATCTCCAAAAGACCAGTTCCCAAGCATTTCAAACATGGTATGATGGTAGGTATCAAAACCTACATCTTCAAGATCGTTGTGTTTTCCTGAAACACGAAGACATTTTTGCGTATCGGCTATTCTCGGACTTTTTGGCGTTCCATTCCCTAAAAAATACTCTTTAAACTGGGCCATTCCCGAGTTATTGAACATAAGGGTTGGGTCGTCTTTAAGTACAATTGGAGCAGATGGAACAATTAAGTGTCCGTTACTCTTAAAAAAGTCTAGGAATTGTTTACGTACGTCTTGTGATTTCATATTTTTATTAATGCGATATTTTGAAAATGTGTCAATTTGATACTGTGTCGATTAGATAATAAAACAATTAATAATGCTTCATTTAAAATTAAAAATTTACCATTCCAAACAATAAATTATCCAATTACCACATTATCTAATTATCTAATTGATTTCTTTAATTCTTGAAAAAAAGCGGGGAACAACTGAAACATTTATTAAATTTGTTCCACTAACTATTTTACAAGCTGCAAAAATAGGGTATTTTAAAATATGGCGAAAGTAAAATATTATTACGACTCAGAAAATCTGGCTTATACGAAAATAAAAACCAGAAAGAGAATCAAAATTGGTTATGCATTACTGTTTTTGCTGGCTTCAGCGCTGTTTGGATTTTTAATTTTTGTTCTTCTACTCAACACTCCTTATTTCGAAACGCCAAAAGATCGCCTACAGACACGTGAAATTGAAAACTTGAAGTTACATTATTCGATTTTGAATAAAAAAATGGATGAAATTAATGAGGTAACAGAAGCACTAGAAGATCGGGATAACAACATTTACAGAGTCTATTTTAATAAAGCGGAAATTCCGGATTCTATACGAAAATCAGGTTTTAGAGACCTCAATCGATACAAAGACTTAGAAGGATATAACAATTCGCAATTGGTATTGAATACCACCAAACGAATTGATAAACTCTCCAAACAACTGGCGATCCAATCCAAGTCATTGGATGAAATTTTAAAATTGGCTAGTGCCAAAGGAAATTTGTTATTGGCAATTCCTGCCATTCAGCCAGTCCGAAATGAAAATTTGAAACGTATTGCTTCCGGTTTTGGATATCGAATTGATCCTTTCACGAAAGTGAGAAAAATGCATAACGGTATGGATTTCACCGCTAATACGGGTGCTCCTGTTTATGCAACGGGTGATGGAGTAATCGCCAGAGCTGACAATACGGCGTCAGGTTTTGGAAATCATGTAGTCATCAGGCACGGTTTTGGATATGAGAGTTTGTATGCACATTTAAGCAAATACAACTGCAGACCCGGACAACATGTTAAAAGAGGCGACATTATTGGTTACGTTGGAAGCACCGGAAGATCAGAAGGACCACATTGTCATTATGAAGTTCATAAAGATGGTAAAGTCGTAAATCCTTTGAATTTTTATTACGGAAATATTTCGGCAGTAGAATATGTTGCCATTTCACACATGGCCAATCAGGAAAACCAGTCATTAGATTAATACTGTAAAAAGTAGTAAGTTTGAAGTACTAATAGAAAAATACAAATCATGCATATTGAACTTTCTAAAGATAAAAGATATTACAGCATTGGCGAAGTTGCCAAAGCTTTTAATGTCAATGCCTCTTTGATCCGTTTTTGGGATAGTGAATTCGATATTTTGAAACCCAAAAAGAATGCTAAAGGCAACAGAATGTTTACTCCGGATGATATTACCAATTTACAATTGATTTATCATTTGGTAAAAGAACGTGGTTTTACACTCGAAGGCGCCAAAATCCATTTGAAAGAAGGCCAAAAGAAAACATTAGATAAATTCGAAATAATACGTAAATTAGAGTCGATAAAAATACAATTAACAGAAATTAAGAACGAATTATAACAGCATTTTAAAACAAAACACAAATTTAAATCGAAACAAATATGAAAAAATGGTTAATCCCCGTAGGAATTATTGTAGTACTGGTTGCTATTATAGCTTTTTGGTCAATTGGAATTAAAAACACCGGATTAAAATACAGCCAGGCTGTTAATAAAGAGTGGGGAAATGTGAATACTGCCTACCAAAGAAGAAATGACCTGATCGGAAACTTAGTAAACACGGTAAAAGGTGCAGCTGATTTCGAAAAATCGACTTTGACAGCGGTTATCGAAGCGCGTGCAAAAGCAACCTCAGTAACTATTGACCCAAGTAATGTTACTCCGGAGCAATTGTCTCAATTCAACCAAGCACAAAGTGGTGTGTCTTCTTCTTTATCAAGATTATTAGTTTCTGTTGAGCAATATCCAACCTTAAAAGCAAATGAAAATTTCCTAAAATTACAAGATGAATTAGCGAGTACTGAAAACCAAATTTTAACAGCAAGAACTCGTTTTAACGAATCAGTTCAGGAGTACAATGGTTATATTTTATCTATTCCGAACAAATGGTTTTTAGGTGAATACAAAGAAAAACCATACTTCCAAGCTGTTGCAGGTGCTGAGAAACCGGTTGAAGTAAAATTCTAAAAAGACCCAATATTTTGATTATTGATTTAATTAAAATCTAAAATCAACAATCTAAACTCTAAAATAACTCAAATGTCAAAAGTAGAAGATTTTTTATCCAAAAAAGAAGAACAAGAAATTGTTGAAGCTATTGGTATGGCTGAAAATAATACTTCGGGCGAAATTAGAGTACATATAGAACAAACTACTTCTAAAGTCCATTTTGACAGGGCTTTAGAAGTTTTTCACGAATTAAAAATGGATGAAACGCAACTTAAAAATGGTGTTTTATTCTACTTTGCCGTGGCAGATAAAAATTTTGTCATTTGCGGAGATAAAGGTATAAATGACCTTGTATCATCAGACTTTTGGGATTCGACCAGAAACATTATGGTCACTCAATTTAAATCCGGAAACTTCAAACAAGGTATTGTCGATGGCATTTTAAGCGCCGGAGAACAATTAAAAAAATATTTTCCACGATTGGCTGACGATACTAACGAATTATCAAACGAAATCTCAAAAGGATAAACAATGAATATTTCCAAAAATAAAACTTCAAATTCTAAAGGAATCTTTCATTTATCCTTTCTGTTAATCGCTTTTTTTACCGTTAATTGTGTTTTTGCCCAATTTACTATTCCCGAAAAACCAAGTTTTCAAACCTCTGTTTACGATTATGCAAACGTTCTGAGTGCAACTGAAAAAACACAGTTAGAACAAAAGCTCATTCGGTATTCAGATTCTACCACTACTCAAATTGTAGTGATTACCATAGAAAGTTTACAAAATGAAGATGTTAGTCAGCTCGCTACAAAATGGGGACAAACATGGGGAATTGGCGGAACAGCAAAAGACGACAACGGTGTTATTATTTTATTAGCCAAAAAAGAGAAAAAAATTGCCATTAATCCAGGTTATGGTTTAGAAGATCGTCTGACTGCTGGAATTGGTGGTGAAATTATCAGAAATATTATTATTCCCGAATTTAAAGCAGGTAGTTACTACAACGGACTTGACAAAGGAACTGACGCTTTATTTGATGTTTTTAAAGGAAAATACAAAGGTGAACGCAAGCAACAATCAAAAGGAAAAAATTTTCCTATCCTCCCTTTTATTGTTATTGTTGTAATTGTATTATTTTTGATCTCCAGAAACAAAAGAGGTGGCGGAGGAAATTCAGGCAATAACGGTGGAGGCCCTAGCCTTATGGACGTTATTATTCTGAGCAGCTTAGGTCGCAGTAGCGGAGGAGGCGGTTTCGGAGGCTTCGGTGGTGGATCATCAGGCGGAGGTGGCGGTTTCGGCGGTGGATTTGGAGGCGGAGGTTTCTCCGGTGGAGGATCTAGCGGAGGATGGTAGACTTTTGGTCGCGGGTTCTAGTCGCAGTCGCAGTTTTAAGTCGCAGTTTTAAGTCGCGGGAACTGGAGTCGGTTTGAAGTTTCAAGTTTCAGGTTTCAGGTTTCAGGTTTTTTGAAAAGATATTTTTGGTTACATTTTACAAGTCACATTTTACAATTAATAATTCAATTTAAATGTTATCACATAAAGCAAAATACGCCCTTAAGGCCTTACTTTATTTAGCAGAACAAGACGAAAATCACATTTCTAAAACAATAGAAATTGCTGATGGAGCGAACATTCCTAAAAAGTTTTTAGAACAGATTTTATTGGATCTGAAACGAGGACGTTTTGTGAGCAGTAAGCAGGGAAAATTTGGTGGATATTATTTGATAAAATCTAAAAACGATATTACTTTGGCCGAAATTCACCGTTTATTTGACGGCGCCATTGCACTTTTACCTTGTGCCTCATTAAACTTTTACGAACCTTGTTCTGATTGTAAAACAGAGTCAGAATGCAGCTTACATCATGGTTTAGTCCTTATTCGAGACAAAACTTTAAAAGCTATGGAAGGGATCACTATCGCTTCACTGGTGAAGAAATAAAAAAATATTTTTTAAATTCGACTATTTTTATAGAATTTATATATATTTGCAGAAAAAATTAGCAAACCAGTCCAAAATTAAAACCTTATGAAAGTACATTCGAATCGATCAGGTGGATCAAAAAGTTTTTTGCAAAAAAATAGAAATAGTCAATTCACTACTGTGAAAAACAATTCTTTTTGTATGTGTATGTGTTGGTAAAAAAAAATTAATTTAAATTCTACTAATCACATATAATTAATATAAAAATGAAAACTACTATAAAAAATATACTTACAATACTATCCTTTTTAACTTTCTCCATCTCTTTCGCACAAAACATAGAAGGTGTGGTAACAACAGATGAAAACATACCTTTACCAGCCGCTAATGTGGTCATAAAAGGAACTACTTTTAATACTACTACCGATGCCAGTGGAAAATTCAGCATAGACAGTCAGGGAAGACTTCCTTTGACGTTATTAGTTCAATACGTTGGCTATACAACTGCTGAATTTGCTATCACAACTTTACCAAGCTCTCCGCTATTGGTAACACTAAACGAAGAAAACAAACTTATAGAAGTTGTTGTTTCTTCCAGACGTCGTATCGAAAAAGTACAGGATGTACCGATTGCTATTTCGGTAATTACCGGTAAACAAGCAGAGCAAACAGGCGCTTTTAATGTCAATCGTATCAAAGAACTTGTACCATCAGTACAATTATACTCATCAAACCCAAGAAATACAGGAATCAACATCAGAAGTTTGGGGTCTCCTTTTGGTCTTACTAATGATGGAATTGATCCGGGAGTTGGTTTTTATGTTGACGGTGTTTATTACGCCCGTCCGGCAGCCACTACTCTGGATTTTATCGATGTAGAACAAATCGAAGTATTGCGCGGACCACAGGGATCATTGTTTGGAAAGAATACCACTTCGGGAGCTTTTAACATTACGACCCGCAAACCAAGTTTTACTTCGGGTGCAGACTTTGAAGTTAGTTACGGGAATTTTGCCTTTTTGCAAGCCAAAGCATCTATAACAGGAGCTTTAAGTCAAAAAATAGCCGGTCGTTTGTCTTTTTCAGGTACACAACGTGACGGTTTAATCGATAATGTTGCCACTGGAAGAGCTACAAATACCTTAAACAACCAAGGAATTAGAGGTCAATTATTGTATACTCCGACAGCAAATACAAATATTACACTAGCAGCAGATATTACAACACAGCGTCCTGACGGATATGCGCAGGTTGTAGCGGGTGTTGCCCCTACTCAAAGAGCTCCATACCGCCAATTTAATGCTATTATTGCCGATTTAAATTATCAGCTTCCAAGTCAGAATGCATTTGATCGTAGAATAGATCATGATACGCCGTGGCGTTCCGGACAAGACTTAGGAGGTGTTTCTCTTAATGTTGATACCAAAATCGGAGGAGGAACACTTACTTCTACAACAGCTTGGCGTTTCTGGAACTGGGATCCTTCAAACGACAGGGATTTCACAGGATTACAAGTACTTGCTAAATCACAAAACCCAACCAGACAAACACAATTCACACAAGAAATACGTTATGCAGGACAACTTAGCTCAAAATTGAGCGGTGTTGTAGGGGTCTTTTTTATTGATCAAACTTCAAAAACCAATGGTACTGAAGAATCCGGAAATGCACAATGGAGATTCTCACAAAGCTCAACAAGTCCGTTATGGAAAACTCCGGGTCTTTTTGAAGGATACGGAATCAAAACAGATGCTCGCATAAGATCTTCCAGTGCAGCTGTTTTTGGACAATTAGACTGGGCTGTAACCGAAAAACTGCATGTATTACCAGGTTTACGTTACAACTTTGACAAAAAAGATGCTGATTATACTCGTACTACTTACGGAGGACTTCAGACTACCGATCCTGCATTGCTTGCTTTGAAAAAACAAGTTTACAGCGACCAAGCCTTCACATCAAATACAGATGATACCGATTTCTCCGGAAATATAACAGTGTCTTATAAAGCTACGGACAAAATCAATGCTTATGCTACATTTGCAAAAAGCTACAAACCGGTTGGAGTGAATGTTGCCGGACTTCCGACCAATTCAGCTGGTCAGCCCTTACTTAATCTTGCCGTAATTAAACCGGAAGAGGTAAATCATTATGAAGTTGGTGTAAAAACTTCTCCATTTAAGAACTCGATTTTTAACGTGACTTTCTTTAATACCGATATCAGAAACTTCCAAACCAATGTTCAGGCTGCTGAATTGGGGGTAAACAGAGGTTATCTTGCCAATGCGGATAAAGTTCGTGTAAGAGGTGTAGAATTGGACGCCAGTTTTGTAGTAAATCAAAACTTAACGATTAACGGAGCGGCTACGTATACTGATGGTAAATATGTTAAGTTTACCAATGCACCACTTCCATTAGAGGAAACGGGAGCTCCGGTTGCTTATAAAGATGTGTCCGGAACTGATCTGCCGGGCGCATCCAGATGGGCAGGATCTTTAGGAGGGGAACTTTCCGACAATGCAAAATTCTTCGGAAATGCCGGTAAAGTGTTTCTAGCCTTAGATTCTTACGCTCGTTCTGAATTTTCATCAAGTCCTTCTGCTTCGAAATACTTAGTGGTACAAGGTTATGCTATTTTTAATGCTCGTTTAGGTTTCCGTGCTACTGATGGTCTATCGGTACATTTCTGGGGACGTAATCTTTTAAATAAGGATTATTATGAGCAATTATTACCTGCAGGAGGAAATACCGGACAATATGCTGGTGTTTTGGGTGACCAGAGAACGTACGGAATCACTTTGAAATATTCTTTATAAAGTGATCATGCTGTAACCTGTTGCTTTTTTTTTAACACATAGAAACATAGATTTAGATGGAATAGATACCAAAACGAGGCCCGCTTTAAGTAGCAGGTCTCGTTTTTTTATTAAAAAAGTTGTTGAAAATCACAAAATTACTTTTAAAGCAAATTTAAAAAACGATCTTAAATTCTATAAATTCGCTCTGATTTATATATATTCGCAGCCTGAATTTATACAGCTTAGATGAAAATCCTCCGAATAGTGCTCTTTTTAAGCCTCACAAGTCCCTTTTTGCAGGCTCAGAAAAAAACGGATCAACAAACCCTGACCTGGATTCGGTACTATAATATCTTTCCTTTAACTGAAAAATGGTCCATTCATACGGAACTGGACAATCGAAGTTTTGTCAATCCCATTCATGAAAATCTTTTTGTTGTCCGTGTACAGGGGCGTTACAGAGCCAATAAAACAATCGATTTAGGCGGTGGATTTGCCTATTTTAATGTCAATACACAAGATCCGCGTATTGATCCTAATTTTTCGGTTCCGGAATACAGAGGCCAGCAGGATATTACTTTAATCAATGATATAGCGAAAATCACTTTCCACAATCGCTTTCAGATTGAGGAACGTTTTATGCAGAAAGCCAGCAGAACAGAATTACTGGATGATTTTTCTTTTTCGTGGCGGTTCAGATACAGACTGCAATCTACTTTTACGCTTTGGGAAAAAGACAAACGCAACCTGAAAGGGACTATTTCAGACGAAATTTTACTCAATTACGGAAAAGACAATAAGAGAAATACGTTCGATCAAAATCGAATTTACGCTGCCTTACGTTATCATTTCAACCCCAACATCGGATTAGAATTGGGTTATATGAAAAGCTTCCAGAGACGTGCCAGCGGTGTTGATTTTTACGATCGCGATATTATTCGATTTACGGTTTATCATAAAATTAATCGCAAAACTAAAGCTTAATACACTACATTTCTCTTTCTCTTCGCCCGCCTCTTTTTTCTTTAGCAGCAAAATTTCCAATTTTATAAGCTACAGAAAACATTAAATATCGTTTTAAAACGGTATTCTCTTCGTCGCGAATTGAGGTTGCAGAAATAGTTCTTGTAGCACTTTGATTTTGATTTAAAACATCGTACACTTTTACTTTCAGGTACATTTTTTTATCGAAAAAACCATAGGACAAACTGGTATTCCAAAGGAAAAAATCTTTCTTGAAATCGTCTGAAATATTAGAATTATAGGTATATCCAAAGTCATTTCCAAAAATCAAATTGGCTGGCCAGTATGTCGTGGTCTGCAAATTAATTTTGTGAATTACATTTGAAGTAGCCTCTCTCGAATAGTTCTTATATTTTGTTTCATTATAAGACAAATCATAAGATGGCGCTATGGTAATCACATCTCCATATTCATAACTTAAATATACTTTTGGTATAATTCCAATTGATCTTGCTTCATACATCACCGCATTTGTAAATCCTTTGTCAAAAGAATAGCTCGAGTTTAATGCTAACCCATATCGTAGCACACTGGCATCCTTTTTCACAGATTGATTCCAATTTGCGCCAACAGAAGTCGTGTACGTTCCCGAAATGTTTGCATAAGTAGTGTTTCGTTTACCACTGTCATCATAAACTGAAGTAGTAACCACATCATTGTTATAATAATCTGTCTTAGCAAACACACTATACCCCGAACGGGTACGGAAATCAAAATTCCTGAAATTGACGCTCACACTGTTTTTCTCTATCGGATTCAGATTCGGATTTCCAATAATACTGTTCAATGGATTGGACAGGTCTATAACCGGTAATAATTGCGTTGCCGTTGGAAGTGCGTTGGAATAATCGTATCTAAAAGTCAGATTTTTAGAACGACTAAATTTATATCTAAGCTGCAAATTCCCAAAAGGCAATACATATTTTTTGTTTAAATCGGTCGCTTTGTTTAAGTATAAGGAATGATTATCATAATCGATAATGGAAGTTTGAGAATTCAAATTAAGCGTAAATTTCCTCTTTTGCCAGGTGATTCCAAACTTAGGACTAATACTGTTCT
This sequence comes from Flavobacterium sp. ABG, assembly GCF_001027725.1. Classification (NCBI taxonomy): domain Bacteria; kingdom Pseudomonadati; phylum Bacteroidota; class Flavobacteriia; order Flavobacteriales; family Flavobacteriaceae; genus Flavobacterium; species Flavobacterium sp. ABG. Next base: position 152,411 of record NZ_LEKS01000014.1, read on the forward strand.
GACGTGAAGAAATATAATTGGTCAAAGACAAATCTAAGTCCGAATACGAATCGGTACTTGCATTATAATTGAACGTATTCTTATCGTTTACGGTCTTTTCCCAATCAAAATCAGAACCAAATCTGATTCTTAAGGAGTCCGTTATCGGCTCTGTGTACTCCAAATCAACCGTATAAGAATCCGTAGTAACATTGTTCTTGCTATTCTGGTTTCGTTCGTCATTGGGTTTGTCGCCCTGATAAAAAATGGTTTCAGAACGGTTTAAAACATTCCCGTCACTCTTTGTATTATTATTGTTAAAAACCACACTGAAATTTCGCGCTTCTTTTTCGAAGGTTTTATTAAAATTGATACCGTTTGAAAAATTAGTGTTCTCATTTTTACTATTAGATTCTGAACTACTTTGATTTAAAGCCTGCCCATTTTCATCCTCAGAAAAACTGGTCGAATTAGAAGTATTGTCCGATTGGGTTAGATTTAATTTCGGCACAACAACAAGTCGCATCGTAGGACTGATTTTGTACTCCAATTCGAAATTAGCTTTGTTTCCCGTATTTTCATTTCTTGTAGTAGCGTCAGATGCCGTCAGAATATTTCCTTTTGGCAAAAAACTAATCTGATTGGCTTTACTGTTGTTTGTAGTATTGGAGTTCGAGAAATTATAACTTCCCATTGCCGCTAATTCTTCAGACCAATCATCAGAATAGTTTATTCCGGCAAGATTAGATTGGGTAATTCCTTTACTGGTACTGGCGGAGCTGTTGTTGGCGTTTCTTCCGTTACTGTTTCTTCCTCCGCCCATATTATCAAATACATCATCCATCGAAAATCCGGTCGAATTAATATTATTCGAAGAAGCCAAAACACTTATTTTCTGTTTATTATTGAAAAAATTCATCATCAGACTACTTTCATAGCGCTCATCAGAACCGTAACCTCCCAGTATTTTCCCAAAGTAGCCTTTGTTTTTTTTCTCATCAATTGTCAAATTAATACTCGAATAATCCGAAGTAGATTCTTGTTTTGACAATTCTTCTTTTTTGGTTTTAAAATCCGAAACCTGAACTTTTTTTATGATTTCTGCTGGCAAATTTTTCAAAGCAATTGCGCCGTCTTTATCAAAAAAGGTTTTTCCGTTAACCAAAAACTGCGTTACTTCTCTTCCGTTGACGGTAACTTTCCCATCGTTATTTACATCAAAACCGGGTAATTGTTTTAGTAAAGTCTCAACATTAGAATCCGGGCGGACTTTAAAAGAATTCGCATTAAACTCCAATGTATCTTTTTTAATGGTAATTGGTGGTGCCTCATTTTTCACTACTACATTATTAAGCGCATTGACACTTTCAAGCAGGTATATTTTTCCGAAGTCTTTGCTTTCGGTAAGTCCTTTATGTTCCTCTAAATAAGTTTGATATCCAATATAATTCACCTTTAAAAAAACAGGCTTATCATATTTCTTAATGTTCAGACTAAAGAAACCATTTTTATCGGTTGTAGTATATTCAATTACTGTAGAATCTCTAACGGTCGTAAAATAAACCGTCGCTAATTCCAAAGGCAACTGCGTATTGATGTCAATAACAGTTCCTTTCACAACAATATCATTCTGTGCATTAGCCGTATAACAGCAAAGCAAGAGCAAAACAAAAGAATATAATTTAATCATAAGGCTTTTAATTATAACAATAAGACTCTAAAAACACAAAAAGGTTTAGTTGCAATTGGGTACGTTTTTATTTCAAAACACAAAAAAAGGGGAAATATGCCCCTGCAAAAACAGTCTTTCTCCTGACTTCTTTTACATCTAAATACAAAACCTTTGTTATCTGTAATTAAAGAAAATAAGGAGAATTCAGAAAATCCTGAAAAGAGCAGGACAGAAAAGTCAAAACTGATTAGAGTAAGCAATTTAAAACGCATTATCATGAAAAATATTTTTAAAGGTTCCTTAAGAGGATTTATATGTGAAGACTGTCTGGAGTCTATCTCTGACGTTGAAATTTTACTGTATCATCCGTACAGAAAAGAAACTGTTGCCGCTAATGCAAATCTAAAAGAAACATTCCGTTTTGTTTCTAAAGAAGAGGTAAAACAAAGAGAGCAATTACTTATCACCAGAAAAAAAACAGATGAGAATGGGAATTTTGAAATTGAATTGGACGAAAGATTTGTAGTTGGTGATTACGATATTGATTTTGTTTGCGGAACTGTACCGTTCAAATTTCCAAAACCAAAAAGAGATGAAATTATACAATTTCACCTTACTTCTATCTCAATGCAGTCTGAACTTGAAAAACAGGAAAAAGACCAAACTTACAGATGGAGGTATACTATAGCACATAAATGGTGGTGTTATATAAGAGGTCACTTTTTTGATGCCTGGACGATTTGTGGGCATTTGATGAACTGTGAAACAAATACTCCAATTGCCAACGCAGAAGTAATCGCAATGGATGCTGATCTTCTTACTGATGATACCTTAGGAACCGCAACAACTGATTCTCACGGACACTTTAGAATTGATTATTCTTCGGCCGACTTCAAAAAGACTTTTTTATCGCCGTGGTTCAACATCGAAACTGACCCCTCTTTTCTTTCTTTCAAAAGTGGTCCCGATGTTTATTTTAAAGCTGAACTGGGAGGCACAAAATTAGTTAAAGAGACCAAAGCCAATGCACGCAAAAATGTCGGATACTGTTTGTGTGTGACTTTATGTTCTGAAGTAAAGGTAACAGATCCCGGAGTTTCTTTCCCAAGTGCATGGGCAGGAATTGGATCTCAGTTCACTGCTTCTTACGGATTAGGTCCCAACGCCTTTGACGCTGAAGGTTTTGCCGGTTCAGGTAAACATGTCCTGCATTCCATCATCAGATTAACAGGTCAGGCGGCCTTAAAATCAATAGCCGGAAACCCAATCGAATACCGATTCAGAGTTAGTGATGTAACAGCTCTAAATAACACACCTCCTGTAGATAAAGACAACTTCACAAAAATTGTCGGCAAATTGGACAACAACCTATTTGTTCCGAGTACCGTTTCTAAACTATCCAGAAAAATACCTATTTTATACCTTGATGATATTTTTGTAGACAGCGCTCAAAGTGATTTTGATTCAGATGGCTGGTTTGATGTCAACCATGCGATTGAACGAACTTTGATTGCCAATGGTTTAACCCTAGCAGATTTAGATTTATATAATGTCATTGAAGAAGATACACTTATTTCTATCAATACAGCAGAATTAACCAATGCACCGAATGTACCGGACCTCTTTAGTGCCGGACAACCAATTCCTGCAGCAAACGATATTCTGATCGAGAAATTTGCCATTCGTTTTGAAATCAGAGAAGTAATTGATAAAGCTGCAAATAGTTTTGGAATAATTGAAGGCGATGGAAAAACGCTTAATTCTATTGTCATGAACAACAATCCGATCTATAGAAAATTGGCCATTAAAGAGCTTGAAGAAAGTACGCTTTGCAGTCCAATAAAAGGTACAATAAATGCCAAATACACGCTTTATCACCCGTATTTAGCTTCCGGTAGTTTGCATTTAAATAATAACAGTTATACTATAAACAGGTACATTTCAGATGGAGTAATAGACTCTGTATTACTAAAACGAATAAAAGACAATTCACCGCTCAACGCTCCACCGAATAATAACCTGACACGATGTACCTATACCCTAAAACTGGCTTCTTCGACCAGAAAACATAATGGGGATGTTGACGACTCTGACGGAAGTCCAGCATTAGAACAACTTTTCTTCTATGATGAAAACCAACCGTAAAACATGCTTTTGCATTAAACTAAAAAAGCAACCTTTCAAAGTTTGAAAGGTTGCTTTTTTTTTTATCTTATTTAAAAAGAAAATTTTATTTCTCTCTAATATAAAAATTGAAAATCAAATAATTACAAAATAAAAACACAAATAGGCTACAAAAAATTACAATTATTTTTAACTGACTTTCAAATCACTTAAAATTCCAAGTTTATGATTATGCAATTAATGAGATATAATTCTATAATTAATTTTTCAAGTTTAATTTCCATCTTGTACACTGTTGTTAAGCTCCTTTTCATATAATTGGAGGAATGAAATCATTAAAGTATTATTGTGAAAAGATTGAAATGTTTCTACTAAAAATGTTTGGTATGTCATTTAATTAAATATATTTGCTTAATAAATAAACCTATAAGTTGATTTTTATGGCTGAAAATCGTAAATTTAAACTTGAAGGTTTAATACCAGATATATTATATTCCGTAAAATATGATGGGGAGAAAAAAAATGAATTTGAAAAACTGTTTAATAATTGGGGAGATCCATATTGGTTAAATAAATTTTTTAAAGCCAATCTAACTGATCTAAAGTGCGATGCTTGGGGAGGTATTGATATTGAAAGAGCCATTCGTGACACTCGTGCGCAAGCAAAAGATGTACAAAAAACAATTCTGAATATCGCGAATGGAGAAAGCAACGATTTTAAATATCTCTCAGATTATTTTAAGCCATTAACAAATGGTAAAATTGGAAAATTTGAATGGGATAAAGGCAAAGGCTTATTAAATCATAACTGGCTGAGAATTTATGCTATTCGCTGCTCTAAAAACACCTTTGTAATTACTGGTGGAGGTATTAAACTGACAAGAGATATGTCTCCAACGCATTTGCAGGAGGAACTATTGAAACTTAAACAGGCCGAGGAATTTTTAAGGTCTGGGGATGACGATCAAATTGATTTGTGCAATCTCAATGACTAATTTATTATTATGGAAAATAAAAAGCTAAAACAGCTTATTGAAGAAACAACTTTTGATAATTCATGGAAAGAAAAGTTTCAATTTCAATTGGATAACGAGGAATCTGAGGATTTCTTATTTGAACTTTCTTTGAGAATCATAATGAGACTTGAAGAACTGGGCTGGAAAAAATCAAAACTAGCAGATGAACTAAATGTATCAAAGCAATATGTTTCAAAACTGTTAAGATCAAGAGAAAACTTGAGTATTACAACTATATTCAAGATTCAAAAAGTGTTAGGAATAAAATTAATAGAAATTCCTGAATTAAGCCCTAAAAAACACGTGGTGACTATCACATGGACTGCCAGACAACAGCCATTTATTTCATCACCTATTTACCAAAAAAGCAATTATAATTTTCAAAAACACTCGACTCCAAAATGGCTAAACGTAGGAAACTCGAAGTATCATTACTAAAGCTCACCACAGAGCAGTTTTTTTATTCAGAACACCTGCCTTCTGCATTTAAAAAATCTGAAATAGAAATGAACAATTCAGTACAGTTAGGTATTGAACCTTCACAATTGATGCTAGCTTGTCTTTTTAGATTTGAAGTAACAAAAGACGACAAAGAGCTTCTTGTTATTGAAGCGGGAGCACATTTTAAAGCTGAAAAAAAAGATTTTGACAAGCTTTATAATAAAAAAGAAAAAACTTTTATAATTCCCCTAGAAACCACTAAAATTATGCTTGTCGTAGCAATTGGTGCTGCACGTGGTATGTTGCATGCAAAAACCGAAGGAACAGAAATTAGTGGACTCATTATTCCTCTTATTGACCCTGATTCAGTTATTCAGACTGATGTTGTTATACCCCTTACAGAAAACGAATAAGAAATTAATTAATAGATAATAAAAAATAGGCTTCATTCAATTAATGAATGGAGCCTATTTTTTTATTTTTAATTATATGTAATTTACCTATCTTAAAATCTTAAGTAATTCATAAAACTCAAAATTAACTTTATTGATTATAATTATCCTTGATTCCTTTTAAATTCTCTATCATTTTAATTACTCGTTTAGGTTGGACAAAAGTTAACCCATCAGAATTTTTACTCCATAATGTAATCCTTCCACTGCGAGCGTCTGCATCTATTTGATTTTTTTTTATCCCCATATTCTACTACACTTTTCTCGCCACTTTTTGAATAGGCCAATGAACAAGCATAAACAACAAAAAGACAGAATGAAAAAAAAACCTATAAACTAAACATATATAAGGGTTTTTATATTTTTAACACTTATTTACTTTTGTATATTATTTTTCTCTAATATAAATATCAATCGGAACTCCTGCGAAATCCCAATTTTCTCTAATCTTATTTTCAAGATATCTCTTGTATGGCTCTTTAACATATTGTGGCATGTTAGCAAAAAACACAAACTGAGGTGTTAAAGTTGGTAACTGCATACAATATTTAATTTTCACATACTTTCCTTTTGTTGCCGGTGGTGGATAAGCCTCGATCACTTTCAACATATATTCGTTGAATTTTGACGTTGCAATTCTTTGCTTTCTGTTTTCGAAAACCTGAACTGTAGCTTCCAATGCTTTCAATAAACGTTGTTTCGTCAAAGCCGAAACGAACAAAATTGGCACATCTGTAAAAGGCATTAATTCTTTTTTGATTTTCTCTTCGTAATCTCTTGTCGACATAGTATCTTTTTCTACTAAATCCCATTTGTTTACCAAGATTACAACCCCTTTACGGTTTTTCTCTGCCAACCAGAAAATACTCTGATCCTGACCTTCAAATCCACGGGTCGCATCAATAACCAATATACAAATATCTGCATGCTCGATCGCACGGACCGAACGCATTACAGAATAAAATTCTAAATCTTCTTTAACTTTCGCTTTACGACGAATTCCCGCCGTATCTACCAAGTTGAATTCAAAACCAAAACGGTCAAATTTAGTATCAATCGCATCACGGGTAGTTCCTGCAATATCGGTTACGATATAACGATCCTGACCAATTAAAGCGTTGATAAAACTAGATTTACCTGCGTTTGGACGTCCTACAACAGCAAAACGTGGTAACTCTTCGGTAACTTCAACTACTGGTTTCTCCGGAAATGCATCAATTAAAGCATCTAACAAATCTCCCGTTCCGCTTCCTGAAATACTGGCGAAAGTGAAATAATCTCCTAAACCAAGATTATAAAACTCAATCGCGTCTTTCTCACGCATAGCGTTATCAACCTTATTTACAGCCAATAAAACAGGCTTAGTTACTTTACGCAACAATTTAGCCACCGTTTCATCCATTGGTGTAATACCTTCCTCAACATCTACTACAAAAATAATAACATCAGCTTCATCGATAGCAAGCTCTACTTGTTTACGGATTTCACCTTCAAATACGTCATCACTTCCGCGAACGTATCCACCGGTATCAATTACAGAAAACTCTTTTCCGTTCCACTCGCTTTTACCGTAGTTTCTATCTCTGGTAACCCCAGAAACCGAATCTACAATAGCTTCTCTTCTTTGTATCAGCCTATTAAAAAGGGTTGATTTCCCTACATTAGGTCTTCCTACTATCGCAACAATGTTATTCATCTTTTTTTATTTTAGATCCCGGACTTTAGATTTTAGATTCCGGTTTCCCAAAATCACAACTCTTATAAATCCAAAATACTGTATTTTAATTTTTTGCAAAGGTAGTTAAAAAAGTGGCTAAGTCACTATCTAACTTTTTTGCTGTGGTTTTTGTTGTTTTTTTTTAGTTTCAGGTTTCAGGTTTCAGGTTAACGTTCCAAAACTTGAAACTTGAAACTAAAAAAACAAAATAATTTATTCTCTCAGGAGCTGATTCCTGCTATCCGTTTCAATCTTTTGTTCGCTAAAGAAGCTCACAAAAGGATTTCCACTACTATCAGGGCTAGTCCAAAATACACAAGAAATTCTAGTTTCACATTTCACAACCTCAAACCTGAAACTTGAAACCTGAAACAAAAAAACTCCTTATTGATTATATCCAAATCGTTTCAACATATTCGCGTTGCTTCTCCAGTTTTTATTCACTTTAACATAAAGTTCAATGTGAATTTGTTTTCCGAAGAATTTCTCTAAATCGATACGGGAATCCATACCTACTTTTTTAAGAGCTGCTCCTTTATGTCCAATGATAATTCCTTTTTGTGTTTCTCGTTCCACCATAATTACCGAACGAATTCTGATGATTTTTTCATCTTCAAAAAATTCTTCTGTCACAATTTCAACTGCGTATGGAATCTCTTTACTGTAATTCAATAAGATTTTCTCACGGATGGTTTCGTTTACAAAAAAACGTTCCGGTTTGTCTGTCAATTGATCTTTTGGATAATAAGCAGGTGATTCCGGAAGCAACTCAATAATTCTCGAGAAAACTTCAGGTACATTAAAATTCTGCAAAGCCGAAATTGGGAAAATCTCCGCGTTTGGTACTTTTGCTGTCCAAAATGCTACTTGCTCTTCTAATTGTTCCTGATTTGAATTGTCAATTTTATTCAACAATAACAAAACCGGAATTTTAGCGTGAATGATTTTATTAAAGAAAGCTTCGTCTTTTAAGTCCTGCTCCCCTATTTCGACCATATAAACCAGAATGTCTGCATCTTCAAAAGCTGACTTCACGAAGTTCATCATCGATTCCTGCATTTCATAAGCCGGTTTGATGATCCCTGGAGTATCCGATAATATAAGTTGAAAATCCTCACCATTTACGATTCCAAGAATACGATGGCGTGTTGTTTGTGCTTTTGATGTAATGATCGATAATCTTTCTCCAACAAAGGCATTCATCAATGTTGATTTTCCAACGTTTGGATTCCCGATGATGTTTACAAAACCTGCTTTATGTGACATTTGTGTATTATTTAATTTTATTCCGTACGGTTCGACCCAAAGGTCTTGGGTGCAAAGGTAGTCATATCAACTCAATACAGAAAATAAAACATTTTTTTAAGTTTTCGTTGGATTTCTCAAAAATGGGCGTATCTTTGCACCCGAAACAACGCGGGATAGAGCAGTAGGCAGCTCGTCGGGCTCATAACCCGAAGGTCACAGGTTCGAGTCCTGTTCCCGCTACTAGGTAAAGCTTCAGAGAAATCTGAGGCTTTTTTGTTTTTGCCATACTCATAGGGGAAATTCCAATATTTTTAAATTCCAAATTCCAACTTTTTGTGAACCCTTTTCTTATTCAATAACAAAAACTTTCAAAATAGAAGACTACTTAAAATCTAGTATTGAAACATAATTTATTATAAAATCTAATTTTAAATTATAATCCAGAGGGCTTATATCCGCCACGGCGGACACAGGTTCGAGTCTTGTTCCCGCTACTAGGTAAAGCTTCAGAGAAATCTGAGGCTTTTTTGTTTTTGCCATACTCATAGGGAAAATTCCAATATTTTTAAATTCCAAATTCCAACTTTTTGTGAACCCTTTGGGTCAAGAGTTATAGAGAAACAAGAATCTCGCAAAGTTACAGAGTTGTGAAATTAAAAAATCAGAACAAAAACTTGACAACTCCTATGTCTTCCAATCAATACATTTAATACCTTTTGATTTTTGCTTTAAAGATTCAACTCCTCCAATACTGTCTAACCAGGTTTCTATTTTCTCGTCAATTTCAAAAAAATCAAAATCTACAAGGTCTTTTAAATTTGATTTACATCTAATCCCAATTGCAGGATAATTTTGTCCTAAAAAATTACATAGCGAAACTAAAAATACATCAACTTTATTATCCTCAATTTTTAAAATATTTGGAATCTCTTTTCGGATATACTCCAAGCATTGGACAATTAAATCGTAATCCCAATTTAGTTTATCATAAATATCAGGCTCAATAGGTGTGTAACCTTTATTGCTATTTTTATTTGATTCCATAATCAATGAATTTAATTTAGATTGAAATTTCTAATTTCAATCACGCAGATTTGTAATCTCAAGTATTCGAAACCTTGTTTTAAATTTCAAAAGTACTGAAAAAGTAAAATTAGTTTAGGCAATTGATTTTGAATAAAGACATATATAAATAGGATTTCTGTTTTTGAATAATCAATAGTACTAAATTATTCTATTTGCCTTTTTATTCTCGTGAAGATATTGATAATAGTTAGAGATTTTATAGAGGTTTCATTCTCTTACAACAATAAAAATTGCGCAAAGTCGGAGACACTTGCGCAGCTTTTCATAAGAACTCTTCGGAGAGCTGAGGTTTTAGCAGGTGTGTTGGTAGCCGTTTTTATTTCGTCCGTTTTGCTTCTATCTTATTTCCATTCTGTAATAAAAACAAATTTGAAATTTCTCCTTTTTCGTTCTTTTCAAACTGAATTTGTGCATCTACTACTTTATAGAAAAATAACATTTCACTTTCTACAAATATCGGGAACACATTTTGTCCTGTCAATTGTGAAAATAGTTGGTCTTTATCTAATGAAATTTTGATTTCAAAATCTTTTTCAACTTGATAAGTCCCAACAAGCTTTTGAAGTTCTTCAGTTGTAATAATAACTTCTTTTCTGATTTTTTGCACAGGTAATGGTTTATTATATAGAATACTTCTAATTGCTTTTGAAGGAATTGTAACGTTGTTGTGATTTTGAAGTATTATTATTGTTTTATCATTTGTAATATGTCTATCGATAAAAGTTACGTAACCTGGCCAACCACCACTATGGTTTGCAATTTTTCCAAAATCAGTATTTTCTTCAATTCCCCAACCAAAACCATAATTTCTTTTAGCTCCGTCTTTCAAAGTTGTTACTTCAAAAACTGCTTTCATTCCCTCTTTTGTGAGTAATTTATTGGTGTATAATGCTCTATCCCAAATCAGCAGATCCTTTACAGTTGAATTAACTGTTCCGTCTCCAACAATACCATCAAGCCAAATAACCATTTTAGTTTCTTTCAATTCGTCTGGTAAAACATATTTTTTCAAACTATCTGAGTAAACATAACCAAAAGCATAATTGTCAATTTTCTTTGGCGATAATCTACGAGTGTACACAAAGGTATTTTTCATTTTCAACGGTTGGAAAATAGCTTTCTTTAGATAGTCAGCGTATGTCAAACCCGATACTTTCTCAATTATTGATGCCAATAGTGCATAACCCGTGTTGCTATATTCCCATTTAGTATTTGGCTCAAATAATATTTTTGGTTGATGTTTACTAAATATAGTAATTATGTCTTTGTTAGTGGCAATTTTAGATTTGTCAAATAAACTATCCATAAGCTGCATATAGTCTGGTAGACCTCCAGTATGATTTAATAAGTTTCTTACAGTTATACCTTTATAAAAAGAAAGTTCGGGTAAGTATTTTTTGATGTCATCGTCCAAATTCAACTTCCCTTTTTCTTTAAGTATCATTATCCCCATAGCTGTGAACTGCTTTGAACAAGATGCCAATTCAAAAATCGAATTTTCGTTCAATTTATCTTTTGTTGTTTCGTTTGCAAGTCCAAAACTATGGCTATATATAACTTTCCCTTTTTCTGCAATTAGAACATTTCCATTGATTTTCTCTTTTGAATAAAGGGAATTAAGTAAACTGTCAATTTTTTGAATTCTGTCTTGTCCAAATGTAAGATGTCCAATTAAAAGAAGTCCGATTGTAATTGTTAATTTCATTTTTTATTTCTTGTTAATTAATGTAGGTTAGAAGTCTCGCAAAATTGCCACCAACGTATTTATATGTGTGATAAATTTCATATCTTATTTATTTTCAAATATATAATATTTCCACTACAAACTATCAAAAGGATATTAAATTGGATTGATGCTTTTTAGCACTTATAGGAGTGGCTATACAAACAAAAAGCATAGAAAAAATTAAGATGTACATGCTAAAATATTGTAATAATCCGCTGCGCAAATGTCTCCGACTTTGCCCTTTTTAAAAAGTCTTAAAATCACAAACCTCTATAAAGTCTCTGACTTTAAAACAAATTTATACATTACTCTCTTTATGCAATTAAATTAAAACAAACTGAATACAAATCTTATTTATCATCATAACACAGAAAAAAGACAGTTATAAAGCTGTCTTTTCTTTAAACTCAAAAAACTTAAACCTCTAATCTTTTGGCTTATGAATATGAGGTTTTAAATCCGGATGTTTTGGTTGATTTGGCGGAGTAACTCTCCTTCTTTCATCAGGTGTTCCATCAGGAGTTTTTGGCTTTGGCCCTGGCTTAATAGCTTCAGTTTTTTCCATAATATATTTTTAAATTAAACAATAAACTCTTCAACCAAGAAGAGTACTAACAACAAATAACATTAATAAATTCATAGCTTTATTATGGAAATCCGTAATTACCTTATATTGTGGAGTTTCTTGCGAAGATTTCTCCTTCGTCGAAAGGACAATACTGGAGAAATTTGGTTAAACAATACACTTTTATGAAATCTCCGCAACCCTGTCGCGCAAAGTCTCCCAACTTCGTCCCCATAAACTAAGAACATTTTAGTAAAAGTCTCCAATAAACTGCATACATATTTGAATACCTCCTGGCACTAGCCAAAAGCTTCGGAGAAATCTGAGGCTTTTTGTTTTTAGTCATACTTATAGGGTAAATTCCAATATTTTTAAATTCCAAATTCCAACTTTTTGTGAGCTATTTTCCTATTCAAAAGTTGAAACATAATTTCTAATAAGCCAAAAAGCTACGCAAAGTTCACAGGGACCTTTGCGTAGCTTTTCACGGGAATACTCCACAGAGCTAGTGTATTACCAAATTGTTATTCTCTCTTTCTTTGGCAAAAACATTTTATCTTTTGGTTGTACATTAAAGGCGTCGTAAAAAGGTGTCGTATTCATTAGGGGGCCATTAACACGCCAATTTGGTGGAGAATGTGGGTTATTGTTAATCAACAAACGCAGGAACTCGTCTTTCATTTTTACTCTCCATATTTTGGCTATAGAAATAAAGAAGCGTTGATCTGGAGTAAAACCGTCAATTTTTGTATTTCCTTTTCCTTCTTCAGTCATTTTAAAAGCATCATAAGCAACTGCTATTCCGGCAATATCCGCCGTATTTTCACCAACTGTCATTTCGCCATTAACGTGCAGATCGCCTAAAACGGTATACGTGCTGTACAAATTGATAACCTGTTGTATTCTTGATTTAAACTTTGCATAATCCTCTTTTGTCCACCAGTTTTTTAAGTTTCCATCCTTGTCATATTGGGCACCTTGATCATCAAAAGTATGGGTCATTTCGTGGCCTATAACCATTCCAATACCTCCATAGTTAAGCGCATCGTCTGCATTATTATCAAAATACGGGGGTTGTAAAATACCTGCAGGAAAAACAATTTCATTTGCAGTTGGGTTATTATAAGCCGTAACTGTTGGAACTGTAGTATACCATTCTGATTTACCGACTGGTTTGCCCAATTTTGCCAATTGAAATTGATAGGCAACTGTAGCAGCCGAAACTACATTCTCAAAATAAGTGTTCCTCGCTATCTGTACATTGCTATAATCTTTCCATTTGTCCGGATATCCTATTTTCTTAGTCATAGCTGCCAATTTTTCTTTGGCTTTTTGTTTTGTACTTTGACTCATCCACTCCAATTTATCAATTCTTTTGGCATACGCTTTTTGCAGATTATTCACCAGAATCAACATACGCTTTTTGGCATCTTCTGAAAAATATTTCTTTACATACAATTCGCCCAACGCGTCGCCTAAGTAATTATCAAGGACATTCGCCATTATTTCGCCACGTGATTTTTGAACAGCTTGACCGGAAAGTACTTTGGTATATTCAAATGAAGCATCTACAAAAGGCTTACTTAAGTCATCTGCATATCTTTCCAGAGAATTTGCTTTCAAGTAAATCTTCCAATTCGTAATGGGAATGGTTCTTAAGAGCTTATTAAGGGCATCATAATAGGCCGGTTGGCATACATTAATAGAATCGGTTTTGGCACCTAAATTATTTAAAAAAGTAGTCCAGCCTATGTTGGGATGTCTTTTTACAAGATCTGTCACAGCCATTTTATTATAATTTGCCTGCACGTCCCTTAGTTCAACTTTTGTTTTATGCGAAACGGCAAGTTGTTTATCAATATCGTAAACCAAATTCGCATTCTTTATAGCCTCTTTGGCATTGCTGCCTGTTTGTTGAAATAATGCGGCAAGGTATTTTTTGTACGATTTCTGTATGGCAACAGTTGATGAATCTGATTTGAAATAATAATCCTTGTCAGGCAAACCGATACCCGTTTGGTAGACTTGGGCAATATTCATACTGCTGTTTTTATCATCGGGTGACACTCCGAAACCTATAATAGAAGAATTGTCCACTTTTACTTCGTTAACCACAAAGTTCATTAAGGACGGTACATCGCTAATTGCTTCAATTTTGGCAAGTAGAGGTTTGATAGGGGTATAACCGCGTTTGTCAATGGTTACAGTATCCATACCTGATGCATAAAAGTCCCCTACCTTTTGTGCTATACTTCCTGCCGGATTCTTGCTTTGCGAAATACTGTCCAATATTCCTTGCAAGCGCATTCGTTGTGGGTAATTCATAAACATATAAACACCAACTCCGGCTTGAGATGCTGGTATTGGTACAGAATCATACCATTTTCCATTTACATATTTAAAAAAATCATCACCTGGTCGCAGTGTGGAATCTATTCCGGTGATCGCAATATTTTTTTTTCCTTGATGTTTTGAACACGATGTAAAAGCTAAGAATGCAATGAAGAGTAGTAATGAATTTTTCATGATTTAGATTATTTCTATTAAAATGAACGGAAAAACATTTGAAGACAGCTATTCTAAAGCGTATCTGTTTGGTATATTTAATTTTAGCAGAACAATATACGAATTTTTTTTTTAAAAAAGTAGTCCAACCTATGTTGGGATGTCTTTTTACAAGATCTGTCACAGCCATTTTATTATAATTTGCCTGTACATCGCGAAGTTCAACTTTTGTTTTATGCGAAAGTGCAAGTTGTTTGTCAATATCGTAAACCAAATTCGCATTCTTTATAGCCTCTTTGGCATTGCTGCCTGTTTGCTGAAATAATGCGGCAAGGTATTTTTTGTACGATTTCTGTATGGCAACAGTTGATGAATCTGATTTGAAATAATAGTCCTTGTCAGGCAAACCGATACCTGTTTGATAGACTTGAGCAATGTTCATACTACTGTTTTTATCATCGGGTAACACTCCGAAACCTATAATAGAAGAATTGTCCACTTTTACTTCATTAACCACAAAGTTCATTAAGGACGGCACATCGCTAATTGCTTCAATTTTGGCTAATAGAGGTTTGATAGGTGTATAACCGCGTTTATCAATGGTTACAGTATCCATACCTGATGCATAAAAGTCCCCTACCTTTTGTGCTATACTTCCTGCCGGATTCTTGCTTTGCGAAATACTGTCCAATATTACTTGCAAGCGCATTCGTTGTGGGTAATTCATAAACATACCAGCACCAACTCCGGCTTGAGATGCAGGTATTGGCACAGAATCATACCATTTGCCATTTACATATTTAAAAAAATCATCACCTGGTCGCAGTGTGGAATCTATTCCAGTGATCGCAACATTTTTTTCCCCTTGATGTTTTGAACACGATGTAAAAGCTAAGAATGCAATGAAGAGTAGTAATGAATTTTTCATGATTTAGATTATTTCTATTAAAATGAACGGAAAAACATTTGAAGACAGCTATTCTAAAGCGTATCTATTTGGTATATACAATTTTAGCAGAACAATATACGAATT
>NZ_LEKS01000015.1:0-143911 GCF_001027725.1 Flavobacterium sp. ABG
GTTCCGGTACACAATACATTGGTAACGGTTCCAACTGTTACTACTGCGTCACAGGTATTCACACAATCCACTACTACACTCTCTGTGAACGTACAGCCGTTAGTATCTGTGACTGTAACACTGTAAGCTCCATTGGTAAGTCCTGTAATGGTTGCTGTTGTACCTCCATTACTCCATAGATACGTATATGGCGCTGTACCACCTGTAGCGGTAACTGTAACGCTACCGTTACTACAGCCTTGACCGGTAGTTGCATTTTGCTTCGTTAAATTAGCAGTTAAAGTACTAGATGGCTGAGTAATCACTATTGGACTAGTAACAAATTTACACCCTTTAGCATCTGTTACTGTCAAGGTATAACTTCCTGCAGGAATTCCTGTTAGGTCTTCTGTTGTTTGTCCTGTATTCCAACTATATGTAAATGGACCAGTTCCTCCGTTAACAGTTGCATTTATGGCACCTGTAGATTGACCTTGACAACCAATATTAGTAGCAAGATTAGTAACTGCTAAATTACTTTGATAAGTCTGAATTATAAATGGTTCACCAGGCACTTCACCAAAACAGCCACTGTCTGTTATAAGAGAAACTATAACATCCGTATAACTTCCCGGCATTAAATTCGGAATCGTTAATTGACTGCTGCTATTTGATGTCATATTGGCTACTACCGGAGCAGCTCCATTTTTCACATAGCTAACCTGATAAATTTTTCCAGGTAAAAGTCCTCCATTACTAATTACCAAACTTCCATCATTGCCCGGAGTACAATTTGTTGGACTGTTTGCCGCTATTGTCAAACTGGTTTCAATTATTTCGCAACATGCTTTAGCAATAGCACTATTGATCCAATCAGTATTAATAGGTTTAAAGCAACCTGCATTTGTTAGTCCTGTTCCACTGCCATCATTCACAGCTGAATAGGCGTTAACGCTAACTGTAAAAGTTACTATATTGATTCCTGCTTCCTGAGCATCACTACAGCTATCGTTATCACTGTTAAGGTCTAAATAATCCGGTAAAGCATCGCCATCTGTATTTATTGGTGTTATTAATCCGCCTGTAGACTGTCCTGTTTCACAGCCACCTGCATCAATAACATTTCCGTCAGGGAAACGACAACTAACAAGACTTGTGTAGCTTGCAAGATTTCCGGAAGCTTCTATTGCATCAGGAATACCGTCATTATCACTATCCAAATCTAAACTGTTGATGATTCCATCACCATCAGTATCTACGGTACCTTCTACTATATCGGAAATTCCGTCATTATCGTCATCAACATCAGCATAATCCGGAACTCCATCACCATCGGTGTCAGTTCTCGTGTTATCAAAACAATCACAAGAATCTGCTACACCATCACCATCGGAATCCGGACTTATTATTGTTGCATTAACATAAGTATAAGTTCCTGTGTATATCCCAGGGCTTGCAAGAGACTCAAGTGTATCATTAAATCCATTTAAATTCGTGTCCGGTTGTGAACTTCCGTATGTAAAATTAGAAGTACGATTCATACTAACACCGGATTCGAAATGATCACTACAACCATCACCATCACTATCCAAATCTACATTATTGGTTTTTCCATCACCGTCTGTGTCAACGGAACAAGTAGCTTTTGGATTGGATGACGCAATATAAGTTGCAGGTCCCTGAGTCGCTGTAATCTCATAATTTGTAAAAGTTGGCGTAGTCGATCCTACTGTAGATACTCTAATTCTATAGTATTTATAAAAATCGTTTTGGTTTGCTGCTTGTACTGCCCATGTTTTGGTTGTTCCTGCACTGGTTGCCACCGGAGCCGAAATAGTCGTATACGCTACGCCATTAATTGAACCTTCTAAAACAGCGAAAGATCCTGTACCCCAACTTGCCGTTCCTCCAATTACATTTACTGTGGCTAAATTTACAAATGCCGGATACTCTATCGTGTAGATTATTGAACTGGTAGTACTCGTTTGTGCGGCTGCGACAATATGATTGGATGCTGCTACATTGGTAGAAGTCCCATCATGTAAAGTTAGAATATCATTTCCTGGTGTAACCGTTATGCTATTTACTGTCGTAGAGGCTAAACCGGTCGAAACTTTTGCTATAACCAATCCTTCTGCAGCAGTATAATAACAACTTGGTGCTTCCACTGCGTCTAAAATACCATCATTATCATCATCAATATCCACTAAATCATTGATTCCATCACCATCTGTATCAGCACAAACGTTTAAAGCTTTGTTTAATCCATATAGTGTATAAGTTGAAGGATAACTTGTGGTTGCCGCAGCCGTATCATTGTTTTCTAATGGATTGGCTAAACCGTTGTTACCATAAGGCCCTTGTGCTACTGCATTTGGAGCACTTACAGTACCGGAAGTATTTACAAGATTACCGCTTAATAAGGTACCTGTAACTCCGGATTCTTTGGCATCCGGACAACCGTCACCGTCACTGTCTAAGTCTAATCGGTTTGCAATTCCGTCACCGTCAGTATCGATATCCAAGATACAACCGGAACTAACATTAGCAGACGAAATAGTTCTTACTGTGGTCTGAGCAGACTGCCATTGCGCAACATAATTGTCTCCGGCGCCATTATCAAAATGATAAACTCTAACTAAAACTCTTCCTGTTGCATTGGTAAAAGCAGGTGTAAATGTACTTGCTGCACCTGTACTTGTTGTAATTTGTGTTGTTAAAGGAACTTCAGAAGGATCTCCATTTGGAAAAACAGAAAGCCATGTATAATCTACAGCTCCTCCGGATGTTACATTAAACTGTACATTATTTTGTGTACGTAGGTCTAAATAGAACTCGTCCACTATCATTTCAAGATCCCCATTCGCTGCTGTACCTACGGAATCATCGTATAAAGCTTGCGTAATTCCCGAAGTGGTAACTACGACATTATAGGTACCTGCATTTCCTCCGTTTGGATTATTTGCATTAGTTGTATATTGACTTGGAAACGTTGGTTGTCCATAAATATCAGTTCCGCTAAAATAGCTTGCCAAAGCCGTACTGCCTAAACTATTATCAAATCCCGGAACAGTCGCGTAATATCTTGTACCGAATTGAGCACAGGCACCAATAACCGTTTCTGCGGTGTCTAAAATACCGTCATTATCGTCATCAATATCCACTAGGTCTCCAATTCCGTCACCGTCTGTATCGGTACATAAATTCAAGCCTGATGCTGTAGCGTATTTAGTATAGGTTGATGTATAACTTGTTACTGCTTTCGTAGTATCATTATTTTCCAGCCCGTTGGCCAAACCATTGGCACCATAAGGTCCTTGCGCTACTGCGTTTGGAGCAGTTACAGTCCCGGAAGTGTTTACAAGACTACCACTTAATAATGTACCGGTAACACTCGATTCTTTGGCATCCGGACAGCCGTCACCATCACTATCTAGATCTAAATTATTGGTTATACCGTCACCATCTGTATCAACACTACAAGTTGGTTTTGGATTGGCTGAAGCTCCGTAAACCGCAATTCCCTGAGTCGCTGTGATTTCATAATTGGTATAAGTTGGTGTAGTTGTTCCAACCGTAGAAATTCTTATTCTGTAATATTTATAAAAATCATTTTGATTGGCAGCTTGCACTGTCCAGGTTTTGGTTGCTCCTGCACTTATGGCAAGTGGTGCTGAGATCGTAGTATACGTACTCGCATTTGTAGAACCTTCTAGCACTGCAGAATACCCTGTTCCCCAACTTGCGGTAGCTCCCACTACATTTAATGTCGCTAAGTTTACCGGTACCGGATACTCTATATTGTAAATTACAGAACTTGTAGTATAAACTAATCCTGCCGGAACAACATGATTGGATGCCGCTACATTTGTAGAAGTACCATCACGCATGGTTGGAATATCGTCACCTGAATTCACTACAACACTATTAACTGTAGTTGTTGTCAATCCAGTTGATACTTTAGATAAAACCAAAGCTTCGGCTGCTGTATAATAACAGCTTGGTGCTTCAACGGCATCTAAGATTCCATCATTGTCATCGTCTATATCTACTAAATCTGATATTCCGTCATTATCACTGTCTGAACAGGCATTTAACGTTTTATAGATAGCATAATTATTATAAGTAGATAAATAACTTGTAGTTGCCGCAGCAGTATCATTATTTTCTAAAGGATTGGCGAGTCCATTGGCTCCATAAGGCCCTTGTGCTATTGCATTTGGAGCGCTTACAGTTCCTGAAGTATTTACAAGATTACCACTTAATAATGTTCCTGTAGCTCCTGATTCTTTAGCATCCGGACATCCGTCGCCATCACTGTCTAAATCTAAATTATTCGTTACACCATCACCATCGGTATCCACACTACAAGTTGCTTTTGGGTTTGATGCAGCTACATAAACAGCAGGACCCTGAGTTGAAGTAACCTCATAATTGGTAAATGTTGGTGTTGTGGTTCCTACTGTAGATACTCTGATTCTGTAATATTTATAAAAGTCATTTTGATTAGCTGCCTGAACCGTCCATGTTTTGGTTGTTCCTGCGCTTGTAGCCACCGGTGCTGAAATGGTTGTATAAGTTGTACCATTTGTTGAACCTTCCAATACGGCAAAGAACCCTGTACCCCAACTTGCTGTAGCTCCAACCACATTTAGAGTGGCAAGATTTACCGGTACAGGATATTGAATGTTATAAATTACGGTACTGGTTGTATAAACTAATCCCGCCGGTACAACATGATTAGAGGCTACCACATTAGTAGAAACACCATCGCGCATTGTTGGAATGTCATTTCCGGGAAGTATTGGTCCACTGTTTACAGTAGTGGATACTAATCCTGTAGATACATTTGCTATAACCGAAGCTTCGGCGGCTGTGTAATAACAACTCGGTGCTTCTATAACATCTAAAATACTATCGTTATCATCATCAATATCAACTAAATCCGGCACTCCGTCATTATCTGTATCTATACAAGCATTCACACCAGTAGAAAGCGCATAATTAGGATAGGTTGATGCATAACTTGTAGTCGCTGATTGAGTATCATTATTTTCCAACGGATTTGCTAATCCATTGGCTCCATAAGGTCCTTGTGCCACAGCATTTGGAGCACTCACAGTACCTGAAGTATTGACAAGACTTCCACTTAATAAAGTTCCTGTGACACCCGATTCTTTAGCATCAGGGCAACCATCGCCATCACTATCCAAATCTAATCGATTCGGAATTCCATCACCATCAGTATCAAGGTTACAAGAGCTATCACTATGTAATACCGTGTTTAAAGCGGTTGCAATTCTTCCTTGATTTTGCGGATAATATCCTGATTGTGTCGGTGTTGCATCATCAGAAACAAAAACAAAATTTCCTTTGCTTGAAGCGCCCGGAATCTGTCTCATAATTATAAAGGCGGAGTTAGGGAATCCTTGACCATAATTCAATACATCCTTATCTGCTACTCCATTTATAAGTTGGAATACCGCTCCATGGGGAACCGGCCATATTGGATTCATTAAACTATAATAATCGGCATTTGCATTTAGTGCTAAATCCTGCGCATTAATAACAGGTCCCACAGAATAACTCGAACCGTATACGGTATTCAGCATGCTTACCAGACTGGTCATGTTGGCAGCATTACAACAACCATCGACAAAAAAGGCAAATGATTTACTTTTTTTATTGACAATAGCATCTGTAAGAGCGGCCCAATGTGCTGCATTAATGGTGTTACTGGTAGATTCAATAACCACCATATCATAACCGCTATAATAATTTGCCGGTACTGTTGCACCTTCTAAAGTAAGAAAGTTTGAAACAGTAGACCCCGCAGGCATATAATTCGTAAATTCAGTTATTAAACCGGTTCTTATTCCAAAAGTATCTTCGTTGGTTGTATTAATCAATACCGTTGAAGGTACCGCACTAACACTGCTTTGCAAACACTCTGTCGTATCCAGTATACCATCATTATCATCATCGATATCCACTAAATCTCCTACTCCATCACCATCACTATCGATACAGGCATTCAGAGTACTGTTCACTGCATATTGACTATAGGTCGAAGTGTAACTTGTTGTAGCCGCTGCTGTATCATTATTTTCTAATGGATTGGCTAAACCATTGGTTCCATAAGGTCCTTGAGCAATTGCATTTGGAGCAGTTACCGTACCAGAAGTATTCACAAGGCTACCGCTTAATAAAGTACCCGTAACAGTTGCTTCTTTGGCATCCGGACAACCGTCACCATCACTGTCTAAATCCAATCGATTTACAATACCGTCTCCATCAGTATCTATGTCGCCACACTCTGCGGCTACGGCTGTCAAATCTGCAGAAACGTTAACAGACCACCAGAATTCAGCTTGAGTAGTTGAAAAGGTAATAGACGATAATGTGTCTCCCAGTTCGGTCGTCCCTTGCGCATAAGTCGTTACACCATCTAACTGATGCAAAGTATTGTTTGCGGTAAAATTTAAACCTGTACCCTGTTGGATTTTTGTTAATGAATAAGTGCCCGTAAAAACCAATGGAGCTTGACCGCCACCGCCACCATACGACCATATATGAAATCTTGGTGTAGGAATCGGCTCTGAAAATGTTAAAGTCCAGCTACCCGCATTGCTTATGACCGGCGTAACGACAGAACCTGTAAAATTGGCTGGACAAAAAGAATTAAGTCCGGTACTGGCATTATCCCACGTCGCTTGAGTAGTACTGCTCATTGCTGTTGCATTATTGCTCTTCAAGGTAACGGTCACGGTTTTGCTGCCGTAGGTCATATGTCCGGACCAAGTGGCAGTTCCTATTCCACTATCCCAAACAATCCAAGAATCGTTACCATGTAAACCGCCGCAATTATCGGCAACTTTACAAATAGCGGATTCGACTGTATCTAATATTCCATCATTATCATCGTCAATATCAACTAAATCACCTACTCCATCACCATCACTATCCAAACAGCCATTTAAAATAGCACTCACTGCATTTGGAGCATAAGTTGATGTATAGCTGGTTGTCCCTGCTGCTGTGTCATTATTTTCTAATGGATTGGCTAAACCATTGGTTCCATAAGGTCCTTGTGCAATGGCATTTGGAGCAGTTACCGTACCCGAAGTATTCACAAGGCTACCACTTAATAAAGTACCTGTAACCGTCGCTTCTTTTGCATCCGGACATCCGTCACCATCACTGTCTAAGTCCAGATTGTTAGTGATACCATCCCCATCGGTATCTACACTACAGGTTGGTTTTGGGTTTTGCGAAGCATTATAAGAAGCCGCCGCATCTACATAAATTTCCAGAACTCTCGCATAATAAGCTGTTCCGGCTGCTCCTGTTATTCTGTATTTAGCATACTTAACTCCCGGTTGCAGTGTATTGGTAAAGGTTTCTGTTGCATTAACAGTTGATCTTACAGCTGCCGCATTCAGATCTATCCACGAAGCACCGTCGTAACCTTGTAATTTCACGGTATTACCGGCACCACCATCAGTGAAGCCTAAATTATACATAGAAAAACGAATCGCTGCTATGGCAACAGGAACTGTCGGAGTAATTTCGTATATCGATAATCCAACTGCATTTTGCCCCGGGTTAAAGTAAAAATCACTGGCAGTACTGTCAATTCCATCATACGTATTTGTTATTGGCGTACCACTTCCTATTGTTAGATTTGAAGTAACATTTGTTATTTTAGTAGCCTCGGCAGCCGTATAATAACAGCTTGTTGCTTCAACGGTATCTAAAATACCATCGTTATCATCATCAATATCTACTAAGTCTGCCACTCCATCCCCATCTGTATCAGCACAAGCATTTAAAGTTTTATAAATAGCATAAGCATTATAAGTAGAAGTGTAACTTGTTGTAGCCGCAGCTGTATCATTATTTTCTAATGGATTGGCTAAACCATTGGCTCCGTAAGGTCCTTGTGCTACTGCATTTGGAGCACTTACTGTACCCGAAGTATTCACAAGGCTACCACTTAATAAAGTACCTGTAACCGTCGCTTCTTTTGCATCTGGACATCCGTCACCATCACTGTCTAAGTCCAAATTATTAGTTATACCGTCACCATCGGTATCTACACTACAGGTAGGTTTTGGATTTTGCGAAGCATTATAAGAAGCCGCCGCATCTACATAAATTTCCAGCACTCTTGCGTAATAAGCTGTTCCGGTTGCTCCTGTTATTCTGTATTTAGCGTACTTAACTCCGGGCTGCAACGTATTAGTAAAAGTTTCAGTTGCATTAATAGTTGATCTAACAGCAGCCGCATTCAAATCTATCCACGAAGCACCGTCGTAACCTTGTAATTTCACGGTATTACCGGCACCACCATCAGTGAAGCCTAAATTATACATAGAAAAACGAATTGCTGTTATGGCAACGGGAACTGTCGGAGTAATTTCGTATATCGATAAGCCAACAGCATTTTGCCCCGGATTAAAGTAAAAATCACTGGCAGTACTGTCAATTCCATCATACGTATTTGTTATTGGAGTAGCACTTCCTATTGTTAGATTTGAAGTAACATTTGTTATTTTAGTAGCCTCGGCAGCCGTGTAATAACAGCTTGTTGCTTCAACGGTATCTAAAATACCATCATTATCATCATCGATGTCTACTAAGTCTGCCACTCCATCCCCATCTGTATCAGCACAGGCATTTAAAGTTTTATAAATTGCATAAGCGTTATAAGTTGACGTATAACTTGTAGTAGCGAAAGAAGTATCATTATTTTCTAATGGATTGGCTAAACCATTGTTTCCATAAGGTCCTTGTGCAATGGCATTTGCAGCATTCACCGTACCTGATGTGTTTACAAGATTACCGTTTAATAATGTTCCGCTAACGCCAGATTCTTTGGCATCCGGGCAACCGTCACCATCACTATCTAAGTCTAAATTATTCGTTATACCATCAGCATCGCTATCAACACTACAAGTTGGTTTTGGGTTTATAGAAGCCGCATAAACTGCCGGACCTTGGGTTGCTGTAATTTCGTAGTTGGTAAAAGTTGGTGTTGTACTTCCAACCGTAGATACTCTAATTCTAAAGAATTTATAAAAATCATTTTGATTCGCAGCTTGTACCGTCCACGTTTTAGTTGTTCCTGTACTTGTGGCAAGTGGCGCCGAAATAGTGGTATACGTTATACCGTTTACTGAACCTTCAAGCACTGCAAAAGATCCTGTTCCCCAACTGGCTGTAGCTCCAATTACATTTACGGTCGCTAAATTTATTAAACCGGGATATTCTATAGTATAAATTACAGTACTTGTTGTAGTTGTTTGTGCAGCAGCTATTACATGATCAGATGCCGCCACTGTTGTTGAAATTCCGTCACGCATAGTAGGAATGTCATTTCCTGCAGTTACTGCGCTACTATTTACTGTAGATGAGGCTAATCCTGTAGAAACTTTAGCTATAACTGAAACTTCAGAACTGGTGTAAAAACAGCTTGGTGCTTCTATAGCATCTAAAATACCATCATTATCGTCATCGATATCTACTAAATCTAATATTCCGTCGCCATCACTATCTTTACAAGCATTCAAACCTGCATTTAACGCGTATAAAGAATAGGTTGACGGATAACTTGTAGTTGCCGCAACTGTATCATTATTTTCTAATGGATTTGCTAAACCATTAGCTCCATAAGGGCCTTGTGCTACAGCATTTGCTGTACTCACAGTTCCTGATGTGTTAACCACATTACCGCTTAATAAAGTTCCAGTAACACCTGATTCTTTGGCATCCGGACAACCGTCACCGTCGCTATCTAAATCTAATCGATTTACAATACCGTCCCCGTCAAGATCGGTTTCAATGTTACCGCAACCCGGGGTATTAGCTTTATATAAGGTTATGCCATCAATTCCAATATAGTTTCCATCACCGGGACCAGCAGCGAGTACATCAATAACCAATGCCGGAGCAGTTGTTGTAGCAACAAAAGTTATGGAAGATTTAGCCCATTGCTTAATATTGTTTCCATTATAAGTCATCATATCCGAAAGATAAGCGACTCCATCAACCGTAAATCTCAATTGCGCCTGCTGACCAACGGTTGTTACTCCATTTGTTCCTCCAAATATTTGATAAAAATCAAACGTATACGATTGTCCAATCTGAATTCCTTTTGAAGCTGGAATAGTTGTACTCATCGCTTCATTTGTAAAGCCATTATAAATAGCTGCGAAGATATTTCCATCCGGCGTAGCCTGTGTACCATTCAACGCACCTCCCCAAAATCCGGAACCATTTAATGAAAAACTTCCCGTCCAGGTATCGCAACTTCCCGAAGAAGCCCAGCCTGTAGGCCCTAGTGTTGAGTTTAAACTAGCTGTATTGGTATTTTCATTCCATGCGACACCTGCAGCTGCTTCAAAAGAGCCATCAACCACACCATTTAATAAAGAAACACAGCTACCTTGTTCGACTGTATCCAATATCCCATCATTATCATCATCAATATCAACTAAATCTCCCACTCCGTCACCGTCAGTATCTAAACAGGCATTTAAGGTTGCACTTAACGAATACTGGTTATAAGTTGATGTATAACTTGTTACAGCTGCTGCTGTATCATTATTTTCTAATGGATTTGCCAAACCATTCGCTCCATATGGTCCTTGAGCAACTGCATTTGCAGCGGTCACGGTACCTGAAGTATTCACAAGACTACCACTCAATAATGTCCCCGTAACGGTAGCCTCTTTGGCATCCGGACAGCCATCACCGTCACTGTCTAAATCTAAATTATTGGTTACACCATCCCCGTCAGTATCGACACTGCACACTGGTTTTGGATTTGCCGAAGCTCCATAAACTGCAGTTCCTTGAGTTGCTGTAATTTCAAAATTGGTAAAAGTTGGTGTAGTTGTCCCTACTGTAGATACTCTGATTCTATAATATCTATAAAAATCATTTTGGTTGGCGGCCTGAACCGTCCAGGTTTTAGTTGTTCCTGCACTTGTGGCTACAGGAGCCGAAATAGTGTTGTAAGTAACTCCATTTGTAGAACCTTCCAATACGGCAAAATAACCTGTTCCCCAGCTTGCGGTTGCCCCTATTACATTTAATGTCGCTAAGTTTACCGGTACCTGATATTCTACATTGTAAATCACTGAACTGGTCGTATAAACCAATCCCGCAGGAATAACATGATCTGATGCAGCTACTGTCGTAGTAGTACCATCACGCAGGGTTGGAATATCACTTCCCGAACTTACAACTACACTGTTAACAGTCGTAGTTGTCAATCCTGTAGCTACTTTTGTTATAACCAAAGCTTCAGTTGCTGTCAGATAACAGCTTGGTGCTTCAACAGTATCCAAAATACCATCATTATCATCATCAATATCGGCAATATCACCTATTCCGTCACCATCACTATCTGTACAGGCATTTAAAGTACTAAAAACCGCATAATTACTGTAAGTAGAATTATAACTTGTTATTGCTGAACCTGTATCATTATTCTCTAATGGATTGGCTAAACCGTTGGTTCCATAAGGTCCTTGTGCTACTGCGTTTGCAACACTTACAGTACCTGAAGTATTTACAAGGCTACCACTTAATAAAGTACCTGTAACACCTGATTCTTTGGCATCCGGACAACCATCACCGTCACTGTCTAAATCTAAATTATTGGTGATACCATCACCATCAGTATCCACACTACAAGTTGGCTTTGGATTTGATGAAGGTCCATAAACCGCAGGTCCCTGTGTTGAAGTAACTTCGTAATTGGTATAAGTTGGTGTAGTGGTACCTACAGTTGATACTCTTATTCTATAATATTTATAAAAATCATTTTGATTCGCAGCTTGTACCGTCCAGGTTTTGGTTGTTCCTGTACTTGTGGCTACCGGCGCCGAAATAGTTGTGTACGTTGTACCGTTTGTTGAACCTTCTAATACCGCAAAAAATCCTGTACCCCAGCTTGCCGTAGCTCCTATTACATTTACTGTCGCTAAATTTACCGGTACGGGATATTCAATGTTATAAATTACGGAACTTGTCGTATATACCAGCGCAGCTGGAACCACATGATTAGAGGCTGTCACTGTTGTAGCAGTACCATCACGCATTGTTGCAATGTCGTCTCCTGGATTAACCACTAAACTATTAACTGTAGTAGTTGCAAGTCCTGTTGATACTTTAGACAACACTAAAGCTTCAGCTGCTGTATAATAGCAAGTTGGCGCTTCTACAGCGTCCAGAATACCATCATTATCATCATCTATGTCTGCCAGATCGCTCACTCCATCATTATCACTATCTGCACAAGCATTTAAAGCTTTATAAGTGGCATACAAATTATAGGTTGAAGTATAACTCGTTACCGCTCCCGCCGTATCATTATTTTCTAATGGATTCGCCAAACCATTAACTCCATATGGCCCTTGTGCCACAGCATTTGGAGCACTTACGGTACCCGATGTATTGACAAGATTACCACTTAATAATGTACCGGTAACCCCAGATTCTTTAGCATCCGGACAACCGTCACCATCACTGTCTAAATCTAAATTATTGGTTACTCCGTCATTATCTGTGTCAACACTACAAGTTGGTTTTGGGTTTGCTGACACAGCATATGCAACAGGGCCCTGAGTCGCTGTAACCTCAAAATTTGTAAAAGTTGGTGTGGTTGAGCCTACAGTAGAAACTCTAATACGATAATATTTATAAAAATTATTTTGGTTCGCTGCCAATACACTCCAGGTTTTGGTTGTTCCCGTACTCGTATCAAGTGGCGCCGAAATAACCGTGTAAGTGCTTCCGTCTGTTGATCCTTCTAATACGGCAAAAGATCCTGTTCCCCAGCTTGCTGTTGCTCCTATTACATTAATATTTGCAACATTTACCGGTACCGGATATTCCAGAGCATAAATAATTGAATTCGTAGCGGTTGTTAACCCTGCCGGAATAACATGATTGGAGGCAGCTACAGTTGTAGAAGTACCATCACGCATAGTTGGTATATCAGTACCCGTCGTCACCACTACACTATTAACAGTAGTAGTTGCCAAGCCAGTAGTAATTTTAGATAAAGTCAAAGCTTCTAAAGCCGTATAATAACAGCTTGGCGCCTCAACAGCATCTAAAATACCATCATTATCATCATCAATATCCACCAAGTTTGATATTCCATCACTATCACTATCCGTACAGGCATTAAAAGTAGTGCTCAATGCATAAGGATTATAAGTAGTGTTATAACTTGTTATTGCTGCACTCGTATCGTTATTTTCTAAAGGATTTGCTAAACCATTAGTTCCATAAGGTCCTTGAGCAACTGCATTTGGAGCACTTACGGTACCCGATGTATTGACAAGATTACCACTTAATAAAGTACCGGTAACCCCAGATTCTTTGGCATCCGGACAACCGTCACCATCACTGTCTAAATCTAAATTATTGGTTATACCATCACCATCCGTATCGACACTACAAGTAGCTTTTGGATTCGCAGAAGATGCATAAACTGCAGGTCCTTGAGTTGAAGTAATTTCATAATTGGTAAAAGTTGGCGTAGTAGTTCCTACTGTAGAAACCCTGATTCTGTAATATCTATAAAAATCATTCTGATTGGCGGCTTGTACTGTCCAGGTTTTCGTCGTTCCTACACTTGTGGCTACAGGTGCCGAAATAGTGGTATAAGTTGAACCATTGGTTGAGCCTTCCAGCACTGCTAAATACCCTGTTCCCCAGCTTGCTGTAGCTCCAATTACATTTAATGTCGCTATATTTACCGGTACAGGATATTCTATATTGTAAAGTACAGAACTTGTCGTGTACACTAATCCCGCAGGAACAACATGATTTGAGGCTGCTACTGTTGTAGAAGTACCGTCACGAAGGGTTGGGATATCATCACCTGAATTTACTACTACACTATTAACTGTTGTAGTGGTCAATCCTGTAGATACTTTAGCCACCACTGAGGCTTCGCTAGCCGTATAATAACAGCTTGGTGCTTCTACCGCATCTACAATACCATCATTATCATCATCTATATCTACTAAATCAGCAACACCATCTCCATCAGAATCAGCACAACCATTTAAAGCGGTACTCAATGCGTATGGACTATAGGTGGAAGTAAAACTAGTAGCTGCAGCAGAGGTATCATTATTCTCCAGCGGATTTGCTAAACCATTAGTCCCATAAGGTCCTTGTGCTACTGCATTTGGTGTGCTTACTGTGCCTGAAGTGTTTATTACATTACCACTTAACAATGTCCCTGTCACACCGGATTCTTTGGCATCCGGACAACCGTCACCATCGCTGTCTAAATCCAGATAATTAGGTACCGTATCTCCATCACTATCTGCCGAGCAGACTGCTTTAGGTTGCACACTGATGATATAAGGCTGCGCAAAAGTAAAATTAACTTCGTGAAGTCTTGTACCGTTTGTTACCGATCCTGTTCCCGCCAAACCTTGTATTCTGAATCGGTTATAAGCTTTAGTGGGTTGTAGCGTATTGGTATAGGTATACGTTATATTCGGAGTAGTCATAGCTTGCGCTGCAGATAATGCCTCCCATGAGGTTCCGTTATAACCCTGAAGCTGAAAACTACTACTTGGAAAAGCGTTATTTATTCCGATCTGAACTGTAACTGTAGCTAATGGTAGTGATGTTACAAGTGGCAGATTAAATTCAATCAGATTTCGGTTGGATGTAATTCCTGTTGTTATATCTCCCCAGGTAGTAGGGTCTCCATCAAGTGCGAAAGAAAAAGGCTGAGTAACCGAATCAAAAGAAAGATCTGAAGTAGCAAACGATACATTTTTTAATTCCTGAAACGTGTAAAAACAGCTCGGGCTTTCTACAGCATCGAGTATCGCGTCATTATCATCATCTATATCTGTAATATCTTTTACGGTATCATTGTCTTTGTCTGAGCATGAATTTAATTTACTGTCTAATGCTAACGGATAATACGTGTTGGTGTAGCTCGTAGCGCCATCCAAATCCGTATCTACACTGTCATTCAAACCGTCATTATTTACATCTGTAGCAGCTGGATTTAACTGACTTCCTGCCGGAGTTGAAATTCCGTAACTTCCACCCACATTGTTGGTAGCAGAAGGCGTACTGACATCTGTTGTTGGGCTAACGCCTGCTTCAACCAAATCGCCACAAGAATCGCCATCACTATCCAAATCCAAACGGTTACTAATCGTATCTCCGTCTGTATCTAAATCCAAATAATTGGAATCATCATACGTTTTTAAGGCACAAAGTCCGTAAGCCATTAAATAAGCACCACCAACACTGGTTACTTTTACTGTTACACTCGTATACACGGGACCATCTACAATAAATATTTCTGTAGAAGTTCCATTCGCCATAACACCAACATTCTGATTGTCAATAGTGGTAAGATTACTTTTGTTACAGGACTCACACATGGTCTGCTGTCCGGTGCCATTATTAGTTGTAACCTGAAAAGATTCTATAAGTCCAGGTGGTGCACTTTCAATTGCCGCTGCCACAATCTGAAAATTGGTTACCGGTTTACTAAAGTTAAACGTAACCGTTTGGTTGTTGGCATCGACTCTTTGCCAGTAAGGCACACCGTTAAGAGGTCCTAAACCACACTGAAATGTGTAACCGGTACTGCCTTGTGCCGTTATAGTTGTGTTTGTGGTTATGGTATACGATACTTCCTCTCCATCTACCACTACCGTAGCCGGAGCTGTTGTGGTAGCTGTTGTAGGAGGAGATACCCAGCTGGTACAATTTACAGTACCACAAGACGCTTTGGTTTGTTCATTTATATCTGTAACTCCATCATTGTCATCATCAAGATCTGCGATATCATAAATACCGTCTCCATCTGTGTCTTCGCAGGCGCGAATAGTTTTTGACTGTGCATATGGCTTGTAGGTAGAGGTATAATTTACAATTCCGTCTCCATCCGAATCGACAGCATTAACCAAACCGTCTCCATTAGAGTCTGCACCGGTAAATTTAAAATTCGCAGTTAGATTTGTGGTAGCTCCCGATTCAAAAGCATCACTGCAACCATCACCATCACTGTCTAAATCCAACTGAGGCAAAATACCATCACCATCAACGTTTGCATCTACGCAAGTACTTTTAGGATAGTTTGAAGCGATGTAGGATGCTATATTGAAATCAAAATAGACTTCGGAAGCATTCTGCGCCGCAATATTGGAAGCCGCAACTCCTGTTATTCTGATATATTTGTAACCAATTGTTTTGTTCAGCGTCACCGGATAGGCAATAGAATTCGTTAGGCTGACCAACCCATTTGTGGTAACATTGGTTCCTGCCGTTTGTGCTATCGCTGCCGACAAATCAACCCAGTCTGCTCCATTATTCGTATTGGATCCCTGTATCTTTGTCGTTCCGGCAAATTGTGTAGCCGTATTAAACTGCAGATACAATGCTTCCAACTTCATGGCGCGCCCAAAAGTGAATAAATACACATTCGCATTCTGAATTGCCTGCGTCGGTGTAGCAGAGAAGGTTACCGCTGTTGCGTTACCAATCCCATCTGTTAACTGACTAAAATTACCTGTAGTCGTTGTTAACGAAGAAGTAACGGAAACTCCTACGGCCGGTTTGGCTAAACTGTTCCATTCACCTGCCAAATAATAACAAGCAGGACTTTCTGTAGCATCCGGAACACCATCATTATCATCATCTAAGTCTGTTAAATCTCCCACACCATCACCGTCGGTATCAACACCACACAAATTCAGACCCGAAGCCGTAGCATATGAATCGTATAAAGGTGTGTAGTTTGTGGTTGCCAAAAAGGTATCATTGTTCTCTATTCCATTGGCCAAACCATTGGCGCCATAAGGTCCTTGTGCAACAGCATTTGGCGCTGTTACGGTACCTGATGTATTTACAAGACTTCCACTCAATAAAGTTCCGCTAACTCCAGATTCTTTAGCATCCGGACAACCGTCTCCGTCACTGTCCAAATCTAAAGTATTGATTTTACCATCCCCATCCGTATCGACACTACAGGTCGTTTTTGGATTTGCTGAGGCAGCATAATTTGCTACACCCTGAGTTGCTGTAACTTCAAAATTGGTAAAAGTAGGCGTAGTTGTCCCTACAGTAGACACTCTGATTCTGTAATATCTGTAAAAATCGTTTTGATTCGCAGCTTGTACGGTCCAGGTTTTAGTGGTACCAGCACTTGTAGCCACCGGTGCCGAAATGGTCGTATATACCATTCCATTTACGGAACCTTCCAAAACGGCAAAAGAGCCGGTTCCCCAGCTTGCTGTTGCTCCAATTACATTTACGGTAGCTAAGTTTACCGGTACTGGATATTCAATCGTATAAATTACGGAACTTGTAGAATTAGCTTGCCCCGCAGCTATCACATGATCTGAAGCTGCTACTGATGTAGAAGTTCCATCACGCAAAGTTGGAATATCATCCCCCGGGGTTACCGTCACACTATTTACCGTAGAGGAAAACATTCCGGTACCAATTTTTGCTATAACCAACGCTTCCGATGCGCTAAGGTAACAACCAGGCGCTTCTATGGCATCTAAGACACCATCATTATCATCATCTAGGTCAGCTAAATCAGGAACACCGTCTGTATCACTGTCTAAACAGCCTTTATAAACATTGCTCACTGCATACGGATTATAGGCCGCATAAAAGTTTAAAACTGCTGAAGAAGTATCGTTATTTTCTAATGAACTGGCTAAACCATTTGTTCCATAAGGTCCTTGTGCTACCGCATTTGCAGCCGTTACAGTTCCGCCTATGTTTATAAAAGTACCACTCAACAGCACTCCCGTAACTCTGGATTCTCTCGCATCCGGACAGCCGTCTCCATCACTGTCTAAATCAAAATTGTTGGTCACACCATCACCATCCGTATCGACACTACAGGTTGGTTTTGGATTTGCCGAAGCGCTATAAAAAGCCGGACCTTGGGTAGCTGTAACTTCAAAATTGGTAAAAGTGGGCGTAGTTGACCCTACTGTAGAAACCCTGATTCTGTAATATCTGTAAAAATCATTTTGATTCGCAGCTTGTACGGTCCAGGTTTTGGTAGTACCTGCACTTGTGGCTAATGGCGCTGAAATCATAGTGTAGGTTGTACCGTTTGTAGAACCTTCTAAAACGGCAAAAGAGCCGGTTCCCCAACTTGCTGTTGCTCCAATTACATTTACCGTCGCCAGATTTACGGGTACGGGATATTCAATCGTATAAATAACCGAAGTTGTAGCGCTGGTTTGTCCTGCTGCTATCACATGATCGGAAGCCGCCAATGTGGTCGAAACTCCATCGCGAAGTGTTGGAATATCTGCTGCCGGAGTTACGGCTATACTGTTTACTGTAGAAGAAGTTAATCCTGTAGAAACTTTAGCCATCACCAAAGCTTCAAAAACATTATAATAACAACTTGGAGCTTCTAAAGCATCCAAAATTCCGTCATTATCATCATCTAAATCAACCGAATTTATGACTCCGTCGCCATCAAAATCATTGCCCGGAGCATACTGTAAATTGTGTTTGTATTCTTTAAAACTAAGAGCTTGAACAGGTTTTCCTACCTCTAAATTCCAATCCCCATTTTTACCTGTAATGTTGTTAGAAGCTGCAACTGTAATCCCCAATGCGTGCTCCAGAAAACGAACTGCAGCCTTTCCCTCTCTACCTTTAGCAAATTCACAACCATAAATATTTATGTGATTAATTTTAGAAAAATCAATGTTTTGAAGCATCCAAAGCGCTATTTCCTCTTTGCTTCTCCATTTGTTTTCTATATAAAGAGCCCCACTCTTTCCGTGCGTTACTAAGTTGTAAACCGTTGAGGCGGTATTGTTTTTTGAAATATCATATAGCGACAAATCTTGTACTGATTTATCGATATAGCTTTTTTCATCTTCATTCCTAAAAGAAGACTCAAAACCAGGTAAAATACCAGTATTGAATTTAACATTTTTTGCACTTATTTCCGAATAATTAAAAAATAAAGAAACAAAGGAGCACAAAAAAAATAGCGAGTTAAGTACTTTTCTTCTCATAAGCGTTACATATAAAAATCCCCCATTTGATATAAAATGGAAGGGAACAAATTAATTTTATCTAAATACTAAAAATTGAAATTCAGTTTATTCCTAAAATGAATCTCATTTCTTTGTTAATGACCGTTAAAAAGTCAAATAACATTTGTAAAAAAATGCTGCAATGAACAGCACTAAAAAAAATTAAATTACACTTAGATTTCTATTTATCAGCTAACTAATCCTAACCAAAACAGAAAACATCTTCAAAAAAATAAAAGCTATTATGGTATTACTATATTATTTTTGAAAGCGAACATTTTACACTTCAAAATTAAATTCTATAAAAAAGTAGAATTGTCGTCTACTTTACATTTGAAAAAAATAATATTCTCCGGGCTACTCCCTATTTTAGCGACGTTACAGCATAGAATCAGCTAATTCTTACAGCCTGTCGTTTCGATTATCAACTTTCGGAATCAATTAAACGCCTTTGAATTGATTTTCTACCCAACAAGAAATCCTGTCTCGATAAATCGATATAAACAGTTTCATTTTCGTTTTTAAAAGAAGACTCAAATCCAGCTTTAGTACTGCTGTTGAGTTGATCCGTGTTTGCACTTAGTTCTGAATAACTAAAAAATAAAGAAACCAGAGAGCACAAAAAAAAGGGTGCGTTAAGTACTTTTCTTCTCATAAGCGTTAAGTATAAAAATGTCTCTACTTAAAAACAGTAGAGAATTAATCAATTAATTGGTAGGCTTAAAAAATCTTACTCTATAGCAAACAGCCATCATTTGGGGCAGATAACGTTTGTTGAAAATTGCTGTGATTGGCAGCAACAAAAAAAATTGATTTGCGCTTAGCGCCTTATGTATGAGCTAGTTAAAATTAATTAAAAAAAAGTTAACAGACCAACATTTATTAAACAAAATTAAACAAATACATAAAAAAAATAGTCATTAATAAATTCAACAACTACTCAATCATTGGTTAATTCCGACAAAACAAAGGTTTCTTGAAGTAAACCTGCCTTATAATACTTCTGAAAGTTTTATTTTGTTTACTTTTTTTTTTATTCTGTTTAACCTATCCTGAAAAATTCTGCCACAATTTTCAGAATTCTCTCCCAGACCAACATTTATAAATTTAGCACTATAAATAAATGAGGGGAAAATGTAAAAGTGTGCTCCGCCAATTTGGTATTGTGCAACAAAAGAGCTTCATAATTTTTTGGCAAGTCGTTTAGAGATTAACTACTCTTTTTTATCAGAAATAAATCAAAAACAAGTCATTATAAATTGATTTTTGATTTGTAGTACCTCGTGTTCATATTTGTTTTTTCGACAATTAATCTTAAAATAATATCTTAAATGAAAACAAGTATTGTTATAACAATGTTATTCTGTGTAATAACAGGATCAATCAAAGCACAGGATTTGGGCAATAATGAAGTACATGTGGCTTATAGTGATGGTTTTACTCTTGGTGCAATTGATTCCTTTTCAAATATTTTACCAACAGCCATTATTGATGGCTTTACAGGAGAAAAAACAAAGATAGAGTCCGAATCCTCTTTTGGTATGATAGAAGCCGGTTACAGGTATCAAATTACGGATAGAAGTAGAGTTGGACTTGATCTTGGTTACCAGAATTACAGCTCTAAAATGATAACAGAAAAAACTTCAAAGACAGTAAAGAGAGCTGTTGACTACATATTGATTTTACCTACTGCAAATTACACTTATTTAAGGACATCGCTAGTAGACTTTTATGGTTCAGCAAGCATCGGTGCTTATCTTACGAACGAAAAAATAACAGAAACAAATCAGAACGTAATTAAAAACAATTCTATCGATTTGGGTTGGCAGGTTAATCCAATTTGCTTGCGTGTTGGAGAAAAATTAAGCGGATTTGCTGAATTAGGATTTGGAATCAAAGGTTTTGTTACAGCTGGCGTTAATTACAAGTTTTAGAGTTCTGCCTTTACTACAAAAAGAGTTGCTAAATTGACGCATCTATGAGCAAGAAAAATGCCACTGATTAAAGGATTAAAATGATTTATAAAATCTGTGTAAATCCTTTTAATCAGTAGCAAAAAATAATTCGGGCCAAGTGGTGAAATTCGTCGCAAAATGATGAAGGTGGTCGCGAAAACGAGGAATCTAAACAACTTCTTTTTTAATAACTTAAAAGAGTTAGATAGAATTTAATGGATTATACAGATCTCTTTTAAACCATTTAAGTTATAAAAATTCATTTTAGAGCCGTATTTGCGTCACTTGATTAAACACCAAAGGTCTCTTTATTTGTTATTATTTATCGAATGTCACCTGAATTAAATTTCCTTCCTTGATTTGTTTTTCAAACCATATTTTATTCTGATTCGAAACGGTTACTTTTAGTCCGTTATTGGTTCGTTTAACTGTAATATCAAAATTCTGTTCAAAAGCATTTATGTTTCGTAAGCTCATACCCGGCCATGATTTAGGAAGACGTGGCATAAAAGTAAAACTATTTAACCCCACAGGACGAATACCAAATAATCCTTCCGTAAAAACCCTGCAATACAAACCGCTTTCTGCCGAAAGATGGCGTTGATTTCCTTCAGGATATGCCTCTACCGGATAAGGAACATGATCGCCCAACAAACGACGTTCGGAATAGTAATGCAAAAAATCCAATGCTTTATCGGTTTCTCCTGCGGCTAAAACTCCTCTTAAAGCATATAAAGTCGAGCGGTCCCAGAATGTTTTGTCACCAGCTGCACTGGCGAGTCCATCGGGAGTCCATAATTTAGAAGAAAACAAGGCGGCAATCGTTCCTTTTTGACGATCGTAAATACCCATTGTTAGCGGCGTGCAGATCCAGGCGCGCAAAACATCATTTTCTTTGTAATATTTATAGGTTAGAAATCCATCTACCTCAGCACCAAAATACTTTTCGATAGCCGTTTTTAAGTTCTGCGATTGGAGCTTATACAAATCCAGTTGTTTTGGATTTTTCTTCAAACTTCTACCCAGATAAACGGCTGAATTTAAAGCATCATAATACAAGGATGAGGTGTTCAGATTTGCTTTTCCTGCCGGAAATCGTCCTTCCAGTTCATCTGAATCCGAATAAACCACTCCTTCAGAATTTAGCTTTAACCTACAATATTCTAAACACCACTCAATTAAAGGCCATACTTGTTCTGCTTCGCTGATATTTCCTCTTGCCAGTGCATAACGTGCCGCTCCGTAGGCAATCATGGCGGCATCACCGCGGTCGCCTGCACCGTCCCAGATATCAGTTCCTTCTGCTACAATCGAACTTGGTATGGGCTTATATTCTTTGTTGATGTATTTCGCAAAAAGCAAATACGCATTCAAAGAGGCTTTATTGGCGTAATCATAACCTAAATACGCAAAAAAAGGACCAATGTATTCTGCCTGATCGTTGGCCCAGATTGCCGCATAATACGATTCTCCTCCGGGACTGTGCATGGGTCCTCCCTTTGTCTCAAAAATACTCTCGGCGGCTCTTAGTTTTGCAAACTCAAATTCGGTATTCAGGATCGGATCAGGGGTTTCTAATACCAATTTAGTTCTTAATTGACGAACCAGTTCCAAGCGATTCTTTTTCTCTGTTTCCATATTCAATTCCGGTATGGATTCGTTCTTTTTAGTTGCACAGTAAAAAACAGAGAAATCAATCGTTTCGCCGGGCTGTAACACAAAAGTTCCTTCATTAGCAACTCGGGTTATTACGTTGTAACTGCCTTCTGTACCTTTATCCTTCGCTGACTTATACTCAAAATTAATTTTCGGAATTTCTACTACACAGCTTTTATCAGCTGTATTTTTGATCGTGTAATTTTCGCAGAAAACAGGCAAAGAGGTTGACGGAAAATACTGTCGGGTTACTTCTAAGGTATTATCGACTTTACTTTTTGCTAGTAAAGTTCCATCTATTGTTACCGAAACTACCTTTTCATTGACAATCGGCTTATAGTTTACCAAAACAAACCGCATCGCATCCTGAGCAAACTGGCGGGTAAAACTGGCATGGGTGTTGTTTGGAATCGTTCGTAACATAGGCCAGACTAAACTACGGGTACTATTAAAAGAACCGTCTGCTCCTACTCCGTAACGAAGCACAGCGGAGATTTTTCTACCGCTCATTTCTATGTGATCTTTGTGTGGAATATTATCTTTTATCTTCCATGTAATTGATCCGTTTTGCTCAATTTCCCACCGACTATTTTCTTGTGAAAACGATTTGCAGGTTACTAAAACTAAAATAACAGCGAAAAAAATCCTTCTGCTGCCAATACATAACTTCTTCATTCAATTGATTTTTAATTTGTGATTCTATTGCTCTATCAAACTGTTGCGTATAATTGTTTTTAACACATAGAGACATAGTTCGCTGAGCCTAAAAAAAGACGTTTCACTTAAAATAAAACACATAAGGTATCTTACAAAAATTTGTTTTTATTGATTGACTTTAAATTGTCAATCCTAAATCTATGTCTCTATGTGTTAAGTTTCATTTATCTGAATTACGATATCAAACTGTTGCGCATAGTTATTTTTAACACATAGAGACA
This sequence comes from Flavobacterium sp. ABG, assembly GCF_001027725.1. Classification (NCBI taxonomy): domain Bacteria; kingdom Pseudomonadati; phylum Bacteroidota; class Flavobacteriia; order Flavobacteriales; family Flavobacteriaceae; genus Flavobacterium; species Flavobacterium sp. ABG. The sequence continues at coordinate 23,617 of NZ_LEKS01000015.1, forward strand.
TAGCTTGTTAAGCTTTAAAAATTGTCAATCCTAAATCTATGTCTCTATGTGTTAAATAATATTTACGTTATATCAATAGCTGCAAACATTTGTAGACAACATGCTGTACAACTTAAAGAGCGCTTTTACTTAATCGGTACATCAATACGCCATGTGGTTCTATTGTCGCTTTTAGTTCTTTGGCTGTGGTTCCTGCATTTTTCTTGCTCCAAAGATCCAAGAGGTTGTAGGTGCTGTTTTTATCCAATGAATAAGCATAAATGTCGTCTACAATTTTTTCTTTGCTCCAGTCAAAACTAATGGTTTTGGCCAGTGTATTGCGATTTACAAAACAGACTGCCCAATCTCCGTTTTTAAGCGGTTTAAACCAAACCTGCAATCCGTCCTTGTCCAGATAACGGAATCCCTGAATCCCAAGCGGGTCTTGATTGACTGCTAAAATTTCCTTGTTGGTTAGTATTTCTATGGTCTCTTTTGTCATTTTTCTAACATCATTTCCAGCGATTAATGGAGACGCCATTATACTCCAAAGAGCGAAATGTGCTTTGTCTTCATTATAAGTCATTCCGTTGCCTACTTCCAGCATATCAGGATCGTTCCAATGACCCGGTCCTGAATATTTACGAAGATTGGACTGTAAATCAGCGATGTGCATTACACTCAACGAATTCCAGGTTCCCTCGTCGTGTACCGAATCGAAAATCTGATAAATATCTTCTGTTGTTCTCCACAACTGTCCTACTCCTTTTCCCCATTCCCACGGTTTATTTACACCCCATTCGCAGATACTAAACAAAATTGGTTTTCCTGTTTTTTGCAATGCATCACTCATAGTTGTATAGGCTTCTTTAGCATTTATACCGGCTGTATTACACCAATCGTACTTTAAAAAATCAATGTCCCAAGAGGCGTAATTTCTTGCATCCTGATACTCATACCCTCGAGTTCCAGGGTATTTTTGACAGGTTAGGGTTCCGGCACAATTGTACATTCCGAATTTTAATCCTTTGGAGTGCACATAATCGGCAACAAACTTCATTCCGCGTGGAAACTTTTTAGGATCCGGAACCAAATTTCCCTCACGATCTCTTTCCATTGCCATCCAGCCATCGTCTAAAACCAAATAGACGTATCCGGCATCGCGCATTCCTGAGGAAACAAGAGCGTCTGCGGTTTCCATTACCATTTTCTCATTGATATTGGTGTGAAAAGTGTTCCAGCTGTTCCAACCCATTGGCGGTGTGGGTGCTAAATCTTCGACCTTTTGTGCAGAAAGTTGTGTACCGCAAAAAGCCATACTGATAAGAGCCCATTTTATTGTTTTAAAATTTTTCATTTTTTGTTTTTTGTTTTTTTATAAATAATCTAAAAAACAAACCCAGCTATTTATTTCTAAAAAGTGGGTTTGCACCAAAATTGATATTATGCTTATGATTCATAATATCGTTCAACTAATCAAAACCCTTAATTATATCCCGGATTCTGAACAAGACTTGTCCTGTTCATTTCTGTTCTTGGAATTGGCAATAAATAATGTTGTGGTTTAAAAACCCTGTCTTGTACTTTAGTGTAGGTATACGTTTTTGTACCATTAGCATTCTTGGTAATAATGACCCCCATCAATGGTTTGTTTTCTGTTACCTCGGCAATTTTCCATCGACGTACATCGTAATAACGGTGCCCTTCAAGACACAATTCGATTTGTCTTTCGTTGTAGATTTTATTCTCCAATGCTGTTCCTGATAATGCCGGCAGATCATTGTTTATTCCTGCGCGTTTTCTAATCAGATTCAGGTATTGCAGTGCAGTGGCATCATTGCCTGTTTTAAATTGTGCTTCGGCATAGTTCAGATAAATCTCTGCCAGACGCGAAATGATGTAAGGCTTGTTGGTTTGGGTTTCTGTATTGTAATTAAAAGTAGTATCACAATATTTACGGAACGTATAACGTGTCGCACTATTGTTCCAGGTATCCCAGCCTTGAGGAGAATCTAAACCTCCTTCATAAAACTCTGCCATGTTTGAATGTCCTGCTTTGTAACGATCCTGACAAAAGGCAGGATTACCATACGAACGTCCATCATAAACAATATCTTTATAAAAACGCGGATCTCTGTTTTTGTAGGGCTTTTGAGGATCGTATCCTGATGTCGGTTCTGTGATATCTTTACCATCGGCCGTTCCAAAAGCATCTATCAGATTCTGACTTGGAGCAAAGGATGCCCAGCCATGAAAACCACTTGGTGAATTAAACATTTCCACTCCATTAAAAGCACTCCATTGCGGAACCTTACTCGATAAACGAACGGCAATTATTTCCGAATTAGCGGTAGTGAATAAATCAGCATAATTTCCGGTGTACAATTGAAATGCATTAAGATCGATTACGGCTTTAGCAGCATCAGACGCTTTCTTCCATTTTGTCAAATCATTCGACGGATTCCATTGCGGACTTGCGGCATACAATAGTGTTCTGGATTTCAATGCTAAGGCCGCTGCTTTGGTGATTCTTCCTAAATTGGCACCGCTCTGATCTAAAGGCAACATGGTAGCGGCTTTATCCAATTCATCCGAAATAAAGGCAACACATGCTTCATAAGAACTGCGATCTACATTAAAATTACTGTTCAAATCAAAAGGTTCTTTGACTAAAGGTACTCCGCCATAATCACGGATTAATTTAAAATAGGCATAGGCTCTTAGAAAAGTACCTTCTCCTTTTAAACGATTTCTCCATTGGGGATCACCCGGAACATGATCGATTTTAGAAAGCAGAATATTGCAATTTTGAATGATGGCATAGGTTGGAGCCCAGATATCAAATTCATTCATATTATCCGGTGTCAGCGCACCCGAATTGATAATTGAAGAATTATAATCATTGAATTTATTATACGCTTCATCACAAGAAGCAGACAGTGCCCAAGTGCGGTTTGTAGCGGTATCCCAGTTGTGTTGTGTGGTTGGGAGTACATTGTACAAATTATTCACAAAGGCTTCTGTCAGCTTTAAATCATTCCAAACCGATGCATCTGTATAGGAATCTAAAGGAACTTTGTCCAAAATATCGTCACTACAAGACCAGAACAGTCCACTGACCATCAGAAAAACAGCCAGTACTATTTTATTTTTTATACTTCTTATTTTAAAATTTTTCATACTTCTTTCTTTAGCTATTTTATTATAATCCGATATTCAATCCAAATCTGTAAATACGTACCTGAGGGTAATTAATGCCCGTGGTATTATTCGTTTCCGGATCGACATTGTATTTTTTCATTTTATCAATAGAGAACAGATTAGAACCTCCTACATAAAATCTGAAGTTTGTAACACCTAGTTTGTTCAGTATGTTTTTTGGTAATACATAGGATACTTCAAGAGATTTTAGACGAAGAAATGAAGCATCTTTCAACCAAAAATCGGCAGGAACATTATTTCTGCTATCTGTACTGTTGAATGCTCGCGGATATGGGGCATTTGGATTTTCTGCTGTATACCTGCCATCATACAACCAGGTTGGCGGGGCAATTATAGAACCTTGCGCCTGAGGAAGTATCATTTGCTTTGCCATGGTTTGACCCGTCCAAAGAATATCCAAACCAAATCCTTTGTACTGACATCCCATTGGAATACCGTACACGATTTTTGGTGTAGCAGATTCGGGGATTCTTACCTTATCGTTGCTTGTGATACTACCATCATTATCGATGTCTTTTAGCCAAAGATCACCGGGGGCAGCTCCTTCTAAGTGTGGAGATGCATCTACATCTGCCTGACTGCGATAGATTCCGTTTGTTTTATACACTAACCACGAATCGATTGCTTCTCCGGTAGATCTTTGCCATTCGGGAATATTTGGGGACTCATCACGAAAAATGACTTTGCTTTTGGCATAGGTAAAATTAAGCCCTACATTGTATTTGAAATCTGTCGTACCACCAGCATAACTAACCGCTATGTCTACACCATGATTTTGTGATTTCCCAATGTTTTCCGGAGGGAGTACTAACCCTGTGTACTGCGGAACCGATGCACTACGAGCTGCCAAAATATCACTTCTTACATAGTGGAAATAATCAAACCCTACTTTTAATTTATTGTCCAGAAAAGAAGCGTCAAAACCAATGTCTTTTGTGTCTTGATTTTCCCAGGTAATATTAGGATTTGGTGTTGATGAAAGGTATAAATTAGTCGCCTGAGTATAGTCTCCAAAATATACATTATACTCCTGAATCGTATTCAATTGATATCGGGTCATAAACAAATATTGTGCGATAGCATCGTTACCCATTTTCCCCCAAGAAGCTCTAATTTTAAACTGATCTACTATTTTAATATTATTCTTGAAAAAATCTTCATTGGATATTTTCCAGCCTAAGGATAATGCGGGAAACATTCCCCAACGATTTTCGGTAGGAAAATTGAATGATCCGTTATAACGAGCCGAAACTTCTGCAAAATATTTACCGTCATAGTTATAAGCCACTCTGCCTAAATAACTTTCTCTTCCGTCCTGGTATTCAAATCCATTGGCATCTTGCGCTACGGTGCTTCCTGTGAAAATCTGATCCAATTGATCGCTTAATAAATCTCGTCTGTAAGCCGTGGTTCTCTTATTTATATTGGTGGTTTGCTCGTACCCTAAAAAAGCGTTTACTTCGTGTTTGTCGAACTGTCTGTCGTAAGCTGCTTTAAAAAAATACGTATTTTCATTAGACAGGAATTCATCTTGTGTTACACTCGAAATAGCAGTACTTGCTTTTTGATTGTTGTAAGTATCGGTAGTTTTATCATACGAGTACGCATCCCAGGGTTTTGTAAATCTCTTTTCGCTACGCAAAGCATAATCAAAAGCGGCATAACCACTTACAGAAAATCCTTTGGTTACGTATGGCATTTTCAATTCAAATCCAATTTTTGGATTCAGGATTAAATTTTGAATTTTATCATATCCCGCAGCTGAAGAAGTCATAATAACCGGATTTCTACCATTTGCAATACCCGCAGAAGGAAGTCCGTTTGCGTAATAATCCGGAATAAACGGATACATACTAACCGTTTCATGAAGAATACTACCTACCGATGCCGAAGGATACACCCTGCTTTCTCTGCGTCCGGCAAGATCAAAATTGACTTTTAGGTTGTTGCTTATTTTTACATCTATATTAGATCTCAGATTGTATTGTTTAAACAATTCATCGCTGTTTCTGAAATTACTTTCCTGATTCAGATATTGGCCTGATAAATAGTATTTCACATCCTCAGTCCCACCACTAACGGATAGCGATTGAGTCGATTGTGGGGCATTTTGTCTAAAGACCGCTTTCATCCAGTCTGTACTGGTATAATTGGGAACATTTCCTGCTTTGTATTTATCAATATCTGCTTGTGCGTAGGGTGCGGCATTTCCTTTGTTTACATTTAATTCGTTATAATAGGTCATATACTGCCACGAATTAACACGCTCGGTCATTCTGGTTAATTGCTGTATCCCGTAAGAACCATCGTATTGAATCGTTGGTTTCCCTAGTTTCCCTCTTTTAGTGGTTACCAGAATTACACCATTGGCAGATCTCACTCCGTAAATAGCGGCCGAAGCATCTTTTAAAACCGTAACCGTTTCTATGTCTGCGGGATTCATTCTGCTTAAATCTCGATCGGGTATGCCGTCAATCACGACTAAAGGTCCTGTTCCTCCTCCGAAAGAATTGATTCCTCTAATCAGAATGGTTGCATTGTCATCTCCGGGTCTTCCGGAACGGTTATTTGCGATAACTCCGGCAACCCTCCCTACTAAGGTATTGGAAACGTTTGGAGTAGAACTTTTTACCAAAGCGGCTCCGTTTATAGAAGAAACAGCACCGGTTAAACTTCCTTTCTTTTGCGAGCCATATCCAACAACTACCACTTCATCGAGTGTTTTGTTTTCTTCTTTTAATTGAACGGTAATCGCATTCTCTCCTTCTGAAAGTATTATTTCCCTTGAAATAAAGCCCGTAAAGGAAACGATCAAAGTGCTTTTATAACTTGGAATCTGAATTTCGAAACTTCCGTCATCCTGCGTCAAAACCGTTTTTTTGGTTCCTTTTAAAAGTACGTTTGCTCCGGCAAGCGGTAAACCATTTTCGTCGGTTACTTTTCCGCTAATCTGCAATTGTATGGGTTGAATTATTTCTGAAAGATTTGCGAAATCACTTCGTTTTTTCAGGATCACATGATTCCCTTCTAACGTATAAGTCATGGGTTGGTTTTTGAAAATCAACTCTAAGGCGGTTTCTAGTTTTTCATTCTGAATAGAAATCGTAATGTTTTGCGCTTTCATCAGTTGCTCTTTCCCATAAACAAAACTATAATTAGTCTGTTTCTCTATCTCTCTAAAGACCGTCAACAACTTATCATTCTTAAATGTCAGACTTACTTTTTGAGCCATTCCTGTTGCGCAGACCTGCATGGTAACTGCTAGCAATAAAATGCCGGTAATTTTCATCTTTAGTGATGTTTTAAATTTTGACTTTCGCTTGGTAGGCGAAGTCTTCAAAATTGGATTTAAATTCATAACTTTGGTTATTGGTTAATAATTACTACTTGTGGAACTTGTATGATTAAAACAACCTCTTATATCGCCGGAAGTGCTCGAACACTTTCCGGCTTTTTTTATAAAATCATTTTAATTTCCGGTGAACCTTATTAAGACTCTCGAAAGCCTCTCTATGGTTTTGTATAAGACATTACTATAATTTTTTTTCCTTCCAATTTAAAGCGCACCAAATCTGTCATTTCCATTATTTTCAGCAATTCGGACAGTGGTACATCTTTGGAGATTTTCATAACAAACGAAGAATTAATAGTTCCTTTATAGGCTACGTCAAGATCATACCATTTCGAAATTTGATTCATAACCACTTTAATATCTGCTCCTTCAAAATAAAACTGTCCGTCTCTCCACGCAGTTGTTTCTTCTATATTGGCCTCCTTAATTAAAGTCAGCTCCTTTTCGGCTATCACCTGCTGATTGGGTTTAACGATCAGACTTCCGATCAAGAGTTTAGAGACTCTTTTTTCTACTCTGATACTTCCTTCAACCAGTGTGATTTTGGTATTGGGTTGGTCCGCGTAAGCATTGATATTAAATTGAGTTCCCAATGCTTCCGTTTCCGTTCCGTTTGCATTTACTTTAAAAGGCATGTGTTTGTTCTTTGCTACTTTAAAGAAAACTTCTCCGGTCATGCTTACTTTTCGTTCTTTACCAATAAATTCAGATGGAAATGTTAAAGAGGACCCTGCATTTATCCAGGTCATTGTACCATCAGCTAATAGTAACTGTAAGGGCTTACTTCCCTTAGGTACAGCTAAAGTATTTTGGGCTAAAACCTCTTTTTTTGAATTAATACGATCTTTAGAAATGATATTGCCGTCATTCGTTTTTAGTGTTAGTGCTGTTGCATGGATAATCAGCTCTTTCTTGGGGTCATTTTGCACGATGATCTTTTTACCATTTGACAGGGTTAAAATCGCCTGATTGATTTCTGGAGGCATAATTTCTGCACCGAAACGTTCTTTTTGAGATAAATTCTGATCCGGAATTATTTTATTAGGAGTTTTATAAAACCAGAACCCTATACTTAACGCAAACAACACCACAGCAGCCACCATCTGAAACCACTTTCTTTTCTTTTTTCCGGCTATTCTTTTAGCGTGTTTTAAGGAAGCTGCGATGGTTTCCCAACCTGCGTCTTTTTCAAATTCATACATTTTATCTAATTCGGTAGCTACCCATTCTTTATTGGTAAGATTCTCAAAGATTTCTTTGTTGGTTGAGGAGCTGTTAATCCATTCTTTTAAAACAAAATGTTCGTTAGGCGTAATAGTTTTATTGAGGAATTTTAATATTAATTCATCTATTTGAAATGGCAAATTTGACATAATCTTAACTTTGATTTTATGTTGTATAGAACAACACGTATCAACTGTTTTTTTAACTACAGGAAAATGGAGTTATTTTTAAATTATTTTGTAATTAGTTGATTTGCAATAATAAAGACTATTATAAAAAAAGATTATATTTAAGGTAGGTAGCTCTTCGACTTCGCTCAGAGGGACAAAAATAAGGTAGGAGTTTATGCGGCTCTTCGACTTCGCTCAGAGGGGCAAAAATGAGGTAGGAGTTTGTGAGGCTCTTCGGATTGAACTGGAGGAGTAAAACACGATAAGGGTACCGTTTACTTAATGGGAATGCGAAAGAGCAATACTATCTTTGTTTGTAAAATAGCACCGAAAGCATATTAACCAATGCCACTGTAGAAAGTATATTCTCCTGATGCAGTGCTAATCGGATTTTGTACAATGCTCTTGATTTTTGATTTAAAACCGTTTGTGGGCTTATTTTCATTTCACCTGCAATTTGAGCGGTGCTTTTGCCTTCAATAAAAATAGATTTGAAAACTTCCTGGCATTGTTGGGGCAGATTTTCCATTTCGCAATAAATGGTTTGGAGTACTTTGGCTGTTATCATCTCGCCTTCTCCAAATTGCTCTGCAGATTCGGTTAAAAAGCTAATTTCTTCATGCGCTTTTTTATGGCGCTTCTCTTTTCTCAAAAAATCGTAACACGCATTCCTTGAGGTCACAAAAAGGAACGATTTTATATCTGATAAGTTGTCAAAATCATGCTTTTTTTGAAGCAGTTTTAAAAATGTTTCTGTAGAAATATCTTCCGCTTCCTGCGAATATTTAATCAAAGTCTTATTAAAATAACACAGCGGTCGGTAATAAAGCAGATACAACTTACGAATTGCTTTTTCCTTGCCATTTCTAAAATCTTCAACCAGATCTATGTCGTTATTTTGGATCAAAATTTATTTTTTTATTTTAAAAATACAAGCAATCAGCCTACTAAACCTATATTATATTACCTCTAAATTGTACTATGCTACTTAGTTTTCTGTTAACTAATCTCCAGAAAAATATTTCTAAAAAAAGCGTAGCAAGTCCTGAACCATAGCAATTATGGAAGATTAATGACACGAAACATTCCCTGCTAAAATTGAAAATTAAGTCAGCTGCCAGACGCAAAACTGCTATATAAAAATTTGATAAGGCTCAGTAACTGCTACACTATATTATAAGGATGCATTACAAAAAATTGAATCGTTCTGCTGCATCAAAGAATTCTATTTGTTCAACCATCTATCCAACGTGCTCTTAATAAGTGTTTGATCTGCTGAAGAAAAATCTTTGACTCTGGTGGCATGACTTCCCTCGGGCAGTACCATCTTTAAGGCGTCTACATTTGGTTTTGGCGTTGGGGAACAAGAAAACCAGGTATCGTAGCCTCCGTAGATGTATAAAATATGGTCTCCTTTATTTTCAACATACTTACGCACTTTTTTAATATAATCGGGATTGTATTTTATAACAACGTCTTTCGGAGCAAATCGATCGTTGGAAGTATTCTTTACAATTTTAAGTAAATCTGCAACGGGAGAAAAATCAAATCCATAATACCCTAATTCGCTTAAATGCTGATAGTACGAAGGCAGGTAATTGAAATACATTTTATCATTGTAAGTTCCCACGCCTACTATTTTATTCAGATAATCAAACAGTTCTTTTGGGGTAGCATTTGCGGCGGGTATTTCATCACATTTCCCACCCCATTGCCAAAAAGAGAATGGAAATTCTAAAACGGCATATTCCAAAGCCTCTTCCATTGGCACCTTAGTGTATTGCGTTTTTTTTGCCATTGCGTATTCTGAAAAAACAGCCATTAGCTCGGCTCTGTTTTGCAAAACTGCTCGCTGTAAAGCTGTAACTTTCGCTCTGCATTCCGGTGTTCCTACCACTTTTACATGTGTTACAGTTCTGGGATCTTCACAAGTATTAATTAAAGGAGCTACATACGGCATCGCAACATCAACATCTTTTGGATATTTTGATTTGTAAATTAGAGCCGTTTCTCCTCCTTTACTAATGCCGGTTGAAATCCATTTTCCGGTATACAGTTTTTTTAATTGAGTTACTATTCCGTGATAATCTGCAATAGCCTGATCATTAGTCAAATATTCCCACGGAATTGGCTCAGGTCTTGATTTCCCGTAAAAACGATACTCTACCACAACCTGATTGGCTTGCAATAAACTACTTACTTCACTTTTTATATTTCCGGTATTGTATCCGTGTGTTTCTATAACCATTGGCCTGTCAAAACCAACATGGGACAGATAAATGTAATGTTGAAAAGTCCCTTTTTCGGAATGTTTGTGATCTAATGGTTCGTCTAAGATCAATTGATAGGATGCTGTATATCCTTCCAGATTTTCTATTGGTGTAATGACAGCTTTAGGAAACAACTCCGTTAATTTTTGTTGAAGATCCGCCACAGGTTTTGCTACCGTTTGAGCCGAACCAATCGAAGCACTCAAGCCGATAAAGAGCAATAAAGCGATGTACAGTTTTTTATTCATTTTATACTATTTAATTCAATTTTTAAAATTACTGTCATTGTCAAATCAGAACCAATACTATATTATCCCTTAATTGTAATATTTTATCTGATTCCGGATAAAATATAGTTATCCTGAAATAAAGTTTTAATTTTAATCTAAAACTGATCCAAATGACCACAATTCCCTTTATATCCGACTCCTTTATAGCTGAAAATTGCGACTATAAAACCTTGGTAGAAGTCTTGCTAAAAGGTTTTTCTAATACCGAAATCGAAGTTCCGATGCGACACCACCATGACTTTCCAAATCCGGAAGAAAAAGTAGATTCGACCTTATTATTAATGCCCGCTTTTCATCCGGGGAATGATCTGGGTGTAAAAATTGTAACGGTAAGTCCAAATAATGGTAATCACAATTTACCATCCATTCAGGGAATTTATGTTTATCTGGATGCTCATTTAGGTCATGTGAAAGCCATATTAGAAGCAAAAGCTTTAACAGCAGCCCGAACAGCAGCAGTTTCTGCATTAGCCAGCAGTTATCTTTCACGAACAGATGCCAGCACTTTATTTATGATTGGAACAGGCGCTTTGGCGACCAATTTGATTCGGGCACATGCGAGTGTCCGACCTATAACAAAAGTGTATGTTTGGGGGAGAAATCCAGCTAAAGCAAAACTCGTTTGTGACTCCTTAAAAGAATATCCTTTTACCTGTGAAACGGTTGATTCTATTGAAAATACTATTCCAAAAGCAGTTATTATTTCCTGCGCTACTTTGTCAAAGACCCCTTTGGTTTTTGGAGAATGGTTACAAGAAGGACAACATTTGGATTTGGTAGGAGCTTACAAAAAAGATATGCGCGAGGCAGACGATACTGCCATTTCAAGGGCCTCCGTTTTTATTGACACTTATCAGGGTGGATTAAAAGAAAGCGGAGATATTGTAATTCCGTTACAGACTAATGTTATTAAAGTGAGCGACATTAAAGCTGATTTATTCGAATTGTGTTCCGGTACCAAAAAAGGCAGAACGACCGACCGCGAAATTACTTTCTTTAAATCTGTTGGGCATGCGTTAGAAGATCTGGTGGCGGCTGCGCATTTTTATGAGAAATACAGTAATGCAAAATAGCACACGGATTTAGCGGGTTCAGCGGATTTGGCTGATTTTTTTTAAATGAAATTATAAAGAATCTGCTACCCGAGCGATAGCGAACAGGCGAAGCAAATCTGTTGGGCATGCGTTAGAAGATCTAGTTGCAACGGCGCATTTCTATCAGGAATTCAACGCATTAAAATAAAATAGCACGCAGATTTAGCAGATTTGGCGGATTTTTTTTAAATGAAATTATAAAGAATCTGCTAAATCTGCGTGAGAAAAAGAAAAATTGAAACAATAACTACTTTTTACACCAAATCGAAAAGAGTTAAATAGAACCAGACTATCAAAATAATTAGATAATCTGTGCGAATCTTTTTAATCTGTGGAAAAAAATAATTCATCCCAATCCGTAAAATTCGTAGCAAAAAAACTTGACCCAAAAGTAACACACTACAAGCAAATAATATAAAACACTATTAAAGACAAATAAACAGCCACAATGAAAAAAACCTATCAAACTATTTTAAAAAACAACACTTATACTATACCCGAAAATTGTCTCGCCATTAAAACCATAGACATGCATACCGGTGGAGAACCGCTTCGTGTGATTATCGATGGTTTCCCTGAATTAAAAGGAAATTCTGTTTTAGAATATCGCAGGTATATCAAAGAACATTATGATTATTTACGTACGGCTTTAATGTTTGAACCCAGAGGTCATGCCGATATGTACGGTTGCATCCTCCTCCCTCCCAACGATGACGAAGCTGATTTCGGAATCCTCTTTATGCACAACGAAGGGTACAGTACGATGTGCGGACATGCCATAATTGCGATCACAACCCTAGCTGTAAAAATGAATTGGATCACTTTAAAAGAAGGCGAAAATGAATTAAAAATCGATGCTCCTTGTGGCAGAATTCACTCCTATGCCACAATAAAAGACGGAGAGCTGACTGGAGTTCACTTTCATTGTGTCCCGAGTTTTGTGGTAGGTTTAGACCGCGTTGTTTCTGTTCCTACTATTGGCGAAGTTACTTATGATTTGGCTTATGGAGGAGCCTTTTACGCTTATGTTGATCTTCGTAAAAACAAAAATATAAATCTTACTCTGACACCCGAAGACAATCGCATGATTATTCAGACCGGAAGAGCTATCAAACATGCGGTAATGGCACAAGACAACGAAATACTACATCCGTTTGAAGATGATTTAAGTTTTTTATATGGTACCATTTTTATAGATACCTCTTTGGAAGCGCAAAATCATAGTCGAAATGTTTGCGTTTTTGCTGAAGGTGAAGTAGATCGTTCGCCAACGGGTTCGGGTGTTTCGGGAAGAATTGCTATCGAAAAGGCAAGAAATCAGATCAAAAAAGGACAGGAAATTAGTATTGAAAGCATAACAAATAGTATTTTTAAGGGTTCCCTTGTTGACGAATTGGACTTCGGTAAATTCAAAGCCGTAATTCCTCAAGTAGAAGGAACGGCCTACATTACGGGAACAAATACTTTTATCATTGATCCAAATGATCCAATGAAAAACGGGTTTATTTTACGCTAATATTAAAAACAATATAGAAGTACACCACTTTATAACTAACTTAAAAAAAGACAAACAAATGACAATTGGAGTTGGCGGTTCAACCGCAAGTATCGAACTAGACAAAATACAAAACATGACCACAAATGTTCAGCCGATTGCGATCGCTGAATATCAATTACGTCTTAAAAAAGCCGTTCTTCTAATGAAAGAACAAAACTGCAAAGTGCTTTATTTACATGCCGGAACCAACTTATACTATTATACCGGAACCAAATGGAATCCTTCTGAACGAATGGTTGGTGCTTTACTTTTTGAAGATGAAAGCATCGAATACATCGTTCCAAAATTTGAAGAAGGTACTTTTAAAACCTTTATGCAAGTGGAAGGCCATTTAAACTTCTGGGAAGAACATGAAACCCCTTGTTTGTTATTTGGCGCTATTTTACAAAAGAAAAACATCTCTACCGGAACAATCGCTTTAGATGAATCAGCTTCTTATTTTCAAGTTGACAGTATTATCAAAGCAAATCCGGACTATACTTTTATAAATGCACAACCAATAACTGCTGGCTGCCGCATGCACAAATCAGCGGCTGAAATTGCTATAATTCAACAGGCAAAAGAGATTACAATGGTCGTTCAAAAAGCAGCTGCCCGTATTTTGTATCCGGGAATTGAAGCGGCTACTGTTGTAGATTTTGTCAATAAAGCTCATATCAAAGCCGGAATAACCTCAGGTTCGTATTTCTGTATCGTTCTTTTTGGAGAGGATTCGCAATACCCGCATGGCGTTACTGCTCCACAGAATTTAAAAGATAATGATATTGTTTTAATTGATACGGGCTGTCGCTTAGAAGGATATCTTTCCGACATCACACGTACCTACGTATACGGGACTCCAACCGAAGCTCACATAAAAATATGGAACTTAGAAAAAGCCACTCAAAAAGCAGCTTTTGATGCCGCACAAATTGGTGCTACTTGCGGCGCTGTAGACGATGCCGCCCGAAAAGTATTAGCCGAAGCAGGACTAAGCGGTGATTACCAAATCCCGGGTTTACCCCATCGTGTAGGTCATGGTACGGGATTGGACATCCATGAATATCCGTATTTAGTTCGAGGAAATCAAACCCTTTTGCAAGAAGGCATGGTCGTTAGTAACGAGCCTATGATCTGTATTCCCGGTCAATTTGGTATTCGTCATGAAGATCATTTTTACATGACAGCAAGCGGTCCTAAATGGTTTACGACTCCTATGGAATCTATTGATAATCCGTTTGGGGTTTAGGGGGAGGGATTGTTTCAGGTTTCAAGTTTCAGGTTTCAGTCTCGGTCCCGGTCTCAGTCTCAGTTAGTAAAACTGAAGGTTTCGTAAGACGTTTCGACTTCTGTCAGCCTGACAATTGGGGGTTTCCGTCTTAGTTATTTTTGTGTCACCCTGAGCGGAGTCGAAGGCTGGTTTGTTGAGAGGGGCTTCGACTTCGCTCAGCCTGACATTTTGGGTTAAAGTCTCCGTTTTCAGTATCAGTCTCAGTTAGTAAAACTGAAGATTTCGTAAGACGTTTCGACTTCGGTTAGCCTGGCAATTGGGGGTTTCAGTCTTAGTTTTTTTTGTGTCACCCTGAGCGGAGTCGAAGGCTGGTTTGTTGAGAAGGGCTTCGACTTCGCTCAGCCTGACATTTTGGGTTAAGGTCTCCGTTTTCAGTATCAGTTTACCTTTCACATTTAACTTGAAACCTGAAACTTGAAACAAAAAAACTTTCCGTTCTACAAGAAAAAAGGGTTGTCTCAAAATATGAAACAACCCTTTTATTAGTTTCAGGTTTCAAGTTTCAGGTTTTAGTCTCAGTTACTAAAACTGAAGAGTTCGTAAGACGTTTCGACTTCGCTCAGCCTGACAGTTTAGGGTTTTCGTCTTGTTTTTTTGTGTCACCCTGAGCGGAGTCGAAGGCTGGTTTGTTGAGAGGGGCTTCGACTTCGCTCAGCCTGACATTTTGGGTTAAAGTCTCCGTTTTCAGTATCAGTTTATCTTTCACATTTAACTTGAAACCTGAAACAAAAAAAAACTTTCCATTCTACAAGAAAAAAGGGTTGTCTCAAAATATGAAACAACCCTTTTTATTATTAACTAACCAATATAACTACTCAACTAATAACTTTTTCTTTTCGATAAAGTTTCCGTCTGTTGCTACTACAATGTAAACCCCTTTTCTTAGCGTATTAACAGAATAAGAAGTAGTATTTCGTACTATATCAATCAAGTTACCGGTGCTGTTGTAAATCGTTATTTTAACTTTAGTAACATCAATATTTGTAAAATTAAAATTCACTACATCAGAGGCCGGGTTTGGATACAATGTAAATGATCTGGTTGTATCCATTTGTTGTGGTCCTGAACTGGCGGTTTGCAGGTCAATCGTGTGAGAAGGACTCCAATCACTAAATGCTGTTCCGTTTATAGAACGAACTCTGAATTCATAAACCGTTTGAGTACCTTGTTTTGGAATCCACAAATAATAAGTAGCAGAACTTCCTGCTGAAGTCCAGCCTGTTGCGCTATTTAATTGTACTTCGTAAGATGCCGCCTCCGGTTTTGTATCCCAAGAAGCGTAGAAGCCTGATGAGTAAACACCTGAATTGGTAAGATTTGTTGGTACTGGTAAAGTTCCTGGGTTAGGAACCACAATTGTTCCTGATGTAACCGTATAATCTTCTACCTCACCATCTCCAATGTTTCCACAAGCGGTCGTTGGATTGGAATTGTATTTCATTACAACACGCATACGAGTAGTACCTGTAAAGGCAACCGGAGTAAAACTTCCTGTTACTGTGGTTTTTGCAGAAAGGTTGTTTATCACTTTTTCAGAAGCTTCAAACTGATTGTTTTTGTTGTAATCGATCCAAACACCCCAATATTCTGTATAAGAAGTACTGGAGAATCCAGGAGTCAAACTAACATTCATACTTGCATTTGTCGTTAGCGTAATCACTTTTGAAGTATGATCTGCATAACCTGCCGCATCTTTTCCGGTAGTATTCGTAAAAGTTCCAACTGCTACTGTATTGATGTATTCATACCCGTTTGCTGCCTGTGCAGCACAGAATGCAGTATTTGGAATCGTAGCCGATACCACATTTGAATAAGAAGAATAAACCGCTACAGCTTTTGCTCTAACTCTGTATTTATAAGTACTACCAGCTGTTAAACCTGTATTGGTATAAGTAATTACTGTGCTGGCTAAAGTTGCAATTTCAGCATAAACATCATCTGAACCTGCTCTTTCTACTACAACATTGGTAGCATTTGTAGCATTGTTTGTCCAGCTAAGTTGTGCCTCTAAATTTGTTGCATTGACTGTTGCTGTTAAATTTGACGGAGCCAAAACGGTAACTCCCGTCTGTGTTCCTGCTTGTATAGATTCACCAGGTTTTGTATTGTAGGCATGATCCAGAACAGTATATCCTACTCCACCCGCTTCTACTTTTATATGAAGCCATCCATAGCAAGTACGTCCTCTGCTTTTATACTCAAAACCAACATATCCTGTTTTATTATCCCAATTTGTATACGTTGCAGTTCTCAAATCTAATTGATCCGGATAAGAACTTCCCGGAGTAACAAAATTACTGGAAGCTCCAATAGTAGTTCCTTCTGCTATAAAAGAAATATTTCTTGTCCCAGTTTCACCAACTAATCTTTTTCCATAAGTTTCAATTTTTAAAGCTGCTGCTGCAAACTGCCATGCACCATACTCCGTATTGTCCCCTATACCTAAATTAAAATAATCCCATGTCGCTGCAGCTGATGCTACATAATCCGGATTGTTTACATAAAATACGCCATAAGGTGCATCAAATTTCAGATTTATTGTTTTTGCAGCATTGTCTAGAGTCACAATTCCACCGGTAATTGCAGCATCTTTAAAAGTAACTACCACAGCCGCATCATTAGCAGGAAGGTGTGCAGTAGCTTTTCCTGTAAAAGTAAGTGCCGTTTTAGAATTACTCTGAAGTGTCAGTACTGCTGTTAATCCAGCTGGTACTCCTGTAATTGTATAATGTGTTCCAACTGTAAATGTTCCGCTGCTTTTTGTAAATGTTCCGTTATTGGTTGATAACGAAATCACAGTACTTGTACTTAGAGCACCATCATTTACTTCCGATTCATATAAAGTACCTTCTGATAAAACTACAGCTGTTTTAGCCGTCATACCAGTATAAATTGGCGTATTCGGTTGTGTGTTATAAGCATATTCAGAAATGGTATAACCGTCTCCGTTAGCTGTAACAGTAACTTTAAACCATCCGTAACACGTTAGACCATCCATTAAATAGTCAAAACCTACATAACCAGATTTTCCATCCCAAGCAGTATAAGCGGCAGTTCTCAAATCAAGTTGATTCGGGTATGCACCTGGAGCGGTCATATTACTTGTTGGACCAACAGCAGTATTTGCTCCTAGTAAAGAGATATTTCTGGAACCCGTTTCGCAGACTAATTTCTTATCGTATGTTTCAATTTTTAAAGCATTAGCAGCAAATCTCCAGCCTCCAAATGCAGGATCATCACCTTTGGCTATTTCGAAATACTTCCAGCCTAATGAGGCCGAAACGGTAACATCCGGCATGTCTACAAAAAATACTCCGTACGGATCTGAAAATCTAAAATTAAAGAACAAAGAAGTACAAGACAAATTAGTAGTTCCACCAACAAAAGCAGCCGGTAAAAAAGTAATACCACCTGAAGTGTTATTTGCCAATGCGTGATTTGTTGCTTTTCCTGTTAAGGTAACCGTTACCTGATTGTTTGAATTTACAGTAAGCACCGGAGTTATTCCGGCTGGGAAAGTATGTGTGAAATGTGTTCCCGCCGTCATTGTCCCTGAACTAATGGCGAAGGTTTTTGCACCGCTCAAAGTTACTGCAGACGAAGTTGTAAAAGAACCATCATTTACAATTGCTTCTTTAAAGGAAGTTGCAGAAGCCACTAATGCACTTCCTGTTACATTTACACCTGTATCAATTAGGTTTTGAGGTTGCCATAAAGATTTACGTGAAGCATGTTCTAAAGCAGCAAGCATTCTGCTGATCTGTCCCTGCGTATACATTTTATAACAGCCCTGAGCTCCGTTATATCCCATATAATTTTCGAAGTTTACTTTGCCACCACCGCAATTTGTACCCGGAGTACAGGCTAAAGTATGATTTCCGTCTTCTGCCGGTGTATCATCTACTTCGTCTGTTCCCGAACAACCACCGTCAAAAGTGTGAATTAGATTCAGGAAATGACCAAATTCGTGCGTTAAGGTTGCAGAGAATTCTTTGTTGGTGGAGTTATCATACAAATAAGCCCCATTAAAAACAACACGGGCTGTATTATTGGCCGTCATACCCGAATCCGGATACCAGGCAACTCCTGAGTTATTTAGAGCACCATCATTATACAAATCATTTTGAATGTAAATGTTCATATATTTAGTGTTGTCCCAAGCATCAGCAGCGATTTGGTCGTCATAACCACCACCGTTTCCATAACCGTTTTTTGCTGCGTGAAAAACAACTCCTGTTGTACAACCACCGTTAGGGTCTTTTTTTGCTAACTTGAATTCGATATTCAAAGTTCCTCTTCGGGCTTGGAAGAACGATTCTACCGTTTGATAATCGGCATTTCTTCCATTAAAATCATCATTTAGTTGTGCCAGATGATTTACAATTTTTTCATAAGTAACGGTTTTTCCACTTTGAACGTCTCCATAAATATGGAATACCACTGGTATGGTATAAGTAGTAACTGCTGCTTTTGAAGTTTTAGATTTTTGCTGTAAAGCAAACTTTTTGGTAAAAGCATCAAAATCTTTTTTCTCTTGAAGTGCACTTGGATTATTCCGGTACATTTTAGCATTTTCTTCGGTCGTCCGACAAGGTAAACCTTGAGCTCCAACTTTCAACAAACTGAAAATCAGAAAGAACAATAGTAATTTAAATTTCATTCTTATTTGGGTTTTAATTAGTAATGACCAAATTTAGTCCTAGACGTAATTTTATTTTGATACTATTTTAGTAAGAATTAATACATAATTAACAACTTATTAACTTTAAAAAAACGTACTACGAAAAAATAATCTAAAATTTCTATCAATACATCTGTTATTTTTACCAAAAAACAACATAATCATCACAAATACTCTTAATAAACCAGCCTTCGACTTCGCTCAGGGTGACATAAAAAAAACCGAGATACTCTCCAAAAAAAAATGTCAGGCTGAGCGAAGTCGAAGCCCTTCTCAACAAACCAGCCTTCGACTCCGCTCAGGGTGACACAAAAACAACCAAGACTAAAACTCCCTAAACTGTCAGGCTGAGCGAAGCCGAAGCCCCCCATAAAAAAAACCGTCTCCACAATGGGAGACGGCTTCAAAAAACAAATAAAACTAACTCAAAAATTAAAATTTGTCCCAGAAAATTTTGGTGGTCATTAAATCTCCACCTATAGCAGCTGATGCCGCTTCGTAATTTGCTTTGTTAAGCGTTTTGTCTGAAGTGGAATAAATATTTCTTACCGGAACCTTGCCTTCCGCTTCAGCCACAGCCGATACGGGAGCAGTTAGTATTGGAAAATCTAAACGTCTGTATTCTGTCCAGGCTTCAAAACCACGGTTGTAATAAGCGATCCAAAGTTGGTAGGCGATTTTTTGTTTGTCTGTACCGGTTGCTGTTGCAAATGCAACGTCAGGTCTGGCCAGATACGTTTGCATATCGGTACTGGCAACTCCCCAAAATTTCATGCTTGCTTCTATACCCTTAGTATAATATTCTTCGGCTGTTCCTCCAACATTAAAACCTCTGTTAGCAGCATCGGCTAATAAAAAACAAGTTTCAGTGTAATCAAACAATACACCCGGATTGGTTTTTAACTTTAATCTTTTACCCGTGTTTGTAAAATTGGAATAATTAACTTGCTGTGCATAAGGAGCACCTTTGTATTCTCCGGCTATTTTTGAATCCGGGTTAAAAAAGAAATCACGTCTTGGATCTGATTTCGCATTTAATTCATCTGCAAAAAAAGCGGAGATAATGATTTGACTTTCATTCACCAAACTATCATAAAGCGGATTCATATCTGTATTCGTAGAATAATACTGAAACAAGGCTGTTTGAGTTTCATTACTCATTACTCCTGAACTGTAAGCACTTTCTACCATAGCTTTTGCTTTTGTCGGTTCTACATCAGCAAGATGCAATCCCATTTTAAGTTTTACGCTATTGGCTAAAGTCTTCCATTGACCAACATTGCCTTTGAATACCAAATCAGCAGCGCCGAAACTTCCATTTGCAGCATCCATATTTGCTATAGCAACATCTAATCGAGCTGCTAAATCCAGGTATACGGTTTTAGCATCATCATATTTAGGATAAGGAAATGCTTTTACATTAAGCGCTTCTGAATAGGCAACATTTCCAAACAAATCAACAAGTGTTTGGTAAGCCATTACGATTTGTACGTCCAGTATGGCAATGTTATTTTTTTTAACTGCTTCTTCAATTGGGCCTAAAGCCTGCGCTTCTCTAATTTGAATTTGAGCATTCGCCAAATCCTGCAATACATCTCTGTACAGCAATATCGCGTGTGAACTTCCTAAATTTCTTTTTGCCTGATTGTAGTTGGCTTCATCTGTATAAGTTGACGTAGACCAGTGCTGTGCGTAGGCTCTGAAATTATTAGAATTCACAGAAGCGTTAGTTAAAAAATAGGCATAATTTACCTGAGCATTCGTCATCAAAGCGGCAGGTACCACTTTGGTATAGGCTTTTTGATCAACGTTTAAATCGTCTAAGTTGTCACATGAAACTATTGAAAGTAAAACAGCTCCTGCAAAAAATATTGTTTTTATAATTCTCATATCGTTATCTTTTTTTAGAATTGAACTTTCAATGTAAAACTGTACTCTTTTGTAGTTGGCAATACACCAGTCTGGAATCCTTGCAAGTTACCTGAAGACATCCCTGCTTCCGGATCTGCATAAGGCAAGTTTTTACTGATAATCCAAAGATTACTTCCATTCAAAGCAAAAACCATATTGTTAATGAAGGTGCTTTTCAGTAATTTTTTTGGAAATTTATAGCTTATTCCAACCTCACGAAGTTTCACATAAGAAGCATCGTATACATATTCCTGTTGTGGCATTGAGTTGTAAAAATAGTATCCGTCAGTACCTGTTATACTTGCCACTACATTGTTTGGAGTTCCATCTGCTTTTACTCCTTCTAATAAAATTCCACCACCATTAGCAACCGGTTCACGTTGTGGAACTCCTAAATGGTTATTGCTTACTGTGCTTTCGTAAATACCTGTAGTATGTCCGTATTGCTGATCCAGAGAATATACGTCTCCTCCTTTTTTAACATCAATTAAAAAGTTGAAAGCGATATTTTTATAAGTCAAAACGTTATTAAAACCTCCGATCCAATCCGGATTTACATTACCAATAACTACTCCTGCTGATTGTAAATATCTTCCGTTTGAACGAATGATTTTCTGCCCGTCCAAATACGTATATCCGGAACCTACCAACTGTCCAACTGGCTTACCTACTTCAGCTACATAACTTACCCCCTGGAATCCTCCTAACGAAATCCTGTCAGGTCCTCCCAAAGAAATTACTTCATTTTTATTGGTAGACCAGTTTACTGTAGTTTGCCATGTGAAGTTGTCTGTTTTTATTGGAGTCGCATTCAAAGACACTTCAAATCCTTTGTTTTGCACATCACCAGCATTTATCCATGCTCTGGTATAACCTGTTTGAGTTGGTGTTTCAATAGAAAGAATCTGGTTTGTCGTATTCGTTTTGTAGTACGAAAAGTCAAGTCCTACTCTGTTTTTGAAAAATTTAAGCTCAACACCAGCTTCAACTCCTTTTGTTAATTCACTTTTTAAATCCGAATTACTTTTGTTATTGTCTGTAGAAAAACGCGATGCTCCTCCAAAATTGTTATTTTTAGGATACACAGCAGTTGTTACTCCAAAAGGGGCATCATTACCGGTTTCAGCATAATTCAAACGCAATTTCCCAAAAGACAACCAATCTGTTTTAAGGTGATTACTAAAAATGTACGTTGCCGTTACCGACGGATAAGTATAAACACTATTGTCTTTTGGCAAAGTCGAAGATTGATCTACTCTATACGTTCCTTCTAAAAAGTAAGTATCATAGAAATTAAAGTTAGCGGTTGAATAAATACTATTTGTTCCTTTCGTTTCCATCATTTCATCCGGACTATTAATCGCATCAACCGAATTGTCCAAGGCATAAATTCCGGGAACTACCAATCCTCCGTTTGTTACTGCAAAAATGGAAGTATTGATCGAACGTCTTGAGTTAGCACCCAACATACCCGTGAAATTAATCCCGTCAACGATTCTGGCTTTGAAGTTCATTATTAAATCTAAATTGATCTCTCTGAACGTTTTGTCATATCTGGAATATTCTCCTAATCCGTTTGGCGTTCTTTTTGAACCAACAGCCACACGTTCTTCCTGCAATTGGTGGTAATAATCTACTGCACCTCTTCCCATAATATCGAACCAATTGGTGATATCTGTTTTGATCACTACATTTCCAAAGAAACGGTCTCTTACTAATGAATTGTAGTTCTGATATCTTTGAAAATAAGGGTTATCATGAAATTGTACATTTAAATTCTCCGGTGAACCAACATTCCACGTTGTATTTCTTCCAGTTAAATTGTAGGCGTCTTCAAGATCCTTAAAATCAACACTGGTCGAATACCATTGTCTCACACTACTCAAATAGTTGTTTCCACCATCTCCATAACCAGTTTCATTCATTCCTTTAGCATATGATTTCAAGTAATTTGCTGTGGCTGAAACTTTAGTTCTGTCGCTAATTTTATAACTTCCGGAAAAGTTGAAATTGTCTTTTCTGTTCTCACTATTTGGTAAAATTCCCTGATTCTGATTGTAGTTGCTGTAACCAAATCTAAAATCTCCACCTTCATTCGCTCCCGAAACAGCAATACTATTAATAAAGGTCACGCTATTTTGATAAAAACTATTTGGGTTGTTTTTTACTGCTGTCCAAGGTGTCGCTTTTCCGTAAGTTGGCAACTCAGGGTAAAACGAATTCCAATTGTACACCAATAATGACGGATCAAATCTTGGTCCCCATGACGCATCATCAGTTGCGGTGTATGGATGAGTTCCACTGCCTAAATCAGTCGTGCCGTAAAAATCACCATAACCACTTCCGTATTGGTTTTGATATTTTGGCAATGTCTTTTTATCCACAACTCCAATATTTACGCCTGAACTAAAGTTTATTCCTAAACCTCCTTTAGATTTACTTCCTTTTTTAAGCGTTACAATAATAACCCCATTTGAGGCTCTTGATCCGTACAATGCTGTTGCAGCAGCACCTTTTAAAACGTTCATGTTTTCAATATCATCGGGATTAATATCCGAAGCGGCATTTCCGTAATCGTATCCACCTTTGTTACCACCCGATATTTGATCGTTTGTATTGGTATTGTCATTATTCAATATAATTCCATCCACAACCCACAATGCCTGATTGCTCTGTGTCAATGAAGTCGTACCACGAATCACAACATTGGTAGATCCTCCAATATTATTGTTTCTTCTGATTTCTACTCCGGCAATTTTTCCCGAAATATTATTAGAAACGTTACCCGTATTCACTTTCGTAAGTTCTTCACCGCTTACCTCCTGAGTGGCATAACCTAAAGATTTTTTCTCTCTTTTAATACCCAATGCCGTTACTACAATTTCCTGTAATTGCATCGATCCTGAAGACATTTTTACGTTTAAATTTTTATCAGTTGCTATAACTTCTTGCGACTGCATCCCAATATAACTGAATATAATAACAGCATTTCCCTCTGCTTTTATTGAGTATCTACCGTCAAAATCAGTCTGAGTTCCTGTTTTTGTTCCTCTCACTAATACGCCGACACCCGGTAATGGCATTCCTGTATTATCTGAGACAATTCCCGACACAACCCGCTCCTGCGCGAACGTAAGTTGAGCTACAAGCACAAAGAAGAGCATTGTAACTTTCATAAAATTAATTTTAAATTTCATATTATGGTTTTATAATTAGTATTGGCAAATGTTTTGCTTTTTAGCTAATTTTTATGATAATATATTATCGCAAAAGCGGCTTATATTACCCGATAAGTGTAAATTTTACAATTTTAGAAGTATTATCTTACCATTGTGAAATAGGGTGATTGTTAGTGTTTATTGGAATGAGAGAATGAGAGAATGAGAGAATGAGAGAATGAGAGAATGAGAGAATGAGAGAATGAGAGAATGAGAGAATGTGGGAATGTGATAATGAAATACTAAATCTGAAAAACTGGATTTGAAAAACTGGATTTGAAAAACTGGATTTGAAAAACTGGATTTGAAAAACTGGATTTGAAAAACTGGATTTGAAAAACTGAATCCGAAATACTGAATCCGAAATACTGAATCCGAAATTTAAAAGTACGAAAGGTAATCTCCAATCAAACACTTCTTTCTGTAATAGTCAAATCTTTAAAATAAGAGAAAAAACTAAAACATAAAACCATGTTGCATCCGATAAATGGAATAGGTCTGACAAAATGATTCGGTACAACATTTCACATCTCACCTATTCCATTTTCATCTATTAGATTTCTCATTTTTACATTTTTACATTTTGCATCCTGCATTTCAGATTCAGTATTTCACATTATCTAATTATCTCATTTTCTCATTGCCAAATTTTCATAACCAACATTTCACTCCTAAAAAATATTTCTCTATTTTTGTTACTATGAAAATAGAAATCTGGTCGGACATCATGTGTCCGTTTTGTTATATAGGAAAAAGACAATTGGAAACTGCTTTGGCTGAATTTCCAGATGAAGAATTTGAAATTGAATGGAAGAGTTTTCAACTTGATCCAACCATTCCGCTACAATCAGGGCAAGACGTTTTTACATTCCTGGCAGAGCATAAAGGGATTTCGGTTGAGCAATCTATAGCCATGCACAAAGACGTCACTGAACGTGCTAAAAGCGTTGGTTTAGACTATCATTTTGAGAAGGCTATCGTTTCAAATTCATTACCTGCTCATCGCATTATTCATTTAGCCAAAACTAAAAATCTGGCTGGCGAAATGGAGGAAATCTTTTTTAAAGCATATTTCACAGAAGGAAGAGATCTAAATGACGATCCTACCTTATTGGAATTAGCCGAAAGTGCAGGTCTACCTTCAGACGAAGTTTTAGAGGTACTGAAAAACGACAAATTGTTTCTAAACGATGTACATACCGATATTATCGAAGCAAAACAAGTTGGCGTACAAGGTGTTCCCTTCTTTGCTTTTGATCGAAAATATGCCGTGTCGGGAGCACAACCGGTTGAAGCCTTTGTACAAACGATAAAAGAACTACAGAAATAAGAGATTGTAGATTTTAGATTGCAGATTTTAGATTCTTGACTTTAGATTATTGATTATTTGTTTAATATCTTTTTTTTTGACCAGAATAATAAAATAAAAAGATGTAAACTTATCTAGCGCTAGATTGGTACTCAATATCATTTCGCAGAAATAACACGCCCAGCAAAAAATCTAAAATCAACACTCTAAAATCTAAAATAACTCCTGTTTTCTGCATTAAAAAAGTGGCACTTTTGTTAAATGAAACACAAAGATAAAACTTATCGAGCGCTAGATTCGTACGCAATATCATTTCGCAGAAATAACACGCCCAGCAAAAAATCTAAAATCTACACTCTAAAATCTAAAATCTCAAATAACTCCCATTTTCTGCATTAGAAAAGTGGCACTTTTGTTTTTACAAATTCCATTACGGAGTTTGTAATCAAAATGCAGTTCTTCATTTTTAATTTCGACTTCGAAACATTGGTTGGTTAAAATTTCAGGATAATCATTTGTTGTCAGGCACACTTCTATATCGTGTGTTGCAATGGCACCAATCGCTTTTTTAGCAATTATCTTTTTTACGACTTCAATTGTTCCGTTGCGTTTGTCATCGGAATTGGTTCCTCTTAGGATTTCATCCAGTAAAACAAAAGCCGGTTTTTCTTCCAGAGCATCCATAATTTGTTTCAGACGTTTTATTTCCGCAAAGAAATAAGATTCACTATCGGACAAAGAATCCGATAATCGCATGGAAACTAAAACAGGTAACGGATGCATATTAGCTTCTGAGGCACAAA
The DNA here is from genome assembly GCF_001027725.1 of Flavobacterium sp. ABG. Taxonomy (NCBI): domain Bacteria; kingdom Pseudomonadati; phylum Bacteroidota; class Flavobacteriia; order Flavobacteriales; family Flavobacteriaceae; genus Flavobacterium; species Flavobacterium sp. ABG. The sequence goes on from NZ_LEKS01000015.1 coordinate 49,968, forward strand.
CCACAGAACCGATTCCGCCTAAAACCATATTAACGCCCAGGCTTCTTAAAAAAGTGCTTTTTCCAGACATATTCGACCCCGTTAGAATCACAAACGACTCGGGATAAAAATGAGTGTCATTGCCTACTCTGCTTAACGGATTCAACAATGGGTGAGCCAAATCTTTAAATCCAATTTTATATTCGGAATTTATTTCAGGGAAAACAAAATCAGGGTTATTGTAGGCTAAATTAGCTAAACTGTTCAAAGCTTCAAATTCACCAATTATTGAAACCCACTTTCCGAGTTCTGTCGCGTAATTTTCTTTCCATTTTAAAAGCGATTTTAAAACATGTACATTAAACAAAAATGTCCCGTTAAATACAATTGCCGTGACAAAATTATTAATACTGTCCATTCTCGAGAACAACTCTGACAACTCTTTTACATGTGTACTGGCTGTTGCATTTCTAAATACAAGCTGTTGTTGCAGATCGATTAACTTTTTGGATTGAAAAGTCTCCGTTTCGATCTTAATCAGTAATAAACTATACTGTTTGATGATTTTATCAACGTTATCTGCTTTTGCAATTTCAGATTGAATTCTTTTAAAACATTGTCCTAAAACTATGGTGTTTGCAATAAAAATATACGTCAGATAACTCAGCAATATCATTTTCGAAGTAATGATATAGGCGATTAAAAAACCAAAAAACAAGGTTGGCAGTATTATAGAAAGTGCTATAATAACTTTAGGTAGCTTATTAATTTTAGAGGAACTCCAATGCATTATAGAATCATAAGCATTTTTAGAATCTGCACTTATTGTCGCTAAAGCCAGGAAGTCTTGCCTCCAATCCAGCTTGGATTTTAATTCGTTTATTGCTTCCTGATTCTCTAAAATGGTTGTATTAGGAAGTACCTCCAATAACTGATTCGCAAGCGTTTTTTTTCCAACAAAAGTGGCTGTTCTGTTTAAACTTTGAAACAAAGAATGTTCTCCAAAGATATCCAGATCGTATGCATAAGGGTGGTGAAAGTCATTAAATTCAATTCCGTTTTCAAAAGGCAATTTTTCTCTTTTCAAAAAGGCAATTTCATTTTCGTTAATCTTCAGTATCGCGGTTGCAAGCTGCTTTTCGAAAGATAACTTTGAGTGGATTCTCATCAAAAAAATAAAACCAACAAAAGACAGAAAAGCAAAAGCAACGTAGCTAATCTCGTTTGTCTTGATATAATAAAACAATAAAAATAGACAAAGAAAAACGCTTAAAAGACGTGAAATACTAATGCTGTTGTATCTTTTATTGATTTTTTTTAAAAGTTCCGTATACTGAACGACTTTATTTTGATATGAATTCATTTTGTTTATTTGATGGAACACAAATATAGGTTTTCCATAACAAAATAAACGTTCTGAATTTATAGTAATTTAATCTTCGTGCATAACCAAAACGGGCACAGGCACTTGTTTGGATAATTTTTTAGTGAAACTGGAGTCAAAAAGACTTTCAAAAAAAGAACGTTTGTGTGTGATCATAGAAAGAATATCGACTTCTTTGTAAAGCACAAAATCAAGAATTGTTTCTTTTACTTCATCACTTGGCAAAACTAAAAACTCTACATTTTCATTTGCAAACTCTTTCTCCCATTCTTTAACTGTTGCTTCAGGGACATCTGAACTTGAAGTTCTCACGTATAAACTTTTGACTTTAGCATCTGTTTTCTTCGCGATTTCGAGTACTTTTTTCAACTCTTTTTTGTCTTTTTCACGATAACGGGTTGTAAAGCCAATTACTTTAATTTTTTTGAACTTAGCATCAACCGGCACACATAAAACCGGCACTTCCACTCCTGAAATTACAGAACTGGTATTAGAACCAAGGAAAAATTTTGTCCAGTCGGAAGCTCCTGATGTTCCCATAATTACAAAATCAACTTTATCTTCTTCGACGGCATTTTTGAGGTTATACAGTAAGTCACCATCCATTAAACGGTGTTTTATTACGATGTTCCCTAATTTTCGTTCTTCAGCTATAGCTCTTAGCTTTGGAATTTCATTTTTAAACATTTCAAATTTGGCTAATTCTACCGAACTGTAAATTGCGGCATAATTTTCCGGAAAAAATTGACTGTCGTAAACCGGAATCTCAAAGGTATGCAACAAAATAAGCTCGGCATTTACAATCTTAGCAAACTCTAAGGCATGAACAAAAGCATTTGTTGCGGCCTCAGAAAAATCTGTGGGAAATAATATCTTTTTCATTTTGTTTGAGATTTAGAAGTTGTTTTCTCAAATTTAATCATTCTAAAAAGAAATTAACCTGACAATTATCAGTAATTTAACATTCTACAAAAACAAATAAATAATCTGTTAGGTACAATTAATTTTAACATGTAGGAATACAAACAATAAAAGTAAGCTGTAAATACACACCAGACAACGAACTCCGGGTTCGTGATTTTTGAGGCTTTTTTTATACCTTTGCAGCATGATAAATCAAGATTCTATAGTTGCATTGGCTACTCCTTCAGGAGCCGGAGCAATTGCCATAATTCGAATTTCAGGTTCCGACGCTATAACGATCGGAGACAGCGTCTTTAAATCCATCAAAAACAAGGATTTAACCAAACAAAAAACTCATACCTTACATTTAGGTCATATCGTCGACGGGTCGAAAACGCTTGACGAAGTTTTGGTTTCTGTTTTTAAAGGACCGAACTCGTATACCGGCGAAAACACTATAGAAATCTCCTGTCACGGGTCTACTTATATTCAGCAGCAAATTATTCAGTTGTTGTTAAGAAAAGGCTGTAGAATGGCCGATGCGGGTGAATTTACCCTTAGAGCCTTCTTAAACGGAAAACTGGATTTATCACAGGCAGAAGCTGTTGCCGATTTGATTTCATCAGACAATGAAGCTTCACATCAAATTGCCATGCAACAAATGCGTGGTGGTTTTAGCAATGAAATAGCCAAATTGCGCGAAGAGCTTTTAAACTTCGCTTCCCTAATTGAATTGGAATTGGACTTTGCTGAAGAAGACGTAGAATTTGCAGACAGAAGTCAGTTTCATGAACTACTGAACCGAATCGAGTTTGTTTTAAAACGTTTAATTGATTCGTTTGCCGTTGGAAATGTCATCAAAAATGGGATTCCGGTAGCGATCGTTGGAGAACCCAACGTTGGAAAATCGACTTTACTAAATGCCTTATTAAACGAAGAACGCGCCATTGTTTCTGACATTGCCGGAACTACACGTGATACTATTGAGGACGAATTGGTAATTGGTGGAATCGGATTTAGATTCATAGACACAGCGGGAATCCGCGAAACAAAAGATGTTGTGGAAAGCATTGGAATCAAAAAAACCTTTGAAAAAATTGAGCAGGCACAGGTTGTGATTTATTTGTTTGATGGTTTAAAGTTTCAGGTTTCAAGTTCGGAGTTTGTTTCGGAAATTGAGCAAATCAAGAATAAATATCCTTTAAAACCATTGCTGATTGTTGTTAATAAAAAAGATATTTTATCTGCTGATGAAGTTTCAAACATCACCGATAAACTCGAAAATTTAAACGCCAAACTTTTACTAATCTCCGCAAAAGAGAAAATTGGTGTGGATGATTTAAAGGATGAATTGCTTTCTTTCGTAAATACCGGAGCCCTTAGAAACAATGAAACAATTGTTACCAATACAAGACATTACGATTCTTTACTAAAAGCATTAGATGAAATACAAAAAGTAAAATTTGGTCTTGAAACGAATCTTTCAAGTGATCTTATGGCACTTGACATTCGCGAAGCTTTGTATCAATTTGGACTTATTACGGGTCAGGTTTCTAATGATGAATTGTTGGGGAATATTTTTGCTAATTTTTGTATTGGGAAGTAGGTTTCATAAAACATCACAAAATAAAACAAAGAGTCCCAGTTAAAATGCTATAAAACGGCATTTTGGTTCTGTCGCATCTGCCATATAAAACAGAAAGAAATTTCAGATCTGAAAATTATGCTGCCAATTTACAAAATGATTTAAACATACTTGTGCCTGGCCTAAGCATCTGATTCTTTCTCAACATATGTATAACTTCAATTCCACCTAAGGTTCTTTTGGCAGATTCAAAACTTTTGAAACCCAAACTATTTTGTATTCTCCACTTAATAAAGCGATGATCTTGTTCAACTATATTGTTCAGATATTTACATTGTCTAATCTTGATATTCGAAAAAGAGCGTTTATTGTAAACTCTTATAGCGCTAGTGTTCGAGCTGCTTTTATCTATATTTATTAACCTGGGTCTGCAGTTATTATTTATTTCCCTAGTTAGAAATCACTGGGCACTCATTCTTTGCCTTCATTTATTAAGAAGAAAATCTACTGTGTTATCCAATTTATCGACTACCCTATATAAATAGCACCAAATACCTTTAATTTTTATATAAGTTTCGTTCATTCTCCAGCTAGCTCCCTTTACTTTTTTATATTTTAATCTTCTTTATAAAGCCGCATTCATACAATAACCTTAAGTAATTTATTTTATTGGAATAAATCAATTTTATTCACAACAAAAAAACATCCATTCACGACAGAAAAACCTTCACTAATGACATCTTTTTCTTTTTTTTTATTTTCAATCATTAATTTCATTTCGGAAAATAAAATCTAGAGCTAGAAAGCATTTTCGAGATTATCCCAAAGAAAATACGAATACCATAGAAATCAAATTTTTTATTTTTTAACATAAAATTTATATAAAATGGGACAGTACAAAAGTCGTCAGGAATTTTTAAAAAACAATCCGAGATCAATTGCATTCGCCGCATTGGTTAAAGCAACAAAAATGCAAGACACGATTACCAATCAAGCGATTAAACTTAGTCCAAATCAACTAGAAGGAAAGGAGGTTATAATCATCGGGTCTGGTGTTGGCGGACTTACCACCGCGTATGAACTACTCGCTCAAGAATCAGGTGCAAAAGTAACCATTCTGGAAGCATCTCATAAAACGGGAGGACGCTGCATGAGCTTACGCACAGGGGATACACTCATCGAAGATGCAAACAGTGATTTGTTCGATTCGAAACCAGGAGAACCGCAAGTTGTTCGATTTAAACGCCCGGTGGGAGACTCAGAACCTTACCTTAATGCAGGCCCTGGTCGTATTCCAAGCAGTCACAAACGACTCCTTTCTTACTTAAAACGTTTTTCGGTAGACGTTGAAATATATGTGATGAACTCTGAATCTAATTTGGTTCAAAAGAACGAAAGTTTTGGAGGTAAACCTATGGTTTACCGTCGTTTGGATCATAATACAAGAGGTTGGTTGGCGCACATGGTATACAAAAATGCGGAAGAATTACTTCGTAATTCAAAAGTAGGAATTAGTGAAAGTAATCTTAAAACACGCGTTGAAGAATTACAAAGTTTGATGATCAGTTTCGGAGAGCTTGATGTAGATGGAACCTATAGCGCAACGGCTGGATCACCTGGCTTCGAGGATGGAAAAACACGCGCTGGATATGAAGTTTTACCTGGTGTTGCGGCTGGAATTGTAGCCGATGTTTTGAGTTTTGATAAATTGCTCGAATCAAAATTTTGGGAAGGCACAAAATTCTATCAACCTATAGATTTTCTTTGGCAACCTACTTTATTTCAACCCGTTGGAGGAATGGATCAGGTGCAACACGCTTTTGCTCAACAAGTGGCAGCTTTGGGAGGAAATATTCTTTTGAATAGTCCTGTAAAAAAAATAAAATGGGACTCAACTAAAGAAAAGTACATCATTTCGGTTGGACAAGTTGGAACAGAAGAACCGATCTATTACGAAGCTGATTATTGTGTTTGCAACCTTGCGATGCCTTTTTTGAAAAACATTCTAGATTCTGATCTCCTAAAATCGGGACTTGAACCTGAATTTAAAGATGCATTAGAAGCCGTTTTTGTGGCACAATTTGAACCAACACAAGCTCCAGGTTATAAACCGCGAAAAGACGGATACGTTCCGCGTTTTTTAGCCTGTACCTCCAAAGTGGGCTGGCAAGCAAATCGATATTTATGGCAAGGAAGCCCAATAAATCTCAAGACAATGGGAGTTGAAAAATCTGAAGTAGGAGTTGTACCTATTTTTGGAGGAATCTCTTGGACAGACAATGAAATTCAACAAATTTGGTATCCATCTACGGCATATCAAGACGAAAAAGGCGTGCTCACAGGCGCTTATAATTTTGATAAAATAGCACACGATTGGGGAAAATTACCCGTTGATGAGCGACTTACCAAAGCACGAAATGATGCCAGTAAATTCGGTAAGAAATTTGCCGAAGGCTTGGGAGAAGGCGTTGCTATAGCTTGGCAAAATATGCCAAATATTAAGGGGGGCTGGGCATATTGGCAATCCGTTGGAGATGCGAACTATTCAACGAAACAATTTAACGCTATTGCACAAGGATCTGGAATTATAGATCCGAAAACAAAAAATGCGAGCAATGCTAACTTTTTTATTGTTGGTGATCAAATTTCCTCCCTTCCTGGTTGGCAAGAAGGCGCTATTGCAGCCGCATTAAATGCAATTTCGAGAATGGCAAAACCAGAGGTTAAAATACAGCCATTGAAAAATTTACCAGACACTCGTTTGATGGTGGAAGGTATCTAAATCAATTCTATAGAAATGAATGGAACGACGTGGAAGGTATTCTGCGTCGCTTTTTTTCATACTGCAAATCTTAATTTAAAATATACTGCTTGCAGAATTATGGATTTTGAACAACAATGACCTTTAAGTATACATTTTTTAATGGATTTAAAATTCTAAAGATAAAAGTTATTATCAGATGCGACAGACTCCTTACTCTTTCTTCCATTTCAATAGAATTTAATTACTTTTCTAATTTTACTCATGTCTGTTATTTTGTTTGCCATAATCCGTATATTTTTAACGAATGTATGGTTCTAACAACATGAAAAAATGAATAGTTTTTAATCGTTAATTAACCACAAAACTTGGTGGTCAATTTACTCCGGAACGGGGCACTTAGAAACAACGAAACAATCGTTACCAATACAAGACATTACGATTCCTTATTAAAAGCATTAGATGAAATACAAAAAGTAAAATTTGGTCTCGAAACGAATCTTTCAAGCGACCTTATGGCACTTGACATCCGCGAAGCTTTGTACCAATTTGGGCTTATTACGGGTCAGGTTTCTAATGATGAATTGTTGGGGAATATTTTTGCTAATTTTTGTATTGGGAAGTAGGTTTCACAAAACAACAATAACTAAAACACTACAAAAGAGCATTTTATGCAATATCATCTAGAGAATCGATCATCTATTTTCTTATTAAAAGTCCACTCCAATATTTTATGTTGATTTTTTCGAGTCCGAAAAGCAATGAAAGATTTTTTCGAAATGAACTGAAAGTAAATATTGTATATCATTAGATAAGAAATTGATTTTCCCGGTGCTTCACCATATGAATGACCAGGCCAAAACAGGGAGTGCTCAGGCAGATAATTTTTCAAGAATTGAACGGAATCATATAAAGATGCCGCACCATCTTCAGAACAAACTCCAACACCTTCAATAAAAACAGTATCTCCAGAAAACACATGATTATCAATTAAGTAACAAACACTGCCTGAAGTATGCCCAGGAGTAAGAATTGGAGTTATTTCGATTGTACCTATTTTAAAGTTTTTCAAGTGAGAAACCAATTGCAATTTAGAATATGTTAATCGAAAAGTAATTGCATCTATATCGGAGCTCCACACAGGAACATTTTTTTCTTTAGAAAATTTTCCTGCCAGATCTATATGATCTAAGTGGCCATGAGTAAGCAATACACCCTTTAATAAAATTCCATTTTCTTCTATATAATTAGTGATCAGCTCGTAATCCCAAGCCGGATCAATCAAAACACCTTCGTATTGATTATGGACCAGATAGCATTGATTCTTAAAAACACCATTAGTAACCTCAAAAAGTTGCACATAAATCATCAGGATTGTAAATTTAGATGCGTTAAATGTTTAGCAAAATTAGTTAAATCTATATCGGTACGTTTGGGACAAGTAATGGAAACAATATAAGAGTCCAGAACTATAGAAAATGATTTGTATTGCCTAAAATTCTTAAAACTTGCACTATATAATCCATTTTTGTAATCAAGGGAATCTAATTCCAAATAGTTGAAATCAATCATCATTCCTGTCTTTAAGATTTTAGACAGGCTTTCTTTTACAGTCCAAAGCAATGTATAGGCTGAAGCCTTATCATTCAGATATGAATTTGCTAAAGTTATTTCTTGCTGAGTAAACATATTCATCATAGAATCAACTTTTTCCGGATTAATTTTTTCAATATCCACCCCTATAGGATGAGCTTCCGGGTAAGCTATGGAAATACCAATAGCATCACAGTGCGTAATAGATACCTGAAAACCAGAACAAGACAGTTGCTCTATGACCGGGAATTGAAAAACACCGAAACCTACTTTAAAAGAACTCATAACGGTATTTGTCGGAATAATTTTGCCTAAAGCACTCTTCGCACTAATGCGACCTAACAAATAACTAGATTTTCGTCTATTGAATTTTAGAGCATTTAAATAGGTGATCTCATCCGGATGTAAAACTTCTAAATATCCATTTAAATCGGTTAATTCTTTTTTTACAATGGTATATCCCGCTATATGTTCCGAGTTTTCTCTTACCAATCTTATAATACCTTCATATAACATAGGAAGAGTGATTAGAAATTAAACTTTTTACTTTTTCTAATTGCTTAAGCTCATTTCCAAAAGGGGATAAAATAGGCTGTATGCTGGACTCAGATGTTTTTAGTATGGAATATTTAGTAAAAGTAGCACTAGTACCCGAAGGTCCCAGGTCGATATAGAAACACGGTCCGAGTTGTTCCAAAAAGTCAATTGTTTTACTATGACTGGAATAAGAACTTACCACTTGACTATAATACTCGGCATCAATTTCTTTTAAAAGATCTGATGTCACGCCAGACAAATAATGTGTCTTAGGTGGAACCAAATCAATCCCTTGTTGCATATAATACGAAAAATCATGTAAACCTTCCTTAAGGAGAGGAGAATGAAAAGGAACAGTTACCGAAATACGTTTATGCATTATCTCTTCTTCCTTTAAGATTTTTTGATATTGATCCAAATTTGCTGTTGTCCCGGAGACCGTATAACTTCCCTTAAAATTATCGATGGCCAGGTACAAGTTGTATTGTTCATATATTTTAAATTTATGATGTGTCTCTGCGTTTATAACAGTAAGCATACCTCCTTCCAGATTACTCCTTGTTAAAGATTTGGCCTGTTCCATAGCTACTTTTATAGCTGTTGATGCAGACCAAATACCACTGGCAACACCAGCAGCAAACTCACCAAGACTTTGGCCGAAAACATAATCCGGAAAAATATTGTAAGACTTCATTACCTCTATCATAGCAATCTCAATTGCCACGATAGCAGGATGGGTGATTAGCAGCTCATCAAAATCTGAGTCATCTTTACCATATAGTTCATGCACAAGAGATCTATTCAAATATTTCTGAAAAATCAGATCACTTTCCTCCATGCTTGATCTAAAAACAGCATGGTCCATGAATAGGCTTTTTCCCATATTACGATACTGACTACCCTGGCCAGAAAATAAAAAGACAACTTTATACTTTTTCATATCTTGTGTAAGATTACTAATGTTTACCTCTCGAACAAAGCTTTTATATTTTCTTTAACCTGTGGTTGATGAAAAGTTATTTTATGCATTTCTAATTCTTGCTCAAATATATCCTTTAAACTCCTCTTGATTTTTGATGTCATATGTTTTTTTAGCGTCACTAATGAAAGTCTTGGCTTCTCAGCTAATTTCTTTGCTAATGCTATTGCCTCTGTACGAACTTCTTTTTTTGGAACTACGAGTAAAGAGACTCCTCGTTCCTGCAATTCTCCTCCCCTATAACTTTCGGCTGTAAAAAGCATTTCGCTGCCTAAAGAGGAACCAAAACGCAGTGGCACCATGTAAGTTGCTCCCATACCCGGAGTGAATCCGTATTTCATAAAATTTGCAGTATATATATTTTCCTTTCCTAAAATTTGAAAATCTGCATAACATCCGAAAACAAGTCCTCCTCCAATTGCGTGTCCTTGCATGGCAGCAATTACAGGAATTTCGCAATCAATTGGCGCTGTAAAAAAATCTAATTCCGTAAATTTCAACTTTCCATCATATATTTGTTGTAACTCGTCCGGGGTTCCTCCGCAAGAAAAATAGCTATCGTAACCTATTAGAATTACTACTTTATACGCTTTATTTTGGTTTACAATTGCAAAAGCCTGTTTTAACCCTTGCATTAGTTCTTTAGAAAATGTATTTCTTGACACTTTATCTTGCATCGTAATTTGCACAATTTCTTCTGTGATTTCTGTAATGTTTACTACCTCTCCCATGGATATTCTCCTTTCTCAATAAAGTTCTTTATATTCTTCTGTACCGCTTCAGACTCCATTAGTGTCTGTAATTTATTAACTGCTATTGTTTTGGTATCCTCCTTTATAATCCAGAGTTTTGCCGTATAAGATTTAATTTCCTGAATTGTATTCGTTTCTAATCGACTAAGCCTTAGTATATTTTTCCTTAGCAGATTATCAATTTCATCTGTCACTTCATCTACCAGACCTATTTCATAAGCTCGTTCTGCCGATATTCCAAGTGTAATTAATGTCAGCCATTTGGCTTTCTGCGGACCAGTTCTTTGCATCAAAAAAGGCATTACACAAGCGGGTAACAATCCAAATAAGGCTTCAGATAGACCAAAAGTTGCCTGACTATTTGCCAGTACTATATCACTAGCTGCAACTAATCCTATTCCTCCTGCATTTACTTTACCTTCAACTTTTGCTATTACCACCTTATCAATTTCGCTAATCGCTTTCAAAACATTGTAATATTGATCCGGTTGTTGATTCATTAAAGCTTCCTTCTGCTGATTTGCCACCGCTTCAAAATCCATTCCGGTACAGAATTGATTTTCATTACCGGATAGTACTATGATTTTTACTTTTGTGTTTTGTTTAACCTCTTTCAAAACCTCCAAAAGTTCATTTGCCATCAAGGCATTAATACTATTATGCTGTTCGGGTCTATTGAGCTGAATATGGAGAACCTCTCGTTGTTGCCTTACCAAAATGGTGCTGTAATTATTATTGACCTCTATCATACCCATTCGTAAATTCTGTGATAATTTTTAATTTCTGAAAAGATCAGTTTCTTTTTTCCTTTTACTTTACTGAAGGGTTCCGGATATAATGTGGTGTCTATTTTGTAATCTCTGGTTCCGAATTTGATTTGTGAGTTAACAGCAAAAGTACTTTCGTATTCTTCCATAGATAATACCACTCGTTCGTCTAAATGTTCTTCTATAGCCAAAGGTGAAATTAACATTTGACTTTGAGGATGTATCACTCCACTAAAAAACTCGGAACAGCATCCTGATCCATATGAAAATATGCCAACTCTTTTTGGGGTTTCAAAATTTCCTTTTTCAATCATGCTTACTAATGCCAAATAAGTTGTTGCTCCCATAATGTTTCCAACTCTCTGACAATATTCTAAAGAAGGAGCTACACGTCCTTGGAAATCTTCTTCGATCTGATCCGGTTTTGCCTTTTTGAATTTTCGCATATTGGTTCGGTGTGCCCCTTTTACCATTCCTCCAAATGGTGTATGAAAGACTAAGTATTGAAAACTATCCTGATAATCTATATCATCAACTCTCTTTTGGTATTCTTTAAAGCTGTTTTCGCAGCAATCCAGATAAGATAATAAAGATAAATCTGAGTCTCCCGCTTCTTTGTCTGCAACGGGTCTGCAAGTATCCATAACCTCATAACCGTAATAACCGCTGGCTCCTTTGTCTATTTCAAATATTTTTGGTTGATCACTAATCAGCATGGCTACAGCTCCGGATCCGGATGAAGGCTCTACAAAAGACATTTCCATGGCTCCTCCTTCTACTGTACTCATCCTCATAATATCTGTAGCGATGACTAAAACTTTTCTACCCACAGCGGTACCCGAAAGGATAAAATTAATAGCCATCTGAAGACCTGCCGTTCCGGAATAACAGGCATTTTTGAGCTCGAACAATCTGCAATTTCGACTCAATTTTAAATAATCATGTATGTACGTACTCATCGACTTTCCAAAATCAATACCTGATTCTGAACAAGTGATCAACATATCTATGCTTTCTATTTCTTCATCTGTCAATGCATCCAATAAGGGTTTTGCTGCATTAACCCCATTAGAGATCGGATCTTCATAGGGCATTGGCACTGTTTTCTCTTTCATTAACAAATTCTCAAATCGCTCGGTGTTTAATTGTCGATGTTTTGCTAATTCAGCAACGTCTATGACTGCTGATCCACAATATATATTTATAGCTTCTATTCCTGCTCTCATATTTTTTTCTGATTCTATATTGGTTATGCTTCTAGAATAATAGCTGTATTGATACCTCCAAAACCAAAACTATTACTTAATGCGTATTGTATTGAATGGGCCTCTCTATAACTTTGTATCCAGTCCATAGGGTAATCTATCGGTGTTTCTAAATTAAGATTTTCGTGCACAAAATTTCCATTCATTTGTATCAGACTCGCAATAGCTTCAACAGTTCCTGCTGCTGTGATACCATGACCAATTAGTGATTTTGTGCTGTTTATCGGTTTGTTTCTGAGTTCCAGATTAATCAAAGCTTCAATCTCTGTATGATCTCCCAGTTTTGCCCCTGTGCCATGCGCATTAATGTAATCGATTTGTTCTGCCAGAATACCTGCTTTTTGCATCGCTTTAGCTATAGCCTTTTGTTCTCCATCTACTGAAGGATTTGGGTTTCTATTGGCATCTAGTGTCACTCCATAGCCTGATATCGTTCCAAACACTTTTGCTTTTCTTTGCTGCGCATGCTGCTTTGATTCTAAAATAATTGCTCCAGCATTTTGTCCGTATACAAATCCTGAATGATTGATATCAAAAGGTTTGTACAGGGGAATTTCCGCTGTCTCTGATGCTACTGGCTGCATAGCTCCCAAAGCCGAAAATCCTTGATATTCATAAACGGATAAATCCATCATAGGAGCAATTACCATAACAACATCATATGCTTGAGTTTCTATAAGTCTGCAAGCTTGAATGATTCCCATGTTTCCACTGGCACTGGCTGCTCCAACTGTAAATCCTTCTCCTGTAATCTCAAATAATTCTGATGCTACACCTATCATATCACTATCCAAAAAATTGAATCCATAGGAAGGTTTCATGAATTGCATTTTATTTTTGTACGTTTCTCTGATATCCTGACAATGCTGCTGTTGTGTATTGCTGCCTGCTACAACTATAGCTATTTTACTTTTATCTATCGTTGACGGAAGCTTGGCTTGATGCCAAGCTTCCAGAGCACAAAATGTTCCATAAGCAGTACTTAATGAAATATCCCGTAAACGTTTAACTTTAAGTTTCCAATACTCCTCAAACTCACTATCTGATATGTTTTTTTTTAGATCAAAATCTTCTACTTTCCCATATACGTATTTAAAGGTTCTATCTTCTATAACATACTCCTTTATAGCAAAATTCGATTTTCCGTTTTTTAAAGCCTCTGTAAAAGCGGGAATTCCTATTCCTACTGGAGTAACGACTCCCATTCCTGTTACACAAGCTTTATGTATTTGATCTGTACTCATAGCAACGCAGGTGTTTTTATTTTTCAGCAATCAATTCTGCTAATTCATTTATGGTTTGTGCTCCTGCTAATTCTATTCTAGGAATTTCTTTCTCTAATTGTTCTAATGTCAATGCGATTAATTCTGCTCTATCGATAGAATTTGCTCCAATATCTGATAGTTTCTCATCATTAGATATTATTTTTCCTTCCAGTTCTGGAATAATCTCAAGTAAATTTTCTCTGATTTGCTCTATTATTTGATTTTTCATATTCTTGTTTTTTATTTTAATTATAAATTTGTTTTAAATACTTTCCACATAATTTTGGGTCTAAATAGTGTTTTTCCTGATTTAAGATATCCCGCTACTTCTAATATTTCTTTAAATAATTCTGTGTCTTTATTGGCTGCTTTTTGCAAAGCTTTCATGTATCCATTAACCATTTTTAGTCCAACAGGTTTTTCTCCTTCTGTTTCAGGATATTTAAAATCTTCATAAGAACCCGCAGTCCAAAAATCTTCTATTACGGCATTTACTTTTTTTATATGAGGCTTAAATACTTTATCATTTGCTGGAATAATTGTCAGTACTTCGTCTAAAACTTTGGCCTGGCATATAGAGGATGCCATTCCTTGCGCATACATAGGGTTGAAGTTTGAAACTGCATCTCCTAAAACAACATAAGAGCCCGGGAATTTTTTTAGTTTTTCATAATGTCTTCTTATACTATGTGGGCATTTAAATACTAGAAAATCTGTAAGTCTCTTAGCTTCTGATACAGTATCATATAATCCTGAAATAGGAAGTCCTTTTAAGAATTTTAATAATTCCTCATCATTTTGGGGTGGTTCAACTCCTCTCATTCCTATTAGCGTAAGTACCCATCTATTCTCTTCAATAGGCATAAGTACAGCTCCTAATTTTTCGTTTGGTGCATCCGGAGTGTAGCTAATTACTTCTGCTTTTTTTCCTTGAGGTATTTCTTTGCGCTCCAATAATATTGTTACGTACATTATATCAATCTTGATCTTAGTTTCTTCCGGTGTCGCATATCCATGCTGCTCTAACCATTTATAAGCTCTGGTTCCTCTTCCTGATGCGTCTACTACAAAATCGGTATTTATAAGCTGTTTTTCTCCTGCTTTTTCTAATACTAAGGCGTAGACATTTTCATCTTTCATTTTCATTTCTAACGCTTTGGTTTCATCTAGAATCGTAATATTCCCGATGCTCAAAACATGCTTTTTTACATGATATTCCAGAAGTTCCCTTGTCATAGTAAGGGCTGTAATTCCTGTAACTCCTTTTTTCTTATATCCTCCGTAAGAATACCAATTATAATCATTACATACATCCAGTTCTAATGCCCCGGCTTCTATTAATTCTTTTTTTAGCGAAGGAAAATACCCCAAGAGTATATTCATTGCCTGGGCTAATACCAAATGAATGTGCCTGGTTTGAGGTTGTCCTTTTCTCGTCTCTGGTTTATCATTTACTTTATCTTTTTCTATAATGGTTACATTTCTAAAATGTTTGCTTAATACTCTTGCTGTAACTAAACCAGCCATACTCCCTCCGATTACTACTGCATGTTCTCTTTTGGTATTCATACTCTTACTCTTTTACTGTTTTTACTTCGTAATTATACTTCGGCCAACGTGAATTTATTCTTCATTAGTTTTTCTGCAGCTTCCATAATTTTTATGCCTATTTCATCTACATGTCTATTTTGCCATGCTTCTAATGGAGTTCCTTTTACCCATTGATTAAATGCTCCTAAAGCTGCTCCGCTTTGTATTTGAAAATTACCTTGTTCCTCTGTGATTCCATCCAATGCATATTGACTTGCTAGCCTTAGATAATACTTAAATAGAGTAGCCATCTTTTTCTTAGGTCTTTCTTCTATACTCTCTATTTGTGATATTTCACCTCTTTGTATAAACTCTTGCTTGATCGTTTTCCATACTTCAGGCAAAGTTTTCTTGAAGTATTTAAGCACTAATTGCTCCCTTACATCATCAGGTATTGCCTCTAAACTATCATATCGTTGGTACAACTCGTATAGTTTTTTGGCACGTGTTGCAAAGAGAACTCCCTTCTTTAATACCTGAGCTTGTATACCGATCTCAAATAGTTCTTCGTCCGGGATGTAGGCTGTATCTTGTACATCACTATTTTGCAATAACTCTTTGGCTATAGGACTTAAACAAGATTCTACAGTACACTGATTAATTGAACCTGTAAGTACAAAATCGGCTTCCATGACAAAAGCACTAACAGCCGCTTCCGGTGTTCCTATTCCTCCGGAAATTCCCAGATGTATGGGTTCTTTATACTCATATTGCTGTTGTATTTGGTTGCGTAAACTTTTTATAGAAGGAAACAAAACAAATGCAGCGCTTCTATGCGTAACGCCTCCCGGGTCTGCTTCAATACAGATATCACCACTTAAAGGAATTTCTCTTGCCATTTCTGCTTGATCTTGTGTAATCCATTCTTTGTCCAACAACCTTTTAATAAGTCTTTCAGGAACTGGTTTCATAAAACCTTCTGCTACTTCTGGTCGCGATATTTTGGCTATGATTTGGTTTTTACATTTTATACTCTGATCCTTTTTCCTTACTAATCCAACCGTCCTAAAATAGGCCAATGCCAGGGTGATTTGGCTAAATCCTCCTGCTTCAATTATTGTAATCCCATTGTCTAACAACTTATTAACTAATTCAATTTCTTTATTGGGTTCAAGAATATTGTGATATAAATTAACTCCAAAAGGTCTTTCTTTTGTTACTTGTTCCTGAAGCTTTTCTATATCATTATTAATTTCTTTTATGGTGCGCCCTTTGGTTCCCAAAAAACCTAACATCTCAGAATTCGCCATTTTTTTTACCATCTCTACAGAAGCTATTCCCATATGGAGACCTCCTGCTACATAGGCATAAGAGGTGTCGTATCTTTTACAAAATGTGCTACTTCCTAATGTATTTATTCTATGGTTGATGGTTGTTTCTGTTGTTTCTTTCTCTACTTGCTTTTCGCTATTAAAGATTCCCCTTCCTATCTTTATTTCTTCATAGATGGGCGTACAATTGCTTTGAATTTGCTCAACCATTTTGGTTAATCTATCTCCTCCTACTTCTTCGAATTCTTTAACATTCTTCCCCATCAGATAACGGATAGAATCTACCCATTGCACCGAACTTGCAATTTGCTTACTCAGTAAATCTTTAATTTGATGCTGGTTATAACTTCTAGCCGTAACATTAGAAACTACCGGAACTTTGAGCTTATTGAATTCTAGCTTATGAATAAAATTATTAAACTCTTCTACTGCGCTTTGCATATATCTGGAGTGAAATGGTGCTGTAACCAGCAATTGAATAATTTTTATATTTTGCTGATCAAAATCTTTTACCAACTGATTGATTGCAGCTTCAGGACCAGATACTACTACTTGTGCAGGCGTATTGAAATTAGCAATATCTATAGCATGATGTCCTCCTTCTTCCAGTTTTTCTTTTAAAGCAATTTCATCTAATCCTAAAACAGCTGCCATAGCTCCCCCGGAAGCTTCTCCCATCAAAGCTCCTCTCTTTTGTACAATTCGTACTCCTGTTTCAAAATCAAATGCTCCTGCTGCCAATAAAGCATTATATTCACCTAAACTATGACCGATAAAATAATTTGCTTGGGTTGAAGCAAATTGTTCCTCGTACTTTAATGCATTAACAACAAACAAAGCAGGTTGGGTAAATTCTGTTTTGTTAAGTTCTTTTTTTGGATCTTTGAGACATAATTCTTCTAGGTCATATCCGAGGATATTTGAGGCTATTTCCATTTTGTCTTTATACTTCTCAAAAAGGTCCTTCCCCATTCCTTTGTATTGGGCTCCTTGTCCTGGAAACATTATTGCTTTCATTGGTTCTTCCTTGGTTTTAATTAATAAAAAAACTATTTACGCATATTAGCCGCGAATACTTTCCACATAAAAGGAGGAGAAAATAAATTCATTGCAGGTTTTATCATAACAGAAACCTTTACCAGCTCAGCATATACTGATGCATCCTTATTGGCTGCTTTATGAATTGCTACCATATATTTATTAACAAGGTTTAGTGCTTTAGGTTTTATACCTATAGTTTCCTCGTATCTGAAATTTTCATAAGCTGAGGCACTCCAACACTCATCTAAAACCTTAACTATTTTTTTAAAATAGATTGCAGACATATTTGCCGGATCATGTTTCTGTATTAGCTTCTCTAAAATTTCTACTTGCAAACAAGCTGAGGTTATACCTTGTCCGTGTGCCGGATTCAAATTACAAAACACATCACCTATCGGAAGGAATCCTTTAGGGAAATCAGCTAATTTTTCAAAATATCTCCTTAAACAATAAGGAACCTTGTAGGTTACAAAATCGCTCTCTTTATTGCATGCAGATAATACTTTATAAAATCTTTCATCCGGTAATTGTTTAAGGAATTCAAGTAAATCTTCATCAGTCGGAGGATCTTCTTTATGCCAACCCGCTACACAAACCAAGTTTTGATTATTTTCAATAGGTTGTATCACTACTCCTATTTTTTCGGGAGATGTTGGCGAGTACATCAGCATCTTTCCGTCCTGAAGTCCTCCTTTGGGGCTGTTGTATATAGCTGTTTTGTAGGTAATATTAACGACGGTTCTCTCCTCTTCTACTTTTGAGAAATTGTTATTCTCTAACCACTTAGGCGTTAAGGAACCTCTTCCGGTTGCATCAATAACCAAATCTGATTTTATTTCGTACTCTTCAGTATCTATCCCTTTAACTTTCACGCCTTTAATTGTTCCGTTTTCTTCAATAAGATCAATATATTTGGTTTTATCTACTATTTGAACATTAGGTATTTTCTCTACCCTTTTTCGAAGTGTATAGTCAATTATTTTTCTGCTCGATAATAAGGTGTTTATACCTGTAATCTTGTTTTGTTTTACTCCTCCATAAGAATACCAGTAAGCACCATTTCCCAGATCTAACTCTACCGCGCCACTATCTTTTAGCTCTCCTGTAATCCCCTTAAAATAGTGTTCTAAGGTATTTAAGCCTCTAAGCAGCAACACATGAAACTGTCCTGCATGAGATTGTCCTTGTCGTACTTCTGGTTTATCTTCCAGTTTGTCTTTTTCGATGATGATTACTTTTTCATACTTTTTACTGAGTACTTTTGAAACCAATAATCCAGAAATACCTCCTCCTAATATAATTGCCGTTTTATTATCCATTTTATAGTTTTTAAAAAATCTAAGGCTTTAGTTTATAATTCAAATGATTCGCTTTTATACCACCGCAACCGGCGCATTTATACGCCCTATTTTTATACTGAATTTACTCGGTCCCAGCGTTGTATTAAAATGATCTTCTACCTTATTTTCTTTGTCTGATTTACTTATTTCATAATTTTTTAAAATCATACACAAAATGGTTTTCATTTCTACCATTGCCAATGATTTTCCCGGACATATCCTTTTTCCAAGTCCAAAAGGAATAAGATTACTTTGATTGGTATGAAATGTTATACTCTTACTTTCTACCCAACGCTCCGGGTCAAATGCTTCTCTTTTTAAAAAAGGGCAACTTTCCTGATCTCTGTAGTGCGATAACAGAAACACGTCTGTATCTTTTTGTATTTCATATTCTCCAATAACACAGTCTTCATTTGTAGTTAAGGCTATAACAGGAATTACTGGTTTTAACCTCATCACCTCATAAATAACTGCATTTACATATTCCAACTCATTGGAATCATCCATTACTTGCAAAAACTTCTCATCTCCTAAAACAAGTGTTATTTCTTCCCTCATTTTTTTCTGGACTTCGGGATAATCTGTGATGTAATGAAGTACCCATAATATGGTATTAGCAGTAGTATCTTCTCCTGCTACGAGCGTACCAAATATGCTCGGATAAATCTCTTCATCTGTCAGGTATACGCCTTGATCATCTGTTGCTTGTAGTAATGCCTCAATATAGTTTGTTGGGTTTTCTTTTAATTCCGGATTTAATCTGATCCTTTCTTTTGCTTCATTTATATACTTCCAAATACCTTCCTTTATTTCTTTTAGATCATTATCTAACTTATGATCTTTAGGTAGTTTAAAAAATTTCCAATATTGAAAAGGAACCACAATTCGAAATTGAATCATGTTCATCACTCTTTTGTAATTGTTCTGAATCTTGCTTTCTTCATTTCCGACAGTTCCTATTTTCTGTCCAAATGCTAAATAAGATATAATATCAAAGGAGTAATTAAAAATGTCTTTGTGCACATCTATCTCTGAAGTTTTTTCTAGTGTTCTCTCCCAGTGATTATAGAGATCTTCAGTAGTTTCTTTTATCGATGGATAAAACGATCGGAGTACTTTATTTGATAATGCCTGGGTTACGTATTTTCTACTTCTTTTCCACTCATCTCCTTCTGTTGAGAAAAGGTTATGAACATCCATCTCTTCTAATACTGGTCTGATATTTTTGAAACGCCTGTATTTATAAGGTCGCTGATTTAGAATTTCCTTGATAAAAGACGCTTCCGAAATTACTACTCCGTCTTCACCATTAACATTAATCTTATAAAAAGACCCATATTGCTTTGCCCATTCTTCGTATTGTAAATGCACTTTTGTCATTTTGGAAAGAAAGCTTAATGAGTTTCCGAAAACAGGTATTGCTTTTGGACCCGGTAAATCTTTTAATGTTTTTATACGAATTTGTCTTTGCGCAGGCGCATTTTCCATCTCCCTCTTATGATCTAAAAGTTCGTTTTTATCAATAAAAATATCCCCATTAACGATTTCATAATAGAACGTTTTTAGGCTGCCTTTTGGATTACATTTATTTTCTCCTGACAGAGAATTAAACTTCCATTGATGTGCTGGACATACAATGTTTAGCTCTTCGTCAATTTCTCCGAAACTTAGAAGTTCTTTTTCGTGTGGACATAGTCCTTGAAATATTTTAATCCCGTCGTGATTATTAACCACTACAAGTTCTACATTTTCTTTATTAACACCAATCATTTTATTATCCTTTAATTCACTAATGTTTATTAGCCTAATTGGATAAAATTGTTTTTCAATTTCCATATTCTATAATTTAATAAATCGGTTAATAGTTTACTTTCTTTCCTTTTTCGTTTAACACCTTTATAGCAGATTTCCATGAAGGACTTTTTTCTGTTTCATAGGAAACATAGGCGCCATATACTGCTATTTTACCTATATCTTTCATCACATTTCTATGTTCTCCATTGTTTCTGAATTCTAACATATGTTCATGGTCTCTCCATAATGTCATTGTGTAGACTATCCTGAAAAGCTTTAGACTTCTATATTTTAAACACTTTACTTCTTTCATTTGTTTTTTCAGTCTGTATTCTACAGAGAATAGAGACATTGATTTTAATAGTGATGTGCTTTTAATTTTAGTTATAGATACTAGCATTGTTACGTTTTTTTTTATGTTATTTTATGCTATCTGGTTAAGGATACCTGTTCGTTTTTTTCTTTATAAAATGTTATTTCTTTAACCCATTTAGAACAATGAGGTTCTCGTATTATAGAAAAGTGATCTCCTTCTACCTCAATTACTTCTACCTCTTCAAAATATTGGCTCCACCCTAAATCGTATACTTCATTTGTAATTACTTTATCTTTTACTTTGGCCAGAGTAATAGGAACTTGGTGCTGAATATCCATTTCGTAGCTGCAACTCATAGATACATCAAAAACATCCCATAATTTGTCGAACATGTTTTGATTTACAGTCACACCATTTGTTGTAATGAAGTTGTATAGCAATTCTTTTCTATCAGCATTTTTTTCTTGTAGTATACTGTATACTTTACTTTTTAATGCTTCTATTTCTACTTTATCAAATATTTCAGGGAATAGATTAAGAAACAAAACCGTTTTCTCCATCTCGTTACTCGATAATGTATTAGGAAAACAATCTAACATGAATATTTGTTTCACTTCTATATCTAATAGCTGCAACTGTTTGACCATTTCATAACTAATTAATCCACCAAAACTATGAGTAACAAGATGTATCTCTGAATTTGGCGGGGTTATTTTGGCAATCTCTGCTACATTGTGAGCAGCCATTTTTGCTATACTGTCCAGTGGTTTTTTATTATCGAAAATACCCTGCATGGTGATTCCGTAACAATTCCCGTAGGTAGAGAACTGCTCTGCTACTTCATAATATCCATAGGCAATTCCCGGTACGCCCGGTATGATAAAAATAGAAGTCTTCTCGGGTGCTATCTTATGAAACTGAATTAAATAAGAGGATCCTTCTATAGTACTTTGTAATTTGCTAACATCCAGCTGACTTAAACTATGCTCCTTACTTTTTGCATTAGACAAATTGTTTTTATTAGCCGAATCTTCTTCTAAAAAGTCTTCCTTACTATCTTGATGTTTAGTATGAACCTCTAAATTGTATTCTTCTAATAGATGCTCAGCTAAACTTTCTATGGTCGTATTATTGTAGAATACTGATGGCAATAATGCAATTTCATAATAGGCATTCAACTCCGAATTTAATTCTGTTAATAAAATTGAATCTACTCCATATACCGCTAAGTCTTTGTCTCGATCTATTCTATCTTTATCTAATTTTAATAAATCTGCAATCAATAGGTGCAACTTATCCAGAAGCTCTTCTTTAATATTTTTACTGTTTTGTTCTACTAAATTCTCCACCTTTTTCTTTTCGACCAATCGGTTTGTAATGATGGTACTCATTCTTTTTGAATCTCCATAAGCCACTAATAGGTTTTGTGAAGCTGTAGCTAAAATGGTTTCAAACAGCTCTAATCCTGAATCAGTTGGCATTGGCTTCATTCCCCATTGTGTATCCAAATACCCTATTTGCTCCTCTTGCAATCTCATACCTCCATCTTGCCAGAACCCCCATCCAATACTATACGTTTTACCTTTTCTATTGCCTAGTAATCGTTCTTGTTCCCTGTATAGTGCATAATTATTAAGATAGGCATTGGCCGCAGTATAATCTGACTGCCCAATATTGCCTAGTTCACTAACAATAGAAGAGAACAACATCATAAAATCTAACGGTTCATTTTTACATACTTCGTCTAAGTTTTTTACCCCTTCCATTTTTGGAGCAAAAACACTTTTTGCTTCTTCCGCTGTTTTTAATGGTATTAAACTATCTCTTGTAATTCCAGCTGTGTGAATGATTCCGTTTATCTGACCATACTCTTTTTTAATTTTAGAAACTGCATTTTGTACTTTTTGCCTGTTTGTTATATCGCAAATCATATAGGTAGCATTAGGTAAACTCTCAACAAAATCTGTTTGACTTTTATTTAGCTTTTTACGTCCTAAAAGAATGACCTTAGCTTTTTTATTGGTGATATATGTTGCAAAAATGCGTCCCAAGCTTCCCATTCCGCCAGTAATCACATAAAGTCCATTGCTTTTAATAGCTGTTTTTTCTTTAGAATTTGAAAGTCTGACTAATTCCAGTTGTTTAGAGTTTCTGTTTCCTTTAGCGTATTTAATTTCCTGATCAGTTGTTTCCAGTTCATTTCCAATTATTTTATAAAGGGCTTCACTATTTGATGCAGTAAACGCAATAGCTACTCCAATCATTTTTGTCATGATTTTTGAGTTTTCTAATGATGCTGTTTTTAATAAAGCACTTAAAAACTCTATTTCTAACTGCTTATTAACCGGGTATACAAGGGTAACTTCGACATTTTCTTTGCTTGCTATTACTTGCTTGATTATTGCTATAGTCTTTTCAAAATAAACTTCGGGAGACGCAGTCTCAATCATTTCTATATCCGCATTCAAAAATTCATTAAAATGTGGTACCATTTCCGGTACTGCTTCGCAGATTATTATTTTACGCTTTACTTCAACATTCCTTTTACTGCTTATCGGGGTTTCTTTCCAAACAGCTTTATAAAGTTGTATTTCTTCAGTAGGTGTTGTTTGAGGTGCAGTTTTTCTTTCCGGTAGAAATAATACATTCTGAAATGCAATTAATACTTCTCCATTCTGATTGCAAATATCTACATCATAATTAATGACTTCGTCTGATTTGTTGTTCTTACTTTTTCGTACATAAGACCATATATTCTCTTCCAATGACTGGTAAATGTCTATTTGCTCTACGCTAAAAGGGAATAATAAACCTGTAACTTCTTTCTCCAGATTAATTCCTATACAAGTTTGTAAAGCACTATCCAATATTCCAGGAGTCAAAGCATATCCTTCTCCTTTTGGAAGTTCAATCTTAGAAATTGCTTCCGAAGAACTGAACCACAAGTGTTGTACTCCTCGAAAAGAAGCTCCTAGTTCTAATCCTATTTCTTGGTATTTTTCATAAAAAGTATCTCTGGAAATATTCTTGCTAAGGGATTTTTTAATCTTTTCTATATCGTGTTTTACAGGTGCCGAGGTTTCGGTTGAAGTTAACTCTCCTTGCCCATGAATTTGCTTTTCCTGACCTGAAACTCCTGCTGTTGCTATAGTACTATATATAACATACTGAAGGCTATCTCCTTGTTTTATAATTTCTGTTTCAATTTCTATCGTCTTATCTCGATGCCATATAGGTTGAAGCCATAACACATTTTTGAATTGCGTAATGCTTTTTTCTATACACTTCTCTCCAGCCGTTTTGGCTATCTCCAGATAGGCTACTCCCGGCAATATTTTTTCGTTCCTAAAAATATGATCTCTGAAAAAATGTTCCTTTCCTAAATAAATACTATTAAATTTTTGAGTTCCTTCAGCAATGTTTGTCCTTTGGTGTAGCAACGGATGTAGCTTCTGTACTGCAGAATTCGATTCGATTATCGTATTAGATTTTAACCAATATCTTTCTTTTTCAAAAGCATATGTAGGTAAACTTATTCTTTGAGGCCGCTCTTTATTATTTCTGTATAATTTATTCCAATCGACAGTTACCCCCATTGCCCATAAATTTGCTAAAGACTGGTATTCATTATGTTCTGTTGCATACTTTATATAGGCTTCTCCTGCGCCGTTTGACAAAAAAGTTTTGAATTGCTCTTTTTCTTTTGCAGAAATTGCATTGGAGCTCACTAAGCCTTTATTATTTTTTAACTTACTTACAAAATCTACTATAGAATCTGCTATAAATACGCTACGAAATTCCATTGGTTGGCGTCCTACTTGCCATGTATAAGCTACATCAGAAATAGAAATCTCTGGTTTTTGTTCCAGGTAATCAATCAGATTTATTATTTGACGTTCTAGCGCTTTCTCGCTTTTTGCAGATATGGGTATAACAAACTCTTTACTGGAACTATTTTTTTGATGTTTGTTTTCATACTCTTCTACAACTAAATGCGCATTTGTTCCGCTAAATCCAAAACTACTTACGGCTGCCCTCCTTGGTGTTCCTGCAGAAGAAGTCCAATCTTGTATCTTATCTGTTATATAAAAAGGGCTATTTTCTAAATTGATTAAACTATTTTTTGCTTCATAATTTAAAGTTGGTGGTATTATTTTTTCCTGTAATGCCAATAGTACTTTTTGTACTCCTGCTACTCCTGCGGCATAAACTGTATGCCCTATATTCGTTTTAACACTTCCTAATCCACAATAATTTGTATTAGTGGTTTGCTTTTTAAAAGCACGTGTTAATCCTTCAAATTCTATAGGATCGCCAAGGGCAGTTCCTGTGCCATGTGCCTCTACATAAGTGATGCTCTCCGGATGAATATCATATTTTTGATATACTTCATTTTCTAACTCTTCCTGAGATTTCATACTTGGTGCCAAAATTCCATTAGTAGTTCCATCCTGATTGGTTTCTACTCCCTTGATTATACCATGAATATAATCACCATCTCTTTTTGCATCTTCTAATCTTTTGAGTACTA
This sequence comes from Flavobacterium sp. ABG, assembly GCF_001027725.1. Taxonomy (NCBI): domain Bacteria; kingdom Pseudomonadati; phylum Bacteroidota; class Flavobacteriia; order Flavobacteriales; family Flavobacteriaceae; genus Flavobacterium; species Flavobacterium sp. ABG. The sequence goes on from NZ_LEKS01000015.1 coordinate 75,621, forward strand.
AAACGCCTACTCCTTCTCCTGGTACAAATCCGTTGGCACGATGATCAAAAGCATAACATTGACCGTCTTTGCTTAGCATACCTGCCTTGCTTGACAATTTGTAAAATCTGGGTGTTGTATTAATAAATACTCCACCGCTTAGTGCTATATCAACTTCTTTATAATACAAACTTTTACAGGCCATCTCTATTGCTACCAAGGATGATGAACATGCTGTATCTATAGCAATTGCCGGTCCTTTAAGATTAAGAAAATAGGATATTCTTGAAGCTAAGATTGCGCTGCTGTTTCCCCAATAAATTGCTGCATTTTCCAGATTAGTTGTTTGTACATAATCTCCTTGTCCGGCTCCGACATATATTCCGCATTTTGCTCCATTTAGCTTATCTGTTACAATAGCGGCATCTTCAAAAGCTTTCCAGCAATGTTCCAAAAACAACCGTTGTTGCGGATCCATTCCTTCGGCTTCTTTACCTGATATTCTAAAAAACAAGGGATCAAATTTATCTATGTCTCTTAAAAAACTTCCCCATTTACTATAGGTTTTATTTGCTACTTCTTGATCTGCAGAGAAGTGTTCGTCAATATTCCATCGCTCATTTGGCACTTCTTCGATCAGACTTTCTCCTCCTTTTATTTTTTTCCAAAAATCATTTAAATCCTTTGCACTACCATATTGCCCACTCATTCCTACTATGGCAATATCTAATGCTTTGGAGTTTTGACTGGATTGTTTAATTTCTTTAAAACTACTTGATGGAATTTCTGTCTGCGTCGTTCTTACTGAATTGGCTTTGACAATCACTTTCCCAATATTATCTCTGTCCTCAAGTATTTTATAGGCTTTTTTATAGTCTTCAAAAGGAACTTCTGTACTGATCACTGATTTTAAAATCCCTTTTTCTATATATTGTTTACATTCTGCCCATAAACCCTCAATGTATTCCCGATCTTCCCCTATAAGTTTTCTTAGATCAACGGCTATAAAGGTTTGATTGTTTGAAAATTTACTCAAATCAATATGATTTGCCGATTTTAAAGCCGTCATTGATAACTCAATATATTGCCCTCTTTTTCCTAAACAGTTGATTCCTTTTTGAATATTTTCTCCCGAAAGGGTATTTACAACGACTGTAACTCCTTGCCCATTCGTTATTCTATTTACGGCTTCTTCAAAATCTTGTTCTCGATAATTAATCGCATGCGTTACGCCTATTTCCCTTAAATACTCTATTTTATGAGTACTCCCCGCTGTAGCAATAACCTTTAATTCTAAATGTTTGGCTAGTTGTATAGCAATATGCCCAATACCACCAGTGGCGGTTTGAACCAAAATATAATCTCCTTTTTTAACGTGTACTCTTCTAAAAGCTTCAACCATTGTCATTGCTACCGTAGGAATAGCACATGCTTCTTCAAAAGATTGATTTTCCGGTATAGGTAGCAACTGTAATTCATTAGCAACACAATGCGTACTATGCAATCCGTAGCTGCCATCTGTCATTACTATTACTCTATCTCCAATGCTGAAATTGATTACTTTATCTCCTCTTTCTATAATAATTCCCGAAGCCTCAAAACCCGGAGAAAAAGGATATGGAGGCATTGTAGGATATAATCCTTTCACACAAAGTAAATCCCCAAAATTGAGCGAAAAATGAGAAATCTCAACCAAAACCTCCTCTTGTTGTATTGCAGGTAAATCAAAATTCACAATACTAATATCATCTATTGTAGCAGGTTTTTCCAGCCATAATCGCTGTGCTTGGCCTTTTTCTTTATTGACAGAAAATGGTGTCTCTTCCTTTTTTACCGTTTCTAATTGTTGGCTTAGAACTTCCTTTTCTGGTTTAATTTCGTTTTCTGATACTGTTGGCTGTATCGTAAAAGCCGAACTATGTTCTTCTGCCAAATATTTAGCGAATTCTTTTATGGTAGGATAATCAAATAAAATCGTAGTTGGAATTGCATTTGTTAATGTCTCATTTATTTCCTTTATTAATTCTAAACCTATAATTGAATCTACTCCATAATCCGACATTGGTGTTATCTCGTCAAACTCCGAAATCTCCATTTTTAGCACTAAGGCTAATTTATTCTTTATAAAATTTGCGATCTCCTTACTGTCTACAGCTTGTGCTATCCCCACCGCTTTTTGAGATACTATTTCTTTCTTATCGGGTTTAGTTTCTTTTAAACTTTGCTCGACTTTAGCATCTTCGGCAGCCAAAATAATTTCTCCATCACTTTGAGATATTATAATTTGCTGAAACAATTCTTCGTCTTCCGGGTAGCTCATTGTATTGACAAATCCTGTATCGGTTAATACTTTTTGCCATCCTTTTGGAGATAGACCGGGACTTCCTCCCAACCTAACTTCTGCATCTTCATACAACCACCAGCCATCGAGTAATCCAAATGTGAGGGTAGCATATATATCGTTTTGTGCTATTTCGTTTAATACCAACACTCCGTTTCTCTTGAGTACTCCTTTGATATTTTGAAGACTCTTTCTAATATTTTTTGTTGCATGTACTACATTTGCCCCAATTACCATATCAAAACTTCCCAAGGTTAGTTCCTGATTTTCTGGTGACCTTTCGATATTAAAAAGTTTCGTTTCTAAATAAGGTGCAATTGCCTTGTAATGCTTCTCTGCATGAAACAGAAAACTTTTAGACAAATCTGTATATACATAGCTTATCTTGTCTTTGTATGCACTTAATACCTGAAACAATAAGTTACTTGTTCCTCCCGTACCTGCTCCAACTTCCAGAATGGTAAACTTTTCTCCTTCTCCTAAGTTTTCGATATTATCTGCTACAATATTTTCTACTACCTGGCACAATATATCATTGAAATAATCTGCTTGTTCATTGCCCTTATAAACTCCAGAAACCAGCTCCATACTTCCATCTGGAAACATTACATCTGTTGCATTTATTTTTCCTTGAAATATAGACTGTAACCCATCTAAACATCCTTGTAATAATTTAGCATGACCTGCCATCTCCGGCATTTCTGCAAAGATATTTTGCAATGTTACTTGTCTGTCAAAATCTTTTAATTCCTCCTGAGCTCTTGTAGTAAGGGTAAATACCGCTTCATTTTCCTGAAGATAATCACAGCTTTTTAAACTACGAATACATTCTTCCAGCAAACGGGTATGTTTGTCAACAATTTTTAATTCTATTTTTAACAGATCTATATCATTAGCTATGCCACTTCTAAACCCCATATTTATCAAAATACTGAGTAATGAGTTATGACATATTCTTTGCATCTCTATGGCATTATTTTTTATGGTAGTCATTTAATTTAAGATTTGTTTTGGAGAAGTTATTTTTATCCTTTTAAGTTCTATTGTCGCCTCTTTTGGAGGTAGAATTTTTCTCTTTTTTAATTGAAAAATGTTCATTCTCTTAATTACAGCATCATTTAAAAATTTCATTACGAAAAGTTGGCCTTTTTTTTGTGCAAAAACTTTTTCTAACGATTGCATTCCCTCCTCTTCAGTAATACTTCCTATCCCCATTTGCTGCATGCGTTGTTCATAGTCTTTAGAAGAAACAATACCTGTATTCCCCCAATATCCCCAATGAATTACATAGGTTGGGATTCCTGATTTTTGCTGTACTTGTTTTGCTAAACTATCTTTATAAGTACATCCTGCCGAGTAATTAGATTGACCGGCAGCTCTGAAAAAACTTTGAGCTGAAGAATAAAAACAAATAAAGTCCAGTTCTTCCTGACTAAAAGTTTCTATCAAATATTGACTTCCAACTGATTTTGGATAGAATGATTTTGTAAAATCTTCTTCACTCATATTGGCTACTATCTTATCATTAAGTACAATAGCGGAGTGAAAAATTCCATTGATTTCTTCGGATGTAAGTTTGATTTGCGTATAGGCCGATTGCATACTTAACCTATTGTCTGCATCGCATTGAATATAAGTTGGGTATACTCCATATTGCCCTATTTCTTCAATTGCTGCTGTAATAGCTGCATCTTGTTCTCTTCTTCCTAACCAATACACTTTGGCTTGGTACTCTTTTACCAGGTATGAAGTGGTTACTTTTCCTAAACCACCGGCTCCTCCTAAAATTACATATACGCCACCTTTTCTAAGTTTAGAATATTGTTTTTCTATCTTATCTTCTACTGGTATGAGTATATTTTGATATAAATCGAGATTTCTGATTGCTAAGGATTCTCCCATTTTAGAATAGGGTGTATCAAGAATGCGCTTCATATCATTAGGATGCGAAACATCTACACTTTTAAAACTCCAATTCATTTCTTCCTTTACTAAAGAACCAACTAATCCAAGAATACCGGCACCTTTTTCTGTAACAATATCAGAAAAGGTTACTTTTTGTGTTTGCTTAGTTACAAATACAACCTCTAGCTTTTCAGCGCTTCTTTTTTGTAATGCCTTAATATTCTTGAAGACGTTTACTTCTATTTTATCAATCTGCTCAAGCACCTCATTTTTATCATCGGCATCCCATATCCCTTGCAGGAAATAAATAGATTTAATGTCTTGCGGAACATCAGTTGCATTTTTATACCAATTTACACTTCCGCCATTGGCTTGTATTTCTTTTTCTAATGTTGCCGTATATTCGTTTTTGGCTCCTATAAAAGCATTCTTTTTATGCGGAACTATCGCCGATTTTTCAAAAGATATTTCCTCCCATATCGATTCATAATAAATCCCGATAGACTCCTCTTTATTTTCTTGAGTTGCTTTTGTTTCTGAACTTAATGGAATTGATACAAAATCTCTCATTCCGATCAATACATTCCCATCTTGATCCAGTATTTGCATGGAATATTTGTGTACTCTACTTTTTTCTTTATTTTTTTGCACATAACACCAAGAAGCTCTTGATAAATCTTTAGAATAAATATCTACCGCCTGAAGACTGTACGGCAATTGTAAGCCACCTTGTTTGTTATTAAAATCTACCCCTATGGTTGCTTGTAATGCTGCATCCATAACACCCGGATTTAAGATAACTCCTTCCCATGCCGGTAAATCAATACTAACTAATGATTCATTTTCATTGAAATACATTTTTTTGATCCCTTGAAAACTATCACCATATTCTAAGCCTACCGTTTTAAAAGCTTCATAACATGCTTCGCCTTCTTTCTCGCCTTGCATACGCTCTTTTAAAACCGAAATATCATATCGCGAGCCTTGTTTTAAATCTTCTCTGCCTAATTTTATCTCCGCATGCGTTATACTTTTTCCTTCTGCTTTACTCGATATTTGAACTAAAATCTCGTTTTTATCTTTTGTTACAAGAGTGGTTACTTCTGTACTTTTATCCTCCACTTTTAACGGTTTCAACCAAGTAATCTCTTTGAGCTGTAAAACCTCTTGATGTGTTACTTCTTCTAAAGCTTTTCTGGCCAGTTCTATATAAGCAACTCCCGGAAATAGTTTTTCAGAATTTACTAAATGGTCTTTTAAGAAGGTTTCATTTCCTGAAAAATCACTATGAAATTTAATTCCGTCCAAATCAGATTTGTTTATATGAAGCATCGGATGTAAATCATCCACTCCATTTAATGTTACTCCATTTTCATTTGTTTTATCTGTTTTAGAGAACCAACAATATTTTTTTTCAAAAGGATAGGTAGGCAAACTTACCTTTTGTGGTAATTGCTTTTTATTATAGTAGGTAGACCATTCTATATTCCTTCCCAAAGACCATAATTCTAATACTCTTGCATCTCTGTTTTTCCATAAATTTTTGATCTCTGTAGCTGTTATATCTTCCATTGTTGAAGCTTCCGGGTCTGTAATCCTGCAATAATAATCTAATAAAACTCCGTCCAGATAGGCGTTTAACTGAGCTGTAGCTTCCTCTGTAGTTGTAGCATAAAAAGCGAGTCGGTGTGACATTGCTTCTCTTCCTACTTGTAAGGTATATGCCACTTCTTCCGGCAAAAGTTTTTCTTGATTTTTTATAAAATGCAATAGCTTCTCTGCATATTCCCTGAGCTGTTTTTCTGATTTTGCAGATAGGACCCATATGGGTATCGGTTGGTCATAATTTTGTTGCTTCTCTTGCTTATTATATTCTTCAATAATCAAATGAGCATTACTACCACCTGCACCAAAACTACTAATACCTGCTATTCTTGATTTTCCGTCTGTGTTCCATGGTTCTAATGTTTTTTGTACTCTAAATGGAGTATTATTAAAATTAATATTAGGGTTTTGTTTCTCGGCATGAATAGAGGGCACTAATTGCTGATTCTTCAATTGCAACAGCACTTTTGTTATTCCGGATATTCCCGCTGCAGATTCACAGTGTCCTATATTAGATTTTACAGAACCTATCTTACAGATATAATCTTCCTCTTCTACCTGAAATGCTTTTTTCAGACTCGCAACTTCTATCGGATCTCCCAAACTTGTTCCTGTACCATGTGCTTCTATATAGGAGATTTGATCTGCTTTGAGGTTTGCTTTTTCCATGGCTCTTTTAATTACCGAAGTTTGAGCTTTAGGATTCGGTACTGTATATCCATTCGTTTTCCCACCATGATTTAAAGATGCTCCTCTGATAACTCCATAAATGTGATCTCCATCACGTTCCGCATCTGATAATTTCTTTAGCAAGACAGCTCCAACGCCTTCAGACGGAACGTATCCGTCTCCTCCTTCTCCAAAACTTTTACAACGCCCTGTACTTGATGCAAATCCTGCTTTACTTAAAAGCAAATATTTATTAGGATGAATGCTTACGTTTACTCCCCCTGCAATTGCTGCCTTACAATCACCATTCATAATGCTTTGGCATGCAAGTTCTACTGCTGTTATTGAGGACGAGCACATCGTATCTAAAGCCATACTTGGCCCATGAAAATTAAAGAAATAGGAAACTCGATTTGCTATACTACTTGGGTTACCCACAAGATGAATCTGATTGCCTTTATGCTGTTCTTCTATACCATATAATTGATATTCTTCATACATAACTCCCACAAAAACACCTACATTGCCAGTCATTTCATTTGTTTGGGTGGACCGTCCTAATTGTTCTCTAGTATAACCAGCATCTTCTATGGTTTCCCATGCCGTTTGTAAAAACAATCGTTCTTGAGGCTCCATTATTTCAGCTTCACGAGGGGATATCTTAAAAAATAACGGGTCAAACTTGTTTACGTCTTCTATAAAACCTCCCCATTTACTATAACTTGTACCTGATTTACCTTTTTCTTCATCATAAAAACTGGTCATATCCCATCGGTCACTTGGTATTTCGGTAATACTGTCTTTTCCTTGTTTTAGATTTTCCCAAAACTCTTGTACATTATTTGCACCAGGATACTTTCCTGCTAAACCTATAATCGCTATTTTATCTTCACTGTCCGCATTTCTAACCGCTGAAAAGTCATCTTGAGATTTTGGATTATCTTCTATTACAGATTGATCTGAATCTTGATTTCTCTCTTCAATACCTTCACTTACAAATGTTTCATTATCTACTTCTTCAGGAGATACTGGATCTTCGTTTTTTAACAACAATTCTTGTATCGCTTCTTGTTGATTTTCCAGAAAATAGCCAATCAATTCTTGAAGTGATTGGTATTCAAAAAATAAGGTTCTTGGAATATCATTAAAAACCGCATCAAATGTGTTTGTTAGCTTCGTGATACTAATGGAATCTATTCCGAAATCTTCAAAATATTTATGGGCTTCAAATCGCTCTTTGGGCAACTTAAATTCTGTTGATAAAAGATCTATTAGATAAGACGTAATAAATACTTTTAACTCCTCTTGCTTGTATTCTTTGATTTTCTTCTCATTAACTTCTTTTACAACCTCCTTATTACCCTGTTTTTGTATTTCAATTCTTTCTAATAAACCATATACCGGTATTACCTGGCTCTGTTCACCAGATAGTATAAAATCAAAACTATTTGTACCTACCTCATTAGGCATTGGTAGCATACCTGTCTGATTTTTTATATATTGTTTTTGTTCTTCGGACATTTTCATTCCTCCATTTTCCCATAGCGGCCAATTGATACTTATACTTTTACCAAATCTTGTCTTTTGCTCGTATTTTGTTCTTCTATGAGCCATAAAATTGTCCATAAAAGCATTGGCAGAAGCGTAATCACTTTGCCCCTGATTTCCCTTTACTGCCGCTACAGCAGAAAAACTTACAAAAAAATCTAACTTTTCATTTTTAGTAACTTCATCTAAAAATAAGATCCCATCGATTTTAGGTTTTAATACTTCCTCTGCCTCTTCTGCACTCTTATGAATTATCAAACTATCTTTAATGATTCCCGCACTATGTATAATTCCATCTATAGTACCAAATTGTTGTTTTATTCTTTGAAACTGCAGTGTTACAGCTTCTTTATCAGCGATATCACAAGAATTATATAGCACATTAGAATAGGAGTTTACAATTTTATTATAAGCATCGTTACTACTACTTCTGCCGGTAAGAATTACTTTCGTATCCTTAGTTTTTAAAATATGCTCCAAGAATATTTGTCCTAAACCGCCCATTCCTCCAGTTATCCAATACACTCCTCCCTCCTTGATTTTTATCTCCGGAGTTTGTTTTTGCGGCGTTAAAACCTCTAGAATTCTTTCTTCTCGCTGTCCGTTTATATACCGAACCTCCTGGGCTTCTAACTTACTTTCTGATACTACAATTTCAAGAATTTCTTCTATACTCTTTTTAGATGCATTATCCAGAACTATTACTTTTCCCAATATTTTAGAATACTCTAATTGAGCAGATTGAAGTAATGCTGCCAAATGACCGTATTGCTTATAGCTATTGTTTTCTATGACGATAGTAAGCTGTACTTCTTCCTTTGCTTCTACAATTTGTTTGAGTTTCTTAAAGATAACCTGAAATCCATTTTTTGGATCTTCACTATCTTCCAGTAACCTAACCTCCGGACTATTGTTCTTTATTTTTTCTTTTATTGTACGCTCAAATCCTGCCAAATAAACCAATTGTTTATTTTCTTTACGCTTACTTATTTGCGGGGCAACATTTTTCCATACCGCATTAAAATATCGAATTCCTTCTTTCTTATCTTCTTCACTTTCCTTTTTATCTGCAAGAATATTTTCTAATGGCAATAGCGTAAATTCGTCTAACTTTAAGATAATTTCTCCCACGCTATTCACTAAAATCATATTGTATTTTCGAATACCGGATGTGCTGGATTTTGTTGCAACCAGCTCCACTAAACACCAAGCTTTAAGAGGTATTTCTTTATAGATACTAACCCTCTGTATGCTATATGGAACATAAACTGTATTTGTTTTTCCTTCTAATGAAAGTCCTATTGTACATTGAAATATACTATCTAATAGGCCCGGTTCTAAAACAAATTGATCCTGCTTTTTGAATGTCAATTCAACAACTGCTTTATCCTGAGAATAGCTGATATTTTCAATTCCTTGAAAGTTTCTTCCATAATCAAATCCTAGATCACTAAAATGTTCGTAAACTTCTTTTTTGCTTTTAATTTGTGGCAAACCGGCTATTATTTCAGCTACATCTAATTGCTTTGAAGGTGTAGTATTAGCAGATTGTTTTCGCAATTTACCTGAGCTATGTATGCTTTTTTTCTCTTTATGAATTGAATATATTTGATATTGATATTCTGAACTTGTAATTTCTGAGATCACCGTATTAAGATCCATCCCTTTATCATTATTTCTTAAAGGTTCTTGCCACGTAATATCATATAATTCATTTATCATATCATTCGCACTGATTTTTCCGGCTTGCAGTGCCATTTCTATATAGGCAGCTCCGGGAAATAAACCATAACCGTTAACAATGTGCTCTTTTATAAAATACTCATCACCACTAAAATTACTTTCAAATTTCTGTTCCTTAATAGTGGAACTATTTTGATGAAGTAAGGGATGTATTTTTGAAGTTTTTTCTGTCTGTTTTTCTATTTCTTCAATCCAGTAACGATCTCTCTCGAATGGATATGATGGGATTTTAATTTTCTTTATTTTTTGATTGTAAAATAACTCCCAATCAATTCTTACTCCTTGTGTCCATAATTCAGCTACAGTTTCAAATTCAGCGTGTTTAATTGCACTTTCTACAAATGCTTTCCCCGAAATACCTTTTATAGTCGTATTCTCCTGAACTCTTATATTATTTGTGTAATAATTTAAGGCTCCGGATTTCTCACCCTCTGGATTCAAAAAGTTTTTCAACTTCAATATTAATTCATCATGATCCCGCGCAACACATGCAAAGCGTTCTTCCATTGCTGTACGTCCAACCTGAAATGTAAATGCTAAAGAATTTAATGATACATTGGAATTCTCCTGAACAAACAATACTACTTTTTTACAATATCTCTCCAGACTATTTCTGTCTTTTGCAGATAGTACAAGGATTACTTTGCCATTTATTTCTTGTTCTTTTTCTGAAACGGCAGGAATGTATTCTTCAATAATTGCGTGTGCATTAGTGCCACTAAATCCAAAACTGCTAATAGCCGCTCTTCTTTTACCACCTATGTAGTTATCCCAAGATTTAAGGGCTGTATTTACATAAAAAGGGCTGTTCTCAAAATCGATAAATTCATTATTTCTTTGATAATTCAAAGAAGGCGGAATTTGTTTATGTTGCATTGACAAAATCACTTTTTGCAATCCTGCTAATCCTGCTGCATGGAGTGTATGTCCAATATTGGTCTTTACGCTCCCAATACCACAGTAATTCCTTTTTTGTGTTTTGGATCTAAAAGCTTTAGTAAGAGCTTCAACCTCTATGGGATCTCCTAATTTAGTTCCTGTACCATGTGCTTCTACATAACTTATCGTTTCCGGATTTATCTGAAATTTTTCATATACTTGTTTTTCTAAAGCTTCTTGTGATGGTGCACTTGGTGCCAAAATGCCGTTGGTTGCTCCATCTTGATTCGTTAAAATTCCCTTAATAACTGCATGAATACTATCTCCATCTCTTAGCGCGTCTTTTAAGCGTTTAACCACCACTATGCCTACACCTTCACCCGGTACAAATCCATTTGCTCTATGATCAAATGTAAAACACTGCCCATTCTCGCTTAACATTGAAGCTTTACTTGCCATTTTATGAAATAGTGGCGTGGCTGCGAGACTTACGCCTCCACAAATCCCCATATCAATATGGCCGGTTTGCAGGTTTCTACAAGCTGCTTCTAATGCTACTAATGATGACGAACACGCTGAATCAATTGCTAAGGCAGGTCCTCTTAGGTTTAGATAATAAGAAATTCTGGCTGCAAGAATTGAATTATCCATACCCCAAAAAACAGACACGTGCTTGTTTTTAGGATTCTGAATATAATCGCTATTACCTACTCCCGCATAAACTCCTACTTGCTGACCGTCTAAATGGTCTTGAGTTAAATTTGCGTCTTCTAATGCATGCCAACAATGTTCTAAGAACAAGCGCTGTTGCGGATCCATATTTTCAGCTTCTATACCTGATATCTTAAAAAACCCAGCATCAAACTTGTCTATATTATCCATAAAACCACCCCATTTACTATAGGTTTTATCTTCTTCACCTTTAATAGGGCTGTAATGAAGTGTGCTATCCCATCTTTCTATTGGAGTTTCTCTTATCAAATTTTCTCCTCCTTTTAGAGCTTCCCAATATTCTTCCAGATTTGATGTTCCTGCATAAGCTCCACTCATACCAACAATTGCTATATCGTCTGTATCTTTTTGTTCCTCTTCTGGTAGATATTTTATATTCTCTTCCTCTTTAACGACAGCTGTATTTACATTCTTGTCTTTTATAATCTTGTGTTTCCAACCCTCTTTATTTTCGATAATATATTGTACTAAAGATCGAATACTAGGATAATTAAATAAATCCGTTGGTTGAATATCGATACTCAGTTCTTTATTTATGTAGTCACTAAGTTGATTACTCAGAATAGAATCGTAACCCATTGCCGCGAATGGTTCGTCTAAATCAAACTCTTCCTGAGGAAGCTTGATTAAAGACGCTGCTATTTTTTGTACTTTGTCTAATACAATATTTTGATGTTCTTCTGTATCTGCAGTCTCTAACTCAAATTGATTTATCAGGGTTTTCTCTTCGGTAATTTTATTTACTGAACAGGCTTTTTTTATTCTCGAGGCTAAACTTTTTGCAATCGGTTTTTTAGAAAACTTAACTGCATATATTTCCTTTAGTTCGCCATCCAGAATTTTCTCTAAGGCGGCCATTCCCTCTTTTGCTTCAATGCTCCCTATCCCCATTTGATCCATTCGATCTGCATATTTGGAGTCTGAAGCCACACCAATATGCCCCCAATACCCCCAATTAATTGTATATGCAGGTATCTTATATTTTTGCTCAACTACTTTTGCTAAGGTATTTTTATAAGTACAACCTGCTGCATAATTGGCTTGTCCGGGACCATTAAAAAACCCTTGAATAGAGGAATAGAAACACATAAAATCCAACAACTCATTCCCGCATACCTGAACTAAATTTTGAACTGCTGTTGATTTTGGAGCAAAGGCTTTGGTAAAGTCAGAAAAACTCATCGCATAAAATGGTTTATCTTCTAACACTAAAGCTGAATGAATGACACCATTTATAACTTCTCCACCAGATTTTATTTGCTCAAAAGCCGCTCTTATATCTTCTACTTTATTTGCATCGCATTGTATATAAACGGGTTTCCTTTCATAGCCTGAAAACTGCTTTATACCAGCTTCTACTGTTTGGTCTGATGCTCTTCTTCCTAACCAGTATACTTTGGCATTGTATTTATTAATCAGGTGCTCTGTAGTGATTTTACCTAAACCACCAGCTCCTCCAAGAATTACATAAGTTCCATTTTTTCTAATTCTGTTAGAATAAGATACTGTTGGTAATGTGGCTATTGGACTTAATAGTTTTTTATAAAAACTTCCATTTCTATAAGCCACTAAAGTCTCACTCGTTTGTACTATTTTAATAGCTAATTCTTCAAAATCTATGGGTTCATTCTCATTGATATCAACTACTCTAAAATTCCAGGTAGGCATTTCTGCAGCTACTGTCCCAACTAAACCGAAGATTCCGGCTCCTTTTTCCTGAACTGTATCGGTAGAGAAAACCTGCTGTGTTTGGTTTAGAATAATGTGAATCTGAAAATTATTATTTTTTAATTCTACTAGTTTTTTTAAACAGGTAAAAACAAATTCTTCTTCTTTTCCATAAGATCCATTTTCACTGTCCTGGGCTACCAAAGAACGGTTTGGAAATATAAAGACGTAATCAAAAGATTCATCGATATCATCCATAGCTGAAACATGAATAACTTCTGCATTTTGTTTTGTTAAGGCCTTTTTAAAGTCAAAAAGCAAATCCGTATCATCACCCAAACATAAAATTTTCTTTTCCTGAAAAGGATTTTTTTCCTGAGTTATCTCTTTAGTCTCTTCCCATTTTTCTTCAAAATATTGTAATTCTAAAGCACTATCATCCGGAAGCAATTTCACTCCTTCAAATACAAAAAGAATCTCCCCTTCAGCACTAAGTAAATTAACCGTAAAAGAATCCCCTTTACTTTCTTCTTTAATTGCCTGGCACCAATGTGTATTCGTAATATCGCCATATATATACATTGCCTCAATGCTTTCTATCCTTGAAGTATTCTCTTTTTGTCCATTTAAGGTCTGAAAAGCACTTTCTACTATATTTAAGGGCAATACATACGGCTCTTCTTCCTTTTTAGGAATAACTCTGGACCAAACCTGATTTTGAATTTGAAATACAGAATGAATACTCTGCAATTCATTTGTATATTCTGCTAAATTCTTTACTAACTTTTTATAGAACGCTTCTTTGTATAAGTCTGGTACTATGCCTATTAAATACCCTACTTCAATCTTTTTAGGTATTTTTTCAGAAACCTTTAATAAATCTCCTTGTGCATATATTGTTTTATGAAAGTCATCATTATCCTGATAGAATTCAAACGAAAATCCTTCATTTTGTTCCTTAAATTCAATATGAAGTACCAGTGGTTCATTTTCTATTACAATAGGCTGATTCCATTTAAAGTTTCGTATGGCATTAATTTCTCCATTATTTACTTTACTCCCTGCTACTCTTATCATTTCGATATAAGCTGATAATGGTAATGTTTTCTTTCCGTTGACTTTAAAATATTGAAAGAATGATTCTTTTCCTGTATATATAATCTTGAATTTCATGCTGCTTAATTTTGAAATAATGGATGTATTACTTTTGATACCTTTTCTCTTTTCTCAAATTTCTCAGAGATTTCCGGTATCCAATACCTCTTCTTTACAAATGGATAGGTTGGGAGACTTATTCGCTTAGGCTGTGTATTGTTATCATATAACTTTTCCCAGGCAATATATTCTCCTTGAATCCATAATTTTGCCAGTTCATTCAGATCCTTATTCTCTAAAGCTCTTTTATACAAAATGCCTATATTGTCTGTTGTATTTAACTCGTAACTTTTCAAGCTTTTTTGATGCCCCGAAAATTGATCTTGCAGGTAGTTATGAAGTTCCTTTCTGAGTGATTTTACAGAGGTAACTTCTATACTTAATCTGGTTTCCATAGCAACTCTTCCTACTTGTAGTGTATAGGCTAAATCAGTTAAAGAAATAGTTTCCACTTCGTCCAGAAATTTAATAAGCTCTTCTGCTTTCTGTTTTAAACGTTCTGTATTCTTAGCCGATAAAACAATGAGTACCGACGCCGTCTCAGCTCTATCTCTATCATCATTTCTTTGGTATTCTTCGAGTATAACATGTGCGTTACTTCCTCCAGCTCCAAAGCTGCTTAAACCTGCTCTTCTTTTTTCTGTATCTGTAATGATCCAATCTGTTAATTCTTGCTGAACTTCAAATGGACTTTCGTTAAATTGAATATTCTTATTCAGGATATTACTATGAATGGAAGGGGCAATTTGTTTATACTTAAATTGAAGTAAAATTTTTGTTAATCCCGAAATTCCGGCTGCGGACTCGCAATGCCCAATATTCGATTTTACAGATCCTATTTTGCAAGTGACATTATGGTCTAAGTTTAAAGCCTGAGTCAAGCCTGCTATTTCAATCGGGTCTCCTAAACTTGTACCTGTACCATGAGCTTCTATATACTGTAACGAGGAGGATTGTATTCCTGCTTTTTGAATTGCTTTTTGAATAACTTTGGCTTGCGCATTAGGATTAGGCACATGAAACCCATTAGATCTTCCGCCATGATTAATCGTTGTCGATCGGATTACTCCATAAATTTGATCCTTATCTTTTATCGCTTCCGATAGCGGTTTTAAAAGTACCGCTCCAACACCTTCACCTGGAACATATCCGTCTGCTCCTTCGCCAAAAGCAGCGCATTTTCCTTCGCTGGATACAAAACCCGCACTACTGAGCGAGAGATATTTGTACGGATGCAAATTAAGATTAACTCCACCAGCAATTGCGGTTGTACATTCGCCTTTTCGGAGACTTTCACAAGCTAAATGTATAGCGGTGACAGAAGAAGAACACATGGTGTCGATAGCCATACTTGGTCCCTCAAAATTCATTACATAAGAAACCCTGTTTGCAATACTGCTATGAATTCCTTTTGGTGTCGCAAACTGCCCCTCGTGCATCGTATCTATACCAAACATAGCATACTCACTATACATTACGCCAACAAAAACACCTACTTTTTGATTCAGGTCTTCCGGAGTATATCCTGCATCTTCTACTGTATTCCAGGCCGTTTGCAAAAACAAACGCTCTTGCGGATCCATTAACTCAGCTTCTTTGGGTGATATATTAAAAAAAATAGGATCAAATTTGTCTACATCTTCTACAAAACCACCCCACTTACTATACGTCTTTCCTTCTTTGCCTTTTTCTCGATCAAAAAATAATTCGGTATTCCACCTGTCTTCCGGAATTTCCGTAATACTATCTCTACCTGTTTTTAAGTTCTCCCAAAATTCTTCCAACGTATTGGCTCCAGGGTATTTTCCTGCTACACCAATAATTGCAATTGGTTCCTCAATAGGGCTGTAATTAGTTTCTTGTTGCTCTTTTTCTTCTTTATTAGTGTAAAAAGCTTCTATTTTATCTTCTGCAATTACTTGATTTTCTTCCTGATTTTCTGTGAGTTTCAGCATCGAATCAGAATAATTCTTCATGAAGTATAGGGCTAAATCATCTAGAGTCGGGTTCTCAAAAAACAAGGTATTTGAGACGTCTTCAAAATCTTCATTTAATTTATTCGTCAGTTTCACGATACGAATAGAATCCATTCCATACGTTTCAAATGGAGTTGTTAAACCAATTCTTTCCGGTTCTATTTGTAACTCTTCGCCGATCAGATTTCTGAAATATCTTACACAAGCCTCCTTTGTAATACCAAAAGTATTCGCAACGGGTGCTGTCTTTTTATGCGCTTTCTTTTCTAAAAGCTTAGATGCTTTCTCATATACAACCATTACTTGCGAAGGTGCTTCTTTAAATATATAAGATAATGCCTTGAGTCCCTCGGCTGTAGGCAACGGCAGCATTGCCCAATAATGCTCTAAATATTTCCGGCTTTCTTCATTTATTTGCAGTCCACCCTCTTGCCATAATCCCCAATTAATCGTAATAGATTTTCCTGAGCGTTTTCCTTCTTTTACCAATTGATTTCTGTGTACTGCATAAGCATCCATATAAGCATTGGCAGAGGCATAGTCCGCTAATCCTATATCTCCCATAATGGCAGAAATAGAAGATATATACATCATAAAATCTAACGATAATTGTTGCGTTACTTCATCCAGAATTCTGGTTGCATCAATTTTTGGCGCCAATACTTTATGTATTTCTTCGGGAGTCTTTTTTATTATCTGACTGGCTGTTCCTATTCCTGCATTATGAATAATTCCATTAATTTGTCCTTCTTCCCTAAGAATTTCATTGATCACTACTGAAATAGCTGCTCGGTCGGTAACATCACAACGGATATACTTTGCCTTGTTTAATAGCCTGATCTTACTTTTCTTTTCGGGAGATAATTCGCTCCTTCCGATTAAAAAGAGCTTCGTATTTTTGAATTGATTCAAATAGTTTGCAAAAATCATCCCCAATCCTCCAGCTCCTCCTGTTATGATATAGACCCCATTGGGTTTAATAACAATTGCATTCTGATCGGATACTTTGTTATAGATTCCTATTTCTCTGACTTCCCGATTGTTATTTACATACTGAACTTCAGCCTCTTCCGTGGTTCTTTCTTCGTTTATAATCTTGCAAAGAAGGTCTATATTCGCTACAGAAATTTGGTCTACGGCTATTGTTTTTCCTGAGATTATTGGGTTTTCTTTGTTTGCCGATTTCAATATTCCCGAAACAAAACTATAGGACAAGGCTTCTTGCTCTTCAAATAGTATTAAGAAATGCTGTTCTTTTTTATTGACTAAATGCTGTTTAACACGATCTAGAATAATTCTAAAGAACTCTTCTTCGTTCTGACTTTGTATGCTTGTTACCTCGATTTCTAACTCATCTGTTAATCGTTCGGCCATTTCTGATGTTGCACCGGCCAAAATAACTTCATAATTTCTGTTCGCATTGCTTATTACCTTCTCTGTGATTGGTTTTGATTTCCAGTCATAAGAATATAATTGCGTATACCCCTCTATTTTATTCGATGCAGCTTGTTCTTGGCTAACAAAAGGTAGCGTTACAAAATCTATAAAACTCATGATCACTTCACCACTACCATCTATTAATTTTACATCATAGTGTATCGGTGTATTTTTTTCTTCACTTTGTTCTCTTATCGTTACATAAGACCAAAACTCTGAGGGTAATTCTTTGCAAATATTTACCTCTTTAACGCTAAATGGGATTGATAATGGTAATTCTCTTGTATTTCCTTTAAGATGAATTCCTAAACAAGTTTGCAAGGCACTATCCATTGCTTGAACAGTCCAGTAATTGTCTGAAAGATCTTGATTGATGCTAATTTTGGCTAAGGCTTCGTTTCCGGAATATCGGATATATTCTATCCCTTGAAAACTCGTTCCATAATGAAATCCGAGTTCTTTGAATAGGCTATAATAGGCCTCTTTATCCAGAACATCTCCTAATCGATTACCAATTAATCGTATATCCAATTTCTCTATTTCCTTTGTAAATACGGAACTAATCTTACCTTGGCTTAAGATGATATTTTCTTGTTCCTGATCTTTAACTGTAAACGTAATTTCTTTATTTACTGTTTGTAATTCTGTAACTATTGATTTGGAGTGTCCATTAACTTGTAGCGGTGACATCCAGAATACATCTCTTAATTGAGCTATTTTTTGGTCTGTATAGCGTCCGCCCGAAACTCTTGCTATCTCCAGATACGCTACACCCGGTAAGATTTTTTCTGTATGCAGTATATGTTCTGACAGAAATTGTTCGGTACCGGAATATTTACTTATAAATCGAGAACTATCAGCTTTATTGGCTTGTTGATGTACCAGCGGATGTTCCTTTTTTATTGCTGTAACCTCAGTCGCATCTTTTGGCTTAAACCAACAATAATCTTTGGCAAATGGATAATTAGGGAGACTAATAACAGTCGGCATTTTATCGTATAATTGATTCCAATCAATGCGTTCTCCCTGAGCCCATAAAGTGGCTAAAGCTGTTTGATCTTTTTGTATTAAAGCTTCTTCAACTGCATTGCTTATTTTTGAATAAGCCATCAACTTATTTGTCTCTATTTCGCCCACTATTCCTGTTACAGGATCATCTAAATATTGCTTTAGTTTTGCAACTAATTGTTCTGTATTTGCAACAATAAAAGCTACTCTGCTCTCCATAGCTTCTCTACCGATTTGCAAGGTATAAGCGACATCATTAATCGTTAGGACCTTCATATTCTCTTCCAGAAATTGACTTATTTTTTGAACATGTTCTTTTAATTGAACACTGTTTTTAGCCGATAGTGGAATGATAACAGGTTCTTGTGAGTCGAGAAAATTCTGCGAATCTTTTTTATATTCTTCAATCACAAGATGTACATTGGTGCCTCCCGCTCCAAAACTACTTATTCCGGCTAATCTTGGTCTGCCATCTAACGTAATCCAGTCTTCTAATTCTTGCTGTACTTGAAAAGGGCTGTTTTCAAAATCGATATTGGTATTTAATTTCTTAGAATGTAATGACGGAACGAGTTGTTTATTCCTAAGTTGCAAAAGTACCTTGGTAACCCCGGATATCCCTGCTGCTGCCTCACTATGTCCAATATTCGATTTTACAGAACCTATTTTGCAAAATTGATTTGTTGTACCTGTAAATGCTTTTTTGAGTCCGGCAATCTCAATAGGGTCTCCTAATTTGGTTCCTGTACCATGGGCCTCAATATAACTATAGGCTTCAGGCGAAACTCCTGCCCTATCCATTGCTTGCAGAATTACCGCTGCCTGAGCATTAGGATTAGGTACGGTATATCCGTTTACTTTTCCGCCGTGGTTTATAGCGCCACCTTTAATGACTCCATAAATTTGATCTCCGTCTTGTTTGGCTTTTGCCAATGATTTTAACATGATTGCGCCAACTCCTTCTGAAGGCACATAACCATCTCCTCCTTCTCCAAAAGTTTCACATTTCCCTTTTTCTGAAACCAGATGTAAATCACTCAACATTAAATATTTCCCGGGATGTATACTTAAATTAACACCTCCGGCTATAGCTGCTTCACAGTTCCCTAAATGTATATTTTCGCAAGCCATCTGAATCGCAATTAGCGATGAAGAACACATCGTTGCTACTGCCATACTCGGCCCGTGAAGGTCTAAAAAATAAGAAACTCTATTGGCTATACTACTGGCATTTCCGGTTGGAGCAATAAAATTACCTTTGAGTCTTTCTTCTATTCCGAACAATTGATATTCTTCATACATAACTCCAACAAAAACACCTACATTACCACCTGTATCTGTAGCCGATTTTTTTCCTATATTTTGTAATTTCTTTTTGGTATAACCTGCATCTTCAACCGCATGCCAAGCCGTTTGCAAAAACAACCGTTCTTGCGGATCCATCATTGAGGCTTCGCGTGGCGAAATATTAAAAAACAAGGGGTCGAACTTATCTATATCATTAATAAAACCACCCCATTTACTATAACTTGTTCCTTTTTTTCCCTTCTGTACATTATAAAACTCCTGAATATTCCATCGTTCTTCCGGTATCTCTGTAATACTGTCTTTACCAGCTTTAAGATTCTCCCAAAACTCAGCAATATCATTTGCTCCGGGATAGATTCCACTCAATCCGATTATGGCTATATCGTCACTTTTTATTTCTTCCTTTTTGATAACCGGAACTAATTTAGGTTGCATAAAGCGCTTGTATTCCTTTGCTTCAAGTATAGAAAACGCTTCATCTCTAATTACTTTATCCATCTGAACAGGAACTTCATGAGTACCGTTTGCCGTATTTAATGTTTGTAAAGTATCTGAATGTTCTTTAACAAAATAGGATACAAGCTGATCTATTGTCTGATATTCAAACAGTAAGGATACCGAAACATTATCAAAAATATCGCTCAATCTATTGGTTAGCTTTACCACTAACATAGAATCGATTCCATATTCTTCAAAAGGCAATTCAGTTTGAATGTGCTCTTCTTTTAATTTTAGTTCTTTCTTAAATATTTCGACTATTTTCTCATAAGCAATTGCACTTAAGTCTACTGCCGATTCTCCTGAAGTCTCTTTTTTATCTATAGCGACTATACTGTTCGCTTTAACTCCAAAGGTTTTGTCCAGTTTATTTTTAGAACCATAAACAATAATTGTTTGTTCATTTGCCAATTGCAGTACTTTATCCAATGCTTTTGCTCCTTCTGCTTCCGGTAAAGGAAACATGCCCCATTGTTTGGATAAAAATTCTATACTCTCCGCATTTGCCTGCATTCCGCCAGTTTCCCATAATCCCCAATTCACAGAAATCGTAGTTCCTTTACGTTTACCGTCTTTAACTAAACAATTTCGTTTTTTTGCAAAATGATCCATATAGGCATTAGCGGCAGCATAGTCTGACAACCCTATATCACCTAATACTGACGAAATAGAGGAGCAATACATCATAAAATCTATTGTTTCATTTTGTAATGCCTTGTCTAAATTTTTTACTCCAGCAATTTTTGGTGGCAATACCTTATAGATTTCTGTTTCTGTTTTCTCTATAATTGTACTGGCCAGACCTATACCTGCACAATGAATAATCCCATCTATTTTTTTGTAATCTGTTAAAATAGTTTGTATTACGTTTTCTACGTCTTCGTACTTAGTAACATCACATGCGTAATATTGCGCATGTGGTAAGCTTTCTGTATACTTCCGGATTGTATCATTATTAGTTCTTCTGCCTGTAAGTATAAGTTGCGTTCCTTGGGTTTTGGCAATATGTTCTGCAAAAACACTTCCGATTCCTCCTGCACCACCAGTAATCAAATAAACACCTCCTTCTTTAATCCTAAGATCAGAAATTTGATTTTGAGGTACTGAGCTAGCGCTCTTTACTGCTCTGGTTCCGTTTAGATAACGTACTTCTGCCTGTTCATCAAGATTTTCGTTTTTCAAGATTTGCACTAATTCATTTCCTGTCTTAACATTCATAGATGCTATAGAAATAAATTTAGTTTTAACTCTTGGATTTTCTTTTGAAGCCGATTTCAACATGCCTATAATAAATCCATACTTATCATAATCTGTGTCATTTATAAGCACCGAAAATTGCCCTCGTTGCTTTTGTGACATTCTGTTTCTGAGAAGCTCCAGTATTTTCAGAAAATAGGATTCTTCTATTTCTTCGTCTACACTATATACATTCCCATCAAATTCCCGGCTAAATTGTTGTACCAAATTTTGAGTAGCCCCAGCTAAAATCACATCATTGTAATCTGTAGTATGCGCATACGTTTTTTCCAGTTCAGTTGCTTCCCATTGGTAATCATAAATTTCTGTCGCTACGGATTCTTTTCTTGAATTTTTATTTAGAAATCCTCCATCGTATGGTAAAATGACAAAATCTTTAAAACTTACCACAACCTCACCTTTGTCGTTTAATAAATCCATATCACATTTAGGTATAGTTGCTTTTGGGTTAGCATTCGGGCTAAACCTTGCATACGACCATACCGGAAATGTAATCTCTTTATATACCGTTACTTTACCTACGCTAAATGGGATAGACAATGGCATTTTACCTTCATCTTTTAACAGTAGCCATGCTAAACATGCCTGAAGCGTACTATCTAATACTCCGGGATCTAAGGTCATGTCCCCATGTTGTGGCAATGTAATTTTGGCTAGTGCTTCTGTATCATTATAGTATAACTCTTTTATACCTTGAAACCTTTTTCCATATCCAAACCCAAGGACGCTAAACATTTTATAACATTCTGACTCAGAGGCTGTCTGATTAGTACGGGATTTGATCGTTATCAAATCATAGGGTTTAGGTTCTTCTTGAGCCCTTGTAGTTACAATTCCCTGACCATGAATATATTCTTCTTCTTGGTCTTTAGAATATACCACATATCTAATCTGCTCACCGGAAGGTTCCAGTCTAATAACAACTTTTTTGGGTTGTTCTAATACTTTTATAGGATGCAACCATGTTACGTCCTGAAATTGTGTTACTTTTTGATGTGTACTTCTTTCTATCGCTTCCCTGGCCATTTCCAGATAGGCTACACCTGCAATTACTTTTTCGTTTTGAACAAGATGATCTTCTAAAAACCATTCTGTTCCTGTAAAAACACTCGCAAATTTCTGAGCTTCAAAATCTGATTCATTCGTATGAAGTAATTGATGCAGTTTAGAAACTGATTCGTGTTTTACAGCAGTATTTGTTGTTTGTACCCAATACCTTTCTTTAGCAAAAGGATAGGTAGGCACACTTATTCTTTGCAAAGAGGTATTACCAGAATTCAGTAATTCCCATTTTATTTCAACTCCTTTTGTCCATAGTTGCGCTATAGATGCTATTTCTTTTTCTTGAATAGCTTCTTTAATATATGCGGCGCCAGCTTTACCTTTTAGGAGAAAATCATTGCTTTCATCTTTACTATTAGCTGTAAAAATATCTTCTGCTAAACGCACATCATTTTTAACAAAATTCTCTAATTGTTGCACCAGCTCTTCTTTAGAACTGGTCACTATTGCCAATCGTTCTGACATAGCTTCTCTACCAATCTGCAAAGTATAAGCTATATTTTGTAAAGCTTCCGGAGTTTTTTCTATATAACTTAATAATCGACCGGCATAAGCTTTTAATCGATTTTTGTTTTTAGCCGACAAAACTATTATAACCGGTTCTTTTCCAAAATCAGTAGTTCTCTCCGTTTTCGGATACTCTTGTATAAGGATATGTGCATTGCTTCCTCCTGCACCAAAACTGCTAATACCTGCAGTTAACAATGTTTCGTCTTGATCGGACCAAGGTTCTAATTCTTGCTGAACTAAAAAGGCAGTTTGATCAAACTGTATATTAGGGTTTAATAGAGACGAATGAATGGATGGAACTAACTGTTTGTATTTAAGTTGCATCAATACTTTAGTAATTCCAGAAATACCTGCTGCCGATTCGCAATGTCCAATATTAGATTTTACAGAACCTATACGGCATTTATTTGCAGCTGTTCTTTCTAATGCATTTTTTAGCCCTACAATTTCTATCGGGTCTCCTAAACTAGTTCCTGTACCATGTGCTTCGATATAAGAAATAGACTCCGGTTTGATATTCGCTTTTTTAATAGCTTCCCTAATTACTGCTGTTTGCGCCTTAGGATTTGGAACCGTATATCCTGTCGTTCTTCCTCCGTGATTTAATGCAGATCCTTTAATTAC
Organism: Flavobacterium sp. ABG; assembly: GCF_001027725.1. NCBI lineage: Bacteria > Pseudomonadati > Bacteroidota > Flavobacteriia > Flavobacteriales > Flavobacteriaceae > Flavobacterium > Flavobacterium sp. ABG. Next base: position 99,525 of record NZ_LEKS01000015.1, read on the forward strand.
TCCATAAATATGATCTCCATCTTTTTCGGCTTGCTCAAGAGATTTTAACAAAATAGCACCAACACCTTCTCCGGGAACATAACCATCTCCACCTTGTCCAAAACTCTCACATTTTCCTTTGCTACTGGCAAAACCGCCATCGCTAAGCATCAAATATTTATTAGGATGTACACTCAAGTTTACTCCTCCTGCAATAGCCATATTGATTTCTCCTTCTTGTATGGCTTTGCATGCTAAATGAATAGCTGTACTTGACGAAGAACACATCGTGTCCAGAGACAAACTAGGTCCATGAAGATCAAAAACGTACGAAACTCTATTGGCTATACTACTTGAACTTCCTCTAAGTGTTGTCGGGTTTCCTTTTACTGTTTCTTCTACTCCGTATAACTGGTACTCTTGGTACATAACTCCAACATATACCCCTACTTTTCCGTCTTGTTCTCCTGTATAAGGATTCCTTTTTAAAGTTTCATTAGTATATCCTGCATCTTCTACTGTTTCCCAAGCTATTTGCAAAAACAAACGTTCTTGCGGATCTATTTGCTCAGCCTCTAAAGGTGTTATATTAAAAAATAATGGATCAAACTTATCCATATCATTTACAAAACCTCCCCACTTACTATAGCTACGTCCTGATTTTCCTTTTTCTGTATCAAAAAATCCCTCTATATTCCATCTGTCTTCAGGAATCTCTGTGATGCAATCTTTCCCTATTTTAAGATTTTCCCAGAATTCTTCTATCGAATCTGCTTGTGGATATCTACCGCTTAATCCTACAATAGCCACATCGGTACACTTTATTGTATCGTCTTGTCTAGTTTCTGAAAGTTGCACAAACTTATGCGGTACTGCTTTTTTAAAAGTCGCCTTTATTTCTGATGGAATACTAATTTGTTCTTTTATGTCAACCGGTATTTTTTTACTGCTGTCTATGGCATTTAACACATTTGAATATTCTTCGACAAAGAACATAACCAATTCTTCTATGGTTAAGAACTCAAAAAATAAAGTCTTCGGAATGTTCGGAAACGTTTCTTCTAAACGACTAGTGAGACTCGTCATCATTATAGAATCTAAACCGTATTTTTCAAAAGTATCTGTAATTTTAAATTTACTAACCGGAAAACGCAGTTCTTCAGCCAAAATCCCCACGAGATATTCGTAGGTAACTTCTTTTAAACTTTCTTCCGTTAATTCTTCCGTTACATTTTCATTTTTTATAGCTACACTACTTTCCGGCACTTCTTTTAAATCCGATAAAAATATTTCGGGTAAAGGTGCTTTTCCATAATGCAAGACTACTGATTCTGCCGTGCTGCCCAATAATTTTTCTAACCAATATATTCCTTCCTCTTGTGGTAGAGGAACGATGTTCAGTTTCTTTTCCAGCGATTTCTTGCTTTCATCATTTATTTGCATTCCACTACTATCCCATAATGGCCATGCTATACTTATTGTTTTACCAAAAGCTCTTTGTTGTGCTACTTCTTTATTCCTGAATTTTGCAAAATCTCTTAAATATTCATTTGCTGCAGCATAATCTGCTTGTCCTGAATTTCCTAAAACCGCAGCTAATGATGAAAATACCATCATGAAATCTAACGAAATATGCTCTGTAGTTTCATGAAGATTACGTATCCCTTTGGTTTTTACTTCTAAAACTTCTAATGCTTCACCACTATTTTTTTGCTGAATAAAATCGTCATTAATACTACCTGCTGCATGAATAATTGCGTTTAGTTTACCGTATTGGTTTTGTACCTCATCAATTAATTGTTGAGTGGCTAACTTATCCGTAATGTCACAACGGTAATAGGTCAGGTTCTTGAACGATTTTACATATTCCTGATTATTTGAATTTAAAACAGACCTCCCGCAAGCCATAATTTTAATATCATTATAGGTATCAAAAAGGTATTCTATCAGCGTTTTTCCAATGCCACCCATACCACCTGTAATGATATAAACTCCGCCTGGAATGAACTTGATATTTTCATTTGACTCGGTTAGTGGTGGTGCAATTGGTACGATTGCTTTTACTTCTCGTTTTAAATCCTGGTATCGGACTATTGTTTCTCTTTCATTTAATTCCTCCGCAATAATTTTCGATAGTTGTTCTGCATTGCTGTTTTTATCTAAATCAATACCTATACATTTCCATAAAACCTTAGGGTTTTCAATTGCAGCGGTTCTTAATAATCCTGATAAAAACTGTACCTCATGTTCGGTCTTGTCATCATAAATAATGACAAAACGTACCGGAGTTCTCGACGTCATAGCTTGCTTAACTTTATCAAAAACAACAGAAAATAAGATCCTTTCTTCACGATCCGTAATTCTTGTTATAGTGCCCGCTAATTCGACTTTAGGAAAATCACCTACAACTATAAACTCGGTAGATAAAATAGAAAAATCTGCTCTGTTACGTGTGCTTATCTTTGGCTGCCATATCGATTCATATAAATAGGTTTGTGCTGTACTAGGCTTAATTTTTAAGACTGGCATCATTTTATATCCTGATAGTGCTATAACAATTTCTCCTGATGCACTTAATAGTTCAACTTCAAAACTTTTGTTTTTTTCCTTATCCGAATAATAGGCATAGCAGTATTTAATTTCCTCTTCTAAATTATACCATGAAATTTTTTCAATAGAATAAGGTAACGCCAGCGCATCAGAATCTTGCAACCATAATAATGCAGCTGTCTGAAGTGCATTATCTAATTTTTCAACTGGAAGTTTAAATTCACTTTTATCAAAAACTGCAATACTTGTAAGTACTTCTTCTTTTAGAACATGAACAGAATTTATGAGTTGTAAACTATCTCCATAATTAATTCCTTTTGTTCCAAAAATTTGATAACATTGATCACTTGTATATGATGTACTACTTTGCTCTTTTATAGCCGATATATCTCTATAACCAGGCGCTGTTGTTTTTTGATTTTCTTCTAAACTGGCTTGAAAATGAATGGTGGCTTCCTCCTTTTTTATACTCCTTAATTCGATAAAAGTGCCTTCTGCATTTGCATAAACTTCAGTTTCAATCCGGACTGACTCTTTATTTATCTCTATGGGTTGCAACCATTTTATATCCGAGAAACCAGGTACTACATTTAATCCACTTCGTTGTAATGCTTCCCTTGCCATCTCTACATAGGCAACTCCCGGAAGTACCTTTTTTCCTTGCACTATATGATCTGATAGGATCGATTCTCTTCCTGTTAAACAAGATGAAAATTTTTGTGATTCAAAATCTGATATATTTTCATGTACTAATGGATGTAATGTTTTTACATTAGATGATACTATTTCTGTTTTGGGAGTTATCCAATAGGACTCTTTTGCAAAAATATAGGTAGGCAAATGAATCTTTCTAGGTTGCTGTACAGTGTACAAACGCAACCAATCTATAGTGTTTCCTTGTTCCCAGTATTTTGCCAGTTCAGTATATTGCTTCTTATGAATGGCTCGTTGAATTTCAGCTTCATTAACTTCATTATCCTTTCTGTAAGAACTAACCGTTTCCTCTTGAGCAAACTGTTGCAATTGATCTGTTAATTCTTCTATATGACTTACAACAAAAGCTTTACGGCACTCCATTACTTTTCTGCCTATCTGCAATGTATAGGCTATATCATGAAGGTTTAAGTTCTCTTCTTTTTTAATAAAATGAACCAGTTGCGTTACTTTTTTCTTTAAACTTTCTTCATTTAGTGCAGATAAAACTATTAGTATTGGTTCATCACTGGCCTCCGAAAGGCTATTTTTTTGTACATACTCTTCTAAAACAACAAATGCATTTGTGCCACTAATTCCAAAACTACTTACCGAAGCTCGTTTGGGTGTTTTGCTATCCCAAGAAGTTAATTTCTCCTGAATAATGAAAGGGCTATCTTTTAATTGAATGTGTTGGTTAAGGTTTTTATAATTAATTGATGGAGGTAATTGCTTGTTTTTCATGGCCAACAATACTTTAATAATACCTGCCATTCCTGCCGCTCTGAGTGTATGTCCCAGATTTGTTTTTACACTACCAATCCCGCAATAATTTACTTTGGATGTATGCGCCCTGAAAGATGTTTTAAGAGCTTGTAATTCTATAGGATCGCCCAGTTTTGTTCCTGTTCCATGAGCTTCTACATAAGTAATTGTCTCAGGATTAATTTCATATCTATTAAAAACTTCCTTTTGAATGTCTTGTTGAGATAGCACACTTGGAGCCGTAATTCCGTTGGTTGCTCCATCCTGATTGGTAAGAATTCCTTGTACTACAGCATAAATGGGATCACCATCTCTTACCGCATCTTCCAATCGTTTCATAATAAGTACACCTACACCTTCACCGGGTACAAATCCATTTGCTCTTTCATCAAAAGTATAACACTGACCATCGGGAGATAACATTCCTGCCATACTGCTTAGTTTGTAAAACTCTGGCGTTACAGATAATGAAATTCCTCCAGTTATAATAAGATCTGTTTCTTTTGTCAATAAACTTTTACATCCCATATCCATTGCTACCAATGAACTGGAACATGCTGTGTCTATTGCTACGGCAGCTCCTTTCAAATTAAGAAAATATGAAATACGCGCTGCCAATATAGAACCCGAAATTCCCCAAAATGCAGAAGCTTCATTTGCTTCTTCTAAATAGGTTTTGTAATAATCTCCATCTGTTGCACCAACATAGACACCACACTTAGAATCGTGCAAAGTATTTGGATCAATTGCTGCATCTTCCAACGCTTTCCAACAATGTTGCAAAAATAGGCGCTGTTGCGGATCCATGTTTTCTGCTTCTTTACCGGATATCTTAAAAAATTCCGGATCAAACTTATCTATGTCTCTTAAAAAACTTCCCCATTTGCTATAAGTTTTCTGTTTGGCTTTTGGATTTTCGTCAAAATGTAATCCAACATCCCATCTATCTTCAGGAACTTCCTCTACAAGACTTTTTCCATTTTTTAGAACTTCCCAAAACTCCTCAAGATCATTTGCTTTCCCAAATTGCCCACTCATTCCGATGATAGCAATTTTATCCTTTTCTTGCTTATTGTCAATTTTCGAGAAACTTGGTTCTTCGACCTCTTTTTCAGTAATCGGTTCAAGTACTTGTCCTACTATTTTCTTTTTTTCATCCAGTAACTCCGGACGTATATATAGTATATGCTGAGCCAATAGCGGAATAGTTGGATAATTGAATATAGCCGTAACATCCAGCGTTATCTCGAGGGTTTTATTAATGTTTTTGATCAGTGTAAGCCCTAAAATGGAATCAAAACCATAATCTGAAAATGGCTTTTCTTTCTTAAAAGCGGTTACCGGAAGTTTGATAGTGCCTGCTGCAATAGCAATTAATTTCTGTTGAAAATCATTTAAATCTATTGCCGTATTTAAGGAGCTTGGTATAACCTCTTTTACTATTTCTTCTGTTGCCGTTTTAGAGAATTCTTCCGGTTGTTGTTTATCAATTAATACTCTGCCATTACTCCTGGCAATTATTATTTGTTGTGGAATATCTTCTTGTTTGGGATATACATCACAATCAACAAAACCAACTTCAGATAATACTTGTTTCCATTTATCGAAAGTTAATGCCGGACTACCTGAAATTCGTAATTCTTTATCTTCATGATTCCACCAGTCAAAAAGCAAACCGAATGTTAATGTCGTAAACATTTCCAATGCATTCAACTCATTCATAATCAGAATCCCGTCTTTCTTAAGAATTGGTTTTATATTCTTAAGTGTTTCAGCAATATTAGCGGTAGCATGAACAACATTGGCTCCTATCACAATATCATATTTGCCCATTGCGATATCCTGCATTGCTGCAGATTGGGTAATATCAAATCTCTTAGTTTCAAAATAAGGTATGATGTCTTCAAATTTTTCTACTGCTTCAATTAAAAAACTTTGAGAAACATCTGTAAAAGTATATTTTACCTGATTGCCATATTTTTTTAACTTTTCCAGAATACGCACCGTTGTTCCTCCTGTGCCTCCTCCTACTTCTAAGATGTTTATTTTTTGATTAGTTCCTTCATAGTTTCTGACTGTATTTTCTACAATTGATGCCACTATTGAATTGAAATAATTAGATCTGTAATCGCCATTATAGATAGCGCTTACCAATCTGGAATTTCCTTCTGGAAACAATACATCAGTAGCTTTCGTCTTTCCAATCAAAATTTCCTCAAAAGCACCAATCGTTTGATTCAATAATGCGTAATAACTATGATAACTATTTGCCTCTTTTTTTGCTTTTAATAACTTATTGTGCAGAGAAAAGGAGGCCGCTCTTTCTTCAATATCTTTTGGTACAATTACGCTTTGATTCGTAATTTGGATATAGGATATTTTCTCGAGTTCTTTAATAATCGTTTGAAATAGAGAATCATACTGAGGAATGATATTTAATTCTTTTCGCCATTCTTCAATTGTATTTGCACGCAAGGATTCAATTCCCATTCGCATTACAATTTGCAATACGGCCAGAGCACAATCTTCTTTAAAATCATTCTCGGCAACCAGATCCTTTTTATATAAAGTTAAATTTGGAATTTGAGGCGTTAAAAGTGTACTTTCCTGCACCAAAGTCACTTTTTTATTTTTATTAATCTTAATCATAATTATTTGTTTCGATTAGTGTGATCTTAGGCTTTTATAAAAATTTTGCAGCAATAACTTGTTGGTATTCTTGCGCAATGACTTCTTCTAAAATTGCCATTCCTTCCTCTGCTTCTATGCTGCCAATGCCTAATTGTTTCATCTTATTTCTGTATCCATCTGAGGCTACTACACCTACAGATCCCCAATAGCCCCAGTTAATGATCTGTACCGGGATATTGTATTTTTGTTGAACCGTATAAGCAAAACTATCTTTATACATACAGGCAGCTGCATAATTTGCTTGTCCCAAAGCATTTACCTGAGATTGCATTGAGGAATAAAAACATATAAAGTCTAATGATTCTTTGGCAAATACATCTATCAAATAATGGCTGGCGGTTGCTTTGGATTCAAAAACTTCGACAAAAGTACTTTCGTCCATTTGGTGAATTAAACAATCCCTAAGTACCAATGCGGAGTGAAATACACCATTAATATTTTGATAGGTTTGCTTAATTTTATGATAAGCCGCTTTTACTTCTTTTTCCAAAATTGCATTACATTGGATATAAATCGGTTTTGGTCCCCATTCTGCTATTTCTTCTTGTGCTTTTAGGATGGTTTGGTTTTCCGGACTACGTCCTAACCAAATTATTTGGGCTTGGTATTTTTTAACCAAATAGGCCGAAGTAACTTTTCCGATACCACCTGCACCGCCCAGAATTACATACACACCTCCTTTTTTAAATTTGGTTGTAATCGTTTGTGTTTCTAAAGGATATAGATTTCTTGTATAGGTATTTTGATGACGATACGCTATTATTTCTCCATTAGCGTCATACGGTATTCTTAATAACCTCATAATATCCTGAGCTGTTATTTTATCTGATGTATCTACATCGATAATACGAACATTCCAATTGCCCTGTTCTTTGGCTAATGAACTCATTAATCCCAAAATCCCACTGCCTTGATACTGTACTTTATCACTGATCAATACTTTTTGTGTACGATCTGATAAAACAGTAATATTTAATTCTTTATGTATGTAAGGAGAAAACAATAGTTTTTTGAGCTGTTTAAAGACTTCTAATTCATTTCTCTCCCAAAATCTTTCTAATGTTGTAGAGGTGTTTTCCTCAGGTGCATCATGAACAATATATACAGCTGTAATTTTTTCTGGTATTACAGACAGTTCATCAGAATTAAAAATGGCTACGTTTTTATGGATTAAATATTCTCTCAATTCATTTACCATCTTACTTCTTTTATTTTTATAAGAAATAATTAAGGCATTTCCGTTATGGCTCTCTTCCTGTTTCGATAATGTTTCTCTTTTCCATTCAGACACATACATCAAATCGTCTATCGAATAGGGTTCTTGTGTAGGTGCTGTCTTTATATCTAAAGCAACAAAACCTTCAAATTGAACTAAGATTTCACCATCTTCATCAATTAAATCTACATCATAAGTTGGGAGTGCTTCTCCATTTTTTGGCTCTATTTTTTTAGCATATGACCAAAATTGTTGTGGTAATTCTTTATAAATCCTGACCTCTTTGACGCGAAAAGGAAGTTTTGTCGCATTCTTTTTATCAAACCCAAAACTAAGCCCCATCACGGTTTGTACTGCACTATCCAGTAAAAACGGTGAAAGCATATAGTTCTCTTGCGTTTCTGTCAAATAAATCTGAGTCAGGACTTCCGTATCTGAATACATAATATCCTGGATACCCTGAAAATGCTTTCCGTAAGTGATTCCTTTATCCTTTAGCAGTTTATAGTACTCTTCCTGACTTAAACTATTAGGCAATCGCAAGGCTATATTATCTATCGCTACTGATTTTATTGCTGGCAGTGAATCGTATTGAATACTACCATTACTGTAAATAGATGTTGGATCTGATTTCTTTCTAAAATCATAACTCAACCCTTTTTCAGTTTCTTCTAATACAACAACAACCTCAACTCGTTCGTTGTCATTTTCTTGAATAGGTTCTCTAAAGACTACATCAGTAATCCTGGTCACAGCTTGTTTCTTGTACTGATTTCCTACTTCGCGAATCCATTCTATTTGCGCTGCACCCGGTAAGACATTTATTCCATTTACTTTATGTGAAGCAAAAATGGGTTCCAGACCGGAAAAAACACTTTCGTAAGTTGAATCATTTACAATTGTTTGTACTAATGGATGCGCCTTTTGATAAGTCTTTGCTACCGTTTCTTTAGTGTTTTTTGTAGAAACAAACCAATAGCGATCTTTCTTAAAAGGATAGGTAGGCAAATGATTTTTTTGAGGTGTTTTATTTCCATATAAAAGTTCCCAATCCATTTCTACACCCTGACTCCATAATCTAGCAATTGTATCTGCCTCTTTATCTCTAATCAAATTGTTCATAATATCCTGAATATCTTCTTTATCAGGACTATGCATAGTATCTTCATTATTACCAATATACATATCGGTTGATACATAGTTAGTTTCAACAAATTCATTTAATCGATTGATACATTCTTTTCTAGTATTTACAACAAATGCCAATCGACATTCCAGCACTTCTCTTCCGGACTGCAGCGTATATAATACATCCTGAAAACCATTGTCATTACTACATGATAAATACTCAATCATCGATTTAACCAGACGATTTAAACCATCAGAATCTTTGGCTGATAATACAAAAACAGGTAATGCTTCTGGAGAATGATTTGTTAACTGATCTTCTATATATTCTTCAATAATTATATGCGCATTTGCACCTCCAAAACCAAAACTACTTACACCGGCAATTTTATGTTGCCCTTCTTTCACCTTCCAATCTGTTGTATCTTTTTGAAGATAAAAAGGAGTATTCTCTAACTTCAAATAATTATTCGGTTGATGCAATAATGGATTTCCAGGGATTTTATTGTTTTTCATTGCCATCAAAACCTTGATTGCTCCTGCTACTCCCGCGGCAGCTTCCAGATGTCCAATATTTGTTTTGATACTACCAATAGCACAATGAGCTTCTTGTCCATAAGAAGACTCAGTGTCTCTGTATAATGTTTCAAAAGCTAACTTTAAGCCTTCCGTTTCAATCGGGTCGCCTAGTGGTGTTCCTGTTCCGTGAGCTTCAATATAACTTACTAATCCAGGATCTATTCCTGCTGTTTTATATGCTTTTATTAGTAAACTTTGTTGGGCTTTTGGATTGGGAGACGTTAAAGTATTAGCTTTTCCTCCATGATTTTCCGCGCTTCCTTTTAAAATTCCATAAATAGGATTTTTATCTTTAATGGCTTGATCTAAATCTTTTAATATTAAAATTCCAACGCCTTCTCCTCTTACATAACCATTTGCAGCCTGATCAAATGTTTTACAACGACCATCTTTGCTTAGCATGCCAGCTTGACTAAATGACAATGTTAACTCAGGTGATAAAATAGCATTTACACCTCCCGCAATTGCCAATGTACCATGACCATTTCTTATATGTTCTGCTGCTCTGTGAATTGCTATCAAAGAACTGGAACATGCTGTATCGATAGGCTCACTTGGACCATGCAAATCAAAAATGTATGATATTCTATTTACTAAAACGGAATGCGCAGAACCGGTTGCAAATTGAGCCATACCAACTTGATTTGTCTGCTCTTTTAGTAAAGTTGAATAATCTGAACTTGATACTCCAATAAAAACTCCTGTGTCTGTTCCTTTAATTGTATTGATTGAAATTGCCGCATCTTCTAAAGCATGATATACTTCTTGCAATACTAATCGTTGCTGAGGATCCATCAATTCTGCTTCTACGGGCGAAATATTAAAAAACAAAGGATCAAATTCATCTATACCGTCCAGAAAACCTCCCCACTTACATAAAGTAGTATTTTCTTCCTGTTGTGGATCTCCATAATACTTTCTCCAATCCCATCTGGTCTCAGGAACTTCTGTAATTAAATCTTCTTTATTTTTTAAGTGCTCCCAAAGCTCATCTACATTTGCCGCACCTGGAAAACGCCCGCTCATACCAACTATGGCTACTTCTTTTCTACGCGCAACTTTATTTGAATCGGTATCAAAACTTGCTTTTTCCGTCTCTTCTCGAACTGTAGCAATCACTATGTTCTCCTTTTTATCATTAAGAGCTTGATCCTCCTCTACCGAAAGGGCATAATTCGATTCTAAATGTGCTGCTAATTCCTCTAACGTTGGGTAATTAAAGAACAATGTTGGAGTTATATCCAATCCAAAAAGCTCATTAATTTCATTGCAGAACTGTGTATATAAAATCGAATCAAATCCGTAATCTCCAAGTTCTATATGCGAAATTATTTTCTGCGGATTCATTTTAACCAATGTAGCTGCTAGTTCCGTTAATTTTTCCAGCAACGTTTTGGTCGAAATACTATAAGAATTGGTCGTATTTTCTACCTTCACCGGAACCTTTTCTGACGAAACTTTATAGATAACTGAAGCTTGAACACAATCTGAGTTCAAAATTTGTTTCAATGCTTTTATACCTTCTTCATTAGGCATCGCCTGCATTCCCCACTTTTTTAGTAAAAATGTTTCTGTCTGGGCATTAATTTGCATTCCGCCATTTTTCCAAAAAGGCCAATTGATACTTTTAGTTATCCCGTAGCGATTTCCTTTGTTACGCTGATTTTCTCTATATCTTGCATAATCATCAAGAAAAGTATTCGCTGCCGCGTAATCTATCTGCCCTATATTGCCATGAATAGCGGCTACAGAAGAGAACAAAACCATGAAATCTAAAGAATCCTCTTTCGTTTCTCTATCAATATTCTTGATACCCTCTATCTTTGCTTTTAAAACTTTTGCAACCTCTGTTGCCGTTTTATTTTTTGCATAACCATCAGCAGTACTACCAACGAGATAAAATATACCATTGATTGTACCAAATTGCTTCCTAATTTCTTTAAAAACACTCGAAACAGAGGATGCATCCGTACTATCACATTGATAATAATATGCCCCTTCAGGCACTCTTTTGTTAGGTTGTTCACTTCTTCCTAACAGAATCACTTTAGTGTCAAAAGTTTCAAGAATAGAGTCGCAAACGGTACGCCCTATCGCTCCGGTACCTCCTACTAATACATATACTCCTGATGTTTTAACTAAGTCATCTTGCTGTTTATGAATCGTAAATTCTGCGTTTCTTTTTTCGAGTCTTTCAAGAGCTGTATATCGTACTTCAACTGCTTTATTAAATTGTTCTTTATTTAATATTTCAAGTATCTCATGGATATTATGAATTGAAAAATCTTCAATAGCAATTACTTTCCCTTCTAAATTAGGATGTTCTAATGTTAGTGTTTTCAGCATTCCCGAAAGGAATCCAAACTGTTCATATTCATCGTTTGATCCTAGAACAATTAATTGCATTCTTTCTTTTGTATGAAGTCTTTGTTTTACATCTTCAAAAATTTGGATATAAGTCGAAATCTCATTTTCAATAGTTATCGATTGAATTTCTGCTTCATAAGAATTTCTGATGGCATCCTCCAAAATTGGATTACCTCCAATCATATATACAATTGTATGGCTATGAACCGAATCCTGATTTTTGAGACAGGCCACTTTTTGCCATACGACTTCTTGGATATCCAGTGCATTACCAGACTCTTTTTTTCTTTTGTCTTTTACAGGAAGAAATACACATTGTTGAAATTGCACTAAAACATTACCTTGCTCGTCTAAAATATCTATATCATATTCTTGAACTTTATCCGTTATTTGGTTTGATTTACTTTTGCGAGCATACGACCAAAATGTTTCCGGCAATTGATCCACAAATCGATAACATGTTTTCATACTAAACGGGAGTGCCTGACTTAATACTCCCTCGATCATAATCCAACCTAATGCATTTTGCAGTGCACTATCCAAAGCACCCGGTTGCATTTTGTAACCTTCTTGTAAAGGCAATTGTATTCTCGAAATAGAAAATTCCGGGGTTGAATACTGCTCTTGTATTCCCCTAAAACTTACTCCTAAATCAAAACCTTCTGTTTTCAGAAAAGCATAGAATTCTTCTCTTGAAATCTTTTTTTGACTTAAACTCAACAACCTTCTTACCTCTATTTTTTCGGGTTGCAATGGCTCTTCCAAAATAGCAGTTCCTTTACCATGAATTAAAATACTTCCGTTTTCTTTAGTATAAATCTCATAGTTATGATTTTTCGAGTCTGAATATATTCTGGTAAATACATCTTTTTGAGTATTTGCCAAAAGAGGTTGTTGCCAAAAAATGTCTTTCAGTCCCCATATTCGTTTCAAAGTAGCTTCCTCCAAAGCAATACTAGCTTGTTCTATATAAGCAACTCCTGCCAGAACTTTGTTACCATTCACTACATGGTCCTTATAAACCGTTTCTTGTCCTGAATACGTGCTTACATACATGTGCCCGTCTGATGTGACAACATTGCGATGTACTAATGGATGCAATTGATTCTGAACAGGTTCTAAAGCCGATTCCGCTACTATACTTGATTTTACGGGTTCTATCCAATACCTGTCTTTTTCGAAGGCATATGTTGGCAATTGAACTTTTCTTATCTGTTCTTTATCATATACAAGTGCCCAATCTATCTCTATCCCCGAAATCCATGTTTCCGCAAGAATTCTATAGTTCTTTTTGAGGATAGCAGTATCTAATTCCTCTGAACTAATAGATGTTGTACTCTTTTTTCGCTTTTCAATTGTTCCTCTTAATACTACATGATTAGATGTATCAAGAAATTTAGAAAGATGTTGTATGACTTCTTCTTTAGAGTTTCCTACGACGGCTAATCGTTCTTGCATAGCATCTCTTCCCAATTGTAGCGTGTACGCAATTGCTCTTAAAGATTCTTTAGACTCTTTAAGGTAATCCAACATTTGCTGCACTTGCGTTTTAAGACTATATTCTGTCTTAGCAGAAAGTAGTATTAATTGTTCCGTACCGTCATCTGCCATTGTATCCGCTTGTAATTCCGGACATTCTTCCAAAACCAAATGGGCATTGGTTCCGCTAAATCCAAAACTACTTACAACTGCACGTCTAAGATTTTCGTTGTTAAGTTGCCAGGGTTTGAGCGTAGTATTAATATAAAATGGGGACTTTTCTAAAGATATTTCATCATTGAGCTGCTCAAAATGCAAGCTAGGTACAAGGTACTTGTTCTTAAGCATGAGTATGGTCTTAATGACTCCCGAAACCCCTGCAGCTTCAGCAGCATGACCGATATTTGTTTTTACCGATCCTAGTGCACAGCTATTATCTAATGCTGATTTAGTACCGAAACTCGTTTTTAGTGCTTCAATTTCTATAGGGTCTCCCAACTTAGTTCCGGTACCGTGAGTCTCTACATACTTAATGGTTGCCGGATCTATATTATATTGGTTATAAATGCGCTGTTGGAGTAAAGCTTGTGCTGCCCCATTAGGCGCAGTAATACCATTGGTTTTACCATCTTGATTGATACCACTAGCTTTAATTACAGCATGTATTTGATCTCCGTCTTTTATAGCGGCATCTAATCTTTTTAGGAATAGTACGCCCACCCCTTCTGATGAAACAATACCATCGCCTTTATTATCAAAGGTTTTACATTTTCCATCCTTAGAAGCCATTCCTACTTGACTTGTCCAAATGTGCAATAACGGTGTACACATTAATTTTACGCCTCCTGCCAAAGCCATATCTGATTCTCCGGATACGATACTTTGATACGCTCTATCAATAGCGACTAACGAAGATGAACATGCCGTATCCAGCGTTAAAGCTGGTCCTTTTAAGTTCAGTAAAAAAGCAATTCTTCCCGCCAATATAGCTTGGGAATTTCCCATAAAAGCAAAGCCCTCTTTGTCAGCTTGATTTTGTGCCAATAGCTGTTGATAATCACCTGAACTTGCCCCTACAAAAACTCCAATGTTTTGTTTATCAATTGCTTTTGATGTATAACCTGCGTCTTCTATTGTTCTCCAACATTCTTGTAAAAATAAACGATGCTGAGGATCCATTACTTCTGCCTCACGAGGTGATATTCCAAAAAACAAAGGGTCAAAATTATCTTTGTCTTTTATAAAACCAGCCCATTTACTATACGATTTTTTCTGCTGCTTGGGGTCTTTATCATACCAATCGATGTCTTGCCATTGTTCTAAATCTATTTCGGAAATAGAATCGACACCTTCCTTTAAATTTTCCCAAAACGCTACTACATTTTCTGCTCCCGGAAAACGGCATGACATTCCGATAATAGCCACATCAGATGCTATAGGTTTCTTAGAATTTACAATATCCTCTACCTGTACTTCTGCGCTTACTTTTCTTTCTTGTTGTACTGCTAATTGCTTCTGATCAATTTTTACAACTTCTAAGTTTTTAATTGTGATCAACTTACCATAATCCGAAGCTATTTCTATCGAAAAAAGAAATTTATCATCGTCTGCTTCATGGCAAATCATGCGACAATCATAGTTTACATCAGACTGTGCCGCTGCATGAATATTGATCGCTTCTATACGGTAAGGCAAATACATGACTCCATCTATTTTTCCTTGACGTTGTTGTATTGCTGCGTACTGTATGGCAAATAATAGTGCTCCATCTAACCACTGAGACACATAACTAATAGCTTGATTCTGTGGTTTTGTAACTGCAACGATACCGTTAGCAAATTCTCCTTCAATTTCCAGAGATTTTCTTACTTGAAAATAACTATCAGATAAAATATCTTTAGTCCAATCTGTTAATGCTTCGAGGTCTAGCTTAGTTCCTGATGCTTTAGGTGTATAAAGGAAATCATCGATTAAACCAACTTCTTCTACAATAGTTCCCCTAACATAAACCTTCTGTGATTCTTTGTTACTAATTATAAAGCGAATTATTCCTTCGCTAATTTTTTTTAAATTCAGTACAATAGGAACGGTTTCTCCTTTTTGGGCAATTAAAACTTCCGAGATGCGGAATTGTTTTAACGTCAAGCTTTTTTTGCCTAATTGCTCTCTAAAAAAACTATATAATAATTCAACATAAGCATCTGTTGGTAAAATGTATTCATCGAATACTTTGTGATCTCTTAAACATGGTGTATTTGCAATACTTAAGTGATATTCAATATCAGATTCATTATCCTTTTCTATATTTCCAATGATAGCAACTGGCTTAAAAAAAGAATTAATACTACCATTTCCTTCTTCTTGTTTGTTGCTTTTAATTCTATAATTTGAAGCCAAATGGGCATACAACTCAGATAAAGTTGGATAACTGTAGAGTAAGGATGTCGGGCATTGTGTCCCAAACTCTTTGTTTATTTTCTTGACAAATTCTACACCCAAAATAGAATCTAAACCTAATGATACAAAAGTATCTGTACCTGAAACTTCTTCTTTCTCTAAGTATAAAAGTTCTGCCAGAATATTTTTTAGCTCCTCTTCTTCAAATACATTTATAATTTCCTGTTCAACACTTTCTACAAAAGACTCTTTTGTTTCGTTAGTTGCTGTTAATTCAAGACTTGATATTATATAATTACTTAATTCTTCTACATTAGGATAGCTATAAATTTGTGATGCAGGAATTGAAAGCTGCCATTTTTTATTGATTTTTTTTACCAATTCTACTCCCAAAATAGAATCTAAACCTAATGTTACAAAAGTTTGTGTGTCGTCTATTTCAGATTCTTCCAAATACAATAACTCTGATACCAATAGCAACAACTCCTTTTGAATAGTAGGATGTTGAGCGCTATAATTATCTTGTACTGCGTAATTTTTATCGCTTTCTTTACTTGATAAAGATGTTTTGTTCTCGCGAGTGATTAAAACTTGGTTACCGCTGTCTATTACCTGTAAGTATACTGCTAATTCTTTTACAGTTGGATGGCTATACAATTGTGCTGTTGCAAAATCAATATTCCATTGTTTTCTGATTTTTTTCGTGAATTCAACTCCTAAAATAGAATCTAATCCCAGTTCTACAAAAGTCTGGTCGGGTCCTAACTCTTCCGGGGTCACATATAATAAATCACATAGAAGTTCAATTAGCTTTTTTTCATACCTCTCCATTAGAGTTTCAGTCGATAGTACTTCCGTTTCATTTTCAATAGTAATTTGCGGATCACCAAAAGTTTCGATTGGTTGTAACTTAATTTTAACAACGTCTTCTTTTTTATTCGGAATAGTTGGTCGGACTAGTATCTTAAATACATTTGCTAACTCTTTTACTGAAGGATAACTATACAGCTTTGCCGTACTTACGGAAATCCCTAAAGCTTTATTTATCTTTTTTATAAATTCAACACTTAAAATAGAATCTAAACCTAACTCTGCAAACGTATGATCTTCCTTAATTTCTTCCTGTTCCAGATATAATAAATCTCCTAATATTTGAGATAATAGTAACTCTAAATTCTCTCCCAGATAAGGAGATACGGAAACTACTTCCTTCGCAACAGCAGGTACTTGGTTTAAAGGCACAAGCTTAATTTTAGCTGCAGTAAAAATCTTCTTTGATTCCATGGAGGCTACTACGTTTTCTTGGAGAGGTATAATCGTTTCTTTTGTAAGCTCTGCTTGATGTATAATTGAAGTGGTTTGGTTTTCTTTTCTTTCAATTTTTTTTCCTATCCAAAATCTTTTCTTAGCAAATGGGTATATTGGCAATGCGATCTTTGAAATTTGAAGCTTATCATATAATTGTTCCCATTTTACAATTCCTCCTTTACTCCAAAACATCGCCAGTGCCTCAAAATTTTGTTCGATTATATACTGCTCTGCTATAGACTCCTCTTTATGAACCTCTTTGCATTGTTTTATATTTTCTATATAGTACAATGCTGATTCTTTCTTTTCTTTCGAAAGGAAGCTTTCTAACTTATTTATTAAGTCATTATAATCTTTATATGTAAATGCTAATCGCTCTGCAAATTCTTCTTTGGCTGTTTGTAATGTATAGGCAAAAGAAGCTAATTGGATTACTTCTTGCTTTTGGATCCAGTTATACATTTCATGAGCATATCTTTCTAAACTTTCTTGGTTTAAAGCTGATAATACAAACACCTGCATCGGTAGCTGAATGTATTTGTCCATATCTAATTTCGGATTCTGATCATATGCTTCGACTACTACATGCGCATTAGTTCCTCCTATCCCAAAACTACTAACTCCAGCTCTAAGGGGCACGTTAGTAGATGATTTCCATACTTGTCCCTCAGTTTGAATTCTAAAAGGACTGTTTTCTAATTCGATATGTGGATTTAATGTTTCAAAATTTAATGTCGCAGGCAAATATTGGTTTTGCATTGACAACAGCACTTTTAATAATCCAGCAATTCCTGAAGCAGCTTCCAGATGTCCAATATTGGTTTTAACAGACCCTAAACTACACCATTTTGTTACTGAATCAGTATGCTGCATTTGTTCAAAAGCATCTTTAAGTGCTTTAATTTCAATAGGATCTCCCAGTTTTGTTCCTGTTCCATGCGCTTCTATATAACTAACCGTTTCTATCGGAACATCGGCTTGCTTATAGGCATTAGTTATTAATTTTTGTTGTTGAAACGGATTAGGTACCGTAATTCCTCCTGAATAACCTCCATGATTAACTTCTGTACTTTTAATTATTCCTAAGATTTCATCCCCATCTTCTTGAGCTTTATCTAAAGGTTTTAAAAGCATTACAACAGCACCTTCTCCCCTTACATAACCGTTTGCTTGTATATCAAAAGTGTGACATTTTCCATCTTTACTAAGCATATTTGCATTACTGTACGCTATACTTTTTGTCGGATGGCACATCAAATGAATTCCTCCCACAACTGCTTGATCACATTGTTTTTGTTTCAACGCTTTTACTGCCTCAGCTATAGCTACTAAAGATGAAGAACAAGCTGTATCAATACTCATGCTTGGCCCTTCAAAATCATAAAAATAAGAAATACGATTCGCTAAAAGAGCAATTGCATTACCGGTAACAATTCCTTCTTGCGTTGCGTCATTTTCTGTCACTACACGTTCATAATCACTACCACTTACCCCAATAAACACACCGGTATTACTCTTGCTATAGTGACTTGGTTTTTGTTTTGCATTTTCGAACAACTCCCAAGTTAATTGTAAAAGCATTCGCTGTTGCGGGTCCATTAATTGAGCTTCTCTGGGAGAAATTTCAAAAAATAAAGAATCAAAACTGTCTATGTCGCTTAAATAGCCTCCATAATTTATTCCTTCATATTTATTCTCGATTCCTTCAGGCCAAATCCATCTACCTTCCGGTGTAGTTGTTATTGATGAAATACCATCTTTAAGATTCTTCCAAAATAACTCGGGAGTATCGGCATTAGGCAATCTGCAACACGTACTTATTATAGCTATATCAGAACTATGGTTTTCATTTTTTTCTTCTATCTTCTGATCTTCACTTACCGATTTCCCTAAGCAATACGATATAATTTGTTTGACTGTATACAACCCGAAGAATCGACTTGGATTTGTTTTTAATCCACACTCCAGATTAAGATACTCTGATAGTTCGGTATAAATGATCGATTCTACACCTAATTTGCGTAAGTCTGTATTTAAATCGACTTCACTACTTTCATAAACTGAATTAAAAAAGCCGATGATAATATCCGAAAGTTCTTCGGACGCTATTTTTATATTACTATCAGCGATTTCTTCGTGAACTTTCTTGGGAGTTTCTGTTACTTCATTTTTAACAGACGCATTTTTTTTATCATTCTGTAAAATTTCGTTTTCTTTCTTTACCCTTTCTACAATTTCACTTGTTATACTTACTTTTTGATTTAGCTTCTTTACCGTAAAAATCTTGGCAATAATTTGACCGTCTTTTTCCCTGTACAATGACGATGTTAATCGTATGGTTAAATCATCTACCAAAAGGGCTTGATCAAGTTGATATATTAATTTTTCATTAGGATTAGCATTTCCATAATAATGAATATCTCTCGCAGTACAAATAGCATGAATTGCCCAGTTTATTTTTTCTCCATCTACAAGAATATGCTCTTCAAAAAAATGGCGTTCACATTTATCACTAATATTTGGGTAAGAAGCAAAATATAGCAGCCCTACGCCGTTAATATCGTCATAAGGTTCTACTTCATAAGTTCTGGTAAACAGCGGTTCTGCCAGTATAGTAAACTCTGAATCATAAAAATAATGCTTGTTAGACGTTTCTTCCTCAGCAGTAGGTAAAGAAGCTATGTGATTCTTTACATTAAAAAAAGCTTTAACGTATTTAGGTATTATTTTTAATAATGGTACTTTGGAATCGTCTTTTTGAACAGGTGTCCCTTTGACTAAATTTTGATTATCGTCATTCTTTCTCGCTGAAAAAATTGAGATCATTGAGGTTTGCAAAGTACTATCACTTGTTCTGTTTTTTACAGTTCCATTGCTTAAAAACATTTTAGTTTTAAACTGCTCTAAACAGGACTCGATTATCGTTTCATCGTTCTCTACAAATCTTTTTAATCCTATATCATTTTGGCAACTCCATTGTATTCTAACAAAACTGGCATAAAGACGTTCACCATTACTATCAAAGATAGCATCTGAAGGAGCTCCCAACCCTTTTGATATCATTTCCCAATGAATATCCCCTAATTCTTTTAAAAGCCAATTCTCAGACATTCTCCCATATAACATCTGAGGGATATTTAGAGAGTAATCTCTTTTTAAACAGTAAGTATTCATTTTTGGATGATTTTGCCTTTTTTTATTATAGAAGTAAATTCACATTGATTATTAAAGACACTATAAACATTTAAGCTTTTAATCTCATATACTGGGCGTCAAATCCCACTTGGTTTGGTTCTACATTTCACAAAACTAATTTTCAATTCTATATTCTTTATAGCTTAATATTACGTAACCATCAAATTCATTAATCAGTTTCGATAACAAATAAATAGCACTTAAACTATATATTGAGCTATTGAATTTTTATTGATGAGACTATTAAAATAATTTGGTTCATTTGCATTAGTAACGACACAAGGCAGACTATTTTGTTTCTGGTACTCCCTAAGAACTCCCTCTCTTTTTAATGCCCTTATCTTTCTATACCTTATAACCAAATCGATGTTATATAACACTTTATTCTTACCTATAAACTCAACATTTATATTTTTCGGGCACAACCAACTTTCTATTGTACAACTTAATTTAGTAACCATTTTGAAAGATCATGTAAGACTCTTCATTTCTATTCTAAACTATTTTCTACAAAGTCTAAATTTCCCTTAAAAACATTAATTTTTAACGTTTAGGCATAATCGATTTTACGCGAAAATAACAACAACATCTATCTAAAAATTACGGGCTTTTGATATAAAAATTACGGGCTTTTATGATAGTTCCAATTTTTAAATAAAATAAAATCAACGGAAAAGTTAGATCGTATTTTGCGATTTTACTATTCCTATTGTATTCTAAATATCGATTGATATAATTACTACATACATCATTAAGGTTCGAGTCCCGTTAGGCCTAGGAGACAGTGAAAATTATAGGATTTCATTATAGGCTTTCCTCTTATAGCAGTAGAGAACCGATTCAGTTAAATTCTATTTATAATAATCGAGATGTGCAAAGTCAAATATGGCATCAAATGCCTCAAATGGATTTCCTGTCACGAACCCAGCCCAAAACCTTGTTTCGAAGGATACTTTATTCTTTTTCATACCGGTAAGATTTAAAATTGAAAAGTGAAGTTCCACTCTTTCAAGAGGATAATCTATTCCATTTAAGCAGGATATAAATTCCTATACTATCGCGTTCAAAACCCTTTTAAAGTCGAAGGCAAATTGTTTCGGATAGGAAATTCTCATTACTTACTAAATCTAAAAATTCTATTTCAATTCCATAATCGGCAAGTAATAGAAAAGTGGGGCCAAAAATTAAAGAAATTTCGGAAGAACAAGTAAAACTACCTATACTCATTTGCAGGATAAATTTTAGATTTGTCAAGATGTACTACCCATAGTGGCTAACTATTGAGCTGTTATGATTGTCATAGTATCCCATGATATATGCGATTTACCTACTTGCGTAACAAACAAACAATTACTAAATATGGACAACAAAAAACGAATCGTTGAAAAACCTACTGCAAACAACGTAAAATGTTGGGACAGTAGTGGTAGTACTGAAATGGTAACACAGCGTCTTAAAGAGATGTTTGTAGAAATGGGCCAAAAAACCCGAATTGAAAAAGGGCAAAACCCAGCAGAACGTGCTGTTTTCAGAAAACAACATGGTATCACTTATGGGCAGTTCGTGATCAATGAGGATATCCCTGAAGAATTCAAAATAGGCATTTTTACCGGCTCTCGATATGACTGTGCTGTTCGTTTCTCCAGTGATACAGGCACCACTTCACCTGACTTACACACCACTATTGGAGTGGGTTTGAAGTTGTTTGGAGTGGAAGGGCCAAAACTTTTTGGAGAAGGTCCTACTACCGATTTCATTTTTCAGAATATCGATCGCTTTTTTGCTAGTGATGCGCAGCAAATGTGTGCGTTTACAACCGCTGGTGCTATTGATAGGGATTACGATACTTATATCAACAAGCATCCTGAATTGGCTAGTATTTTACAAGCTATGCAAAAAGAAGAGGCTAGTGTTTTAAGTGCTGGTTATTGGGCTATTTTGCCTTTTCAACTAGGCGAAAATCAAATTGTTAAATATCGTTTAGTTCCGGATGATACCTATAGAGGCGCACCCTTTGATGATGATAATTATTTACGATTGGATTTAGAAAAACGTTTACGCAATGGAGATGCTACTTTTAGATTTGAAATCCAATTGCGCACTAACGAAGCAACCATGCCTCTTAATGATGCACAAGTAGTTTGGAGTACTGAGGAAAGTCCGTACATCTGTATTGCTAAGTTGCACTTGCCCCAACAAGATGTAACAGCAATTGGTCAGTCTGAATTTGGAAGTAATCTTTCATTCAATATTTGGAGAACTTTAGAAGCTCATAAACCATTGGGCAGTATTGCAGACGCTCGAAAAACTGTTTATGCTGCAAGTGCTGAAGCCAGGCATCAAGCCAATGGACAACAATTACAAGAGCCTAATATTATAAATCCGCATTTTAAAGGCAATACAGACGAGGATAGTACTTGTATTGTTAGAGCTGGTATCTATCCTCCTATTGGTGTGATGCGCGTGGGAAATAGTGAAGAGGAATACTTCATAGGGCCTTTAGTAGACGAACCGGAAGCAAAAGAGGATGTGTATGCTTATCGTGATAAAACAGGAGCGATAAAACGTCAGGCTGCTCAGTTCCGAATTTATGGCTTCAATGCGGCTGGAAAAGCTATCAAAGAATTGACAATGGATAATGCTAAAATTACCTGGCATTCGCATTTGGCCAATCAAAAATCATCTTGGTATCAATTCCAAATTGCCTTAGATATTCCAGATGCCTCCGATCCCAATGTTCCGCCTTCTTTACTAAGAAATATTGATGTAAAAGACCGTCGTCAGTTATTAATTGATTGTGGTAGTGAAAGTATTTCAAAACCTAATATTACTGAAGGGAAAGAATTCACCGGAAAATTCATGGGAAAATCGGTTTATTTAGGAGAAATGCACACAGATGAAAAAGGACGCTTAGTGATGCTTGGCGGTCATGGTAAATCGAAAAACATCAATGGTGATCGAGCTATTACCTTTGCCAACAATGAAGGTTGGTATGATGATATGTCGGATGGTCCTGTTACAGCCACCGTAGAATATGAAGGAGTAGCTCTTGCTGTAGATCCTGCTTGGGTGATTTGCGCTCCACCTGATTATGCTCCTATGCAAAAATCGGTTCGTACTATGTGGGATTTAATGCGCAGTGTTGCTGTAGAATCAGAAATGTTAGTAAGGCCTGCAAGACCTTCTTTCTCTAAAGACATCTTGCCTATTTTTGAAAGAATGACCAATTTACAATGGGTAAATGCAGGATTTGCAGCTGCCTTTGGATGGGGTGGCCAATTTAATTATACCAGTGCAGCATGGGTAAAAAAACTAAATGACCCTACTTCTGCCAATTTAGAAATGCGTCGTACGATTTCCAATAATTTCCGTAGGTTTGATCAATCCGGTGCGCAAGCTCCACAACTATGGCCTTGGTTATATGGTGATGCAGTTGCCATTCCTACACAAGGTTCTGTTCGTCAACATTCAACCTTATCGCATTTGCAATTGGAGTTTTTAGATCAATGGGTCGAAGGTGATTTTGATGCTGATTTTGTAGATACAACAGGCTGTCCTTATATTCCACCTGTTAAAAAAATTGATGATTATCCTATTGCTGAACAACCCGATATGTTAACTAAAGCAGCTATGGATTTCTGTTTGGCAGATGCTTTTCATCCGGGTTGTGAAATGACTTGGCCTATGCGAACTTCTGGTATGTATATGGCTCCTTTCCGATTGAAACACGCTCCTAAAACACCAAAAACCGATTATCATTATTATGGTTCTACTATGAATAGTGATGTGTTGACTTTACCAGCTGGTCCATTATTAGGTGGTCAAGTACCCGGTGGCGTAACGAGATGGATGGCTATTCCCTGGCAAACTGATACGGCAAGTTGCAGAGACGGTTATACAACTGCATACGATCCTTATCTACCAACATTTTGGCCTGCCAGAGTTCCTAATAATATTTTGAGTGAAGAACGTTACAAAGAAACTTTAGATACACACTTGGCAGAAGAAACCCGTAGAGAGGCTTTTGCATATCGTTATTTTTGGTTAGATGATTTGCCTTTAGACGGTGAAGATCCAACACAAACCAATCAGATTAATGCTATGGTGAAATATTTTGACAAGTTGGCGATTGTGCAACCGCGTCCAGGTGTGCCTGATAACGCTAATTTTCCACCGGAAATGCAAATTGGTGTAGTTCCAAATGAAGAACAAAACCAACTGTTGTTGCAAGAGACAGAAGTCCGATTGAGAAAAATCTTAAGTGACAACAAGCACTTAGACAAGAAAGAAGAATCTTTATTGCATATTACTTTAGAACATTTGTCAAACGAAGGTTTGTTTACTGAACAAATTGTAATTGAAAGCACGCGCGAGCAACTGGTACAATTGATTCAAGATGAATTGGTTCAGGATGAAGCTTTAACAAGTGAAGTTCAAAAACTAGTTGATTTATTAGCTTCTAAAGCCCATAAATTAACCAAAACAAGAACCGTTCCTCATTCCAGACAACCTCGAAAAGAGGTGGGTGTACCTGAACAATCAGTTCGTTTCCAACGTTTTATTCCAAAACAGCACTAGATTTGGCGACAGAAAAAACAGATATATTAATTATAGGTGGTGGCATTGCAGGTTGCATTGCCGCCATTTCTTTAATAGATACTTATCAGGTAACATTAGTTGATAAGCTTCATGAACCTACTGAACGGATTGGAGAATCTTTAGCTCCTGCTTCGCAACGCATTTTAAAGCAATTGAATTTATTGGAGGGTTTGGAAAACCAAGTAGGCACTTTGTATCAAAAAAACGTAGGAATGCAGTCTTATTGGGGAAGTAATCAAGTATATCTTGTGGATGATTTAAGAAATCCTGATGGTTTTGTTAAAAATTTGGATCGACAAGCTTTTGAAACCTATTTAAGAAAAGTTGCAGAAGCCAGAGGAGTTCATTGCTTGTGGGGTTCCAAACTGCATAGTAGTTCTTATGAAGATTCTCGTTGGCAAGTACAACTAAGAGCTGATGATACCTCTTTATCAACTTCTACAATTTCAGCCTCTTTTGTTATTGATACCAGTGGGCGTCAATCACATTTTGCAAAGAGCTTGGGCATTAAACGACAAGTGGAAGATAAATTGGTTGCTTGTTGGGTTACTTTACCTAATAGCAGAACAAATACCATGAGTACCATTTCAGCTAGTGAAAACGGATGGTGGTATAGTGCTGTTGTTCCTAATGACAAAAGGGTGGTGGCTTTTCATACCGATGCTGATTTAGTGGCTAAAAACGAACTTAAAACTACTACCTCATTTTTGGAATTGGCAAAAGAAAATCCGGTTATTTTATCTTTACTAAACGAACATGAAAATGCTATTGCTTTTAAAGGTACAGTTGCCGCTAATTCTACTAAATTAGAACAAGTAGCGGGGCAACAATGGGTAGCTTTAGGTGATGCAGCACTAAGTTTTGACCCCTTATCTTCGCAAGGCATGTACAATGCAATGGCTAGTGCCATGCAATTGCAAAATTTATTAGTAAAGTATGGATTTACTGAAACACTACAAAAAATACATACCGAACAAACGGAACATATTTGGCGCCATTACCTAAAACACAAAAGTATTTTTTACCAAGCGGAAACCAGGTGGAAAACAGCTGCTTTTTGGGAGAGACGATTGTAATGGTTACCGTTAGAGTGGGGTTTATATTAATGCAAACTGCAGTTTTATAAACAGTACGACCTGGATCAAGTGAGCAAAGAATTCTAAAAGCGTAAAATTATTAAGTCCGTTGTTATTTTTGTTAAGGTTTTGTCTCGTTCTCCGAAGAGTTCTTATGAAAAGCTCCGCAAATATCTCTGACTTTGCGCAATTTTTTTTTATCTGTTATAAAAACATTAGGTCCTCAAAAGTCTCCTGACTATTACGATTATGTTCTAAATAATAAAACATAAGACGTTAATAACAATAATTAGAATGGATACAAATTAATGGTTATCTAAAAGTAGTATCAAAATGATAAGGTTTTATCATTTTGATACACCAAGGCTTAAATACGCTCTATACAATTTGAGTTAGTAGTAAAACAGCAATAAAAAAAATGATACTAAACACCATTACATTTATAGCCTTTTCTTTGCGCTGCATCGACTTATTGGACATATAATCCTTTGTAATTTCCCTGCTTCTTGTTTTATTTTTTTTCATATCGTATGTGAGTGTGTGTTTGATTGCGTCAGAAAAAACACAAAGCCTATGCCAAAAAAAAGTACGCTTAATTTGGAGATCCTACCTAAAATGGAAAGGAATATTTTGCGCAAAGCCACCAGTATTCTCTTAGGTAAGGCACGGCTTAAATTTAAATTTATAAAACCGCAAAGGAGGAGATAATTTGTTCTGAATTATAACTTGTTTACACCTAAATAGCTGTAAGCACTAGATTGTTATTTTCTGCATCGGGGCGCTGTATTGCTCTGTAACAGCAAGCAATACCAGTATCTTTAAGATCGCTTAAACCCAATGCCATTAAGTTAAGGATTGTTAAAAAAAAGTCACATGCAGATTTTAGCGGAGTCAAATAAAAAAACCGCAGAATCCGCAGAATCTGCGTGAAAAATTCTCTTAACTTAATGACATTGGGCTTAAACCAACAGACCAATCATTGACAAATCGCCACTCACTTTCCATTCAGACCGAGGTATACGATACGCTTGTGGGGAATTTGTTACTATATTAAGTACTTGAAAATTAATTACCACTAAACTTCATATTCGTTACTTACAGTAATTCTTTTAATACTTTTTTACCATTTTCATTATCCGGATTTAATTCAACCGATTTTTGATACATCTTAATCGCATCATTTTTTTTACCACATTGGAGCAATGCCTCCCCATAGCTATCATATATATTTGAGCTATTTGGAAAAATTAATGCCGCTGAAGCGAATGTTAGCAAAGAATTGTCTGTTTTTTGAAGTCTAAGAAATTGATATCCCAATCTATTAAAATCTCTTTCTGTTGCTTAGTAAGTGTCTGGATTTTTTAAATATTCTTCGATTAACTGATTTGCTTTTTCTTTATTCCCACTTTCAAGCAAACTGCCGTAGACTCTCGAGAGATTCTGTATTGGCATTTTATAAGGTTTCTTTTCTATTAATTTCAAAACTTCATTGGCTGTCACAAAAACAGGATTTGCTGTATTAGACAGCAAAATAACCGTGTTATTTTTAGTAATGTTATGCATCAAAATTGAAGTAAGCCCGGTAATGAGTCCATCATGAAAAACTATTTTTTCATTAGTGTCATTAGTGTAGATTTGCCATCCCAAACCATAGGCTATCTCTTTTTCGTCAAAACGATAAGAAGCAATTTTTCCATTATTAAGCTTTGTCGGCGTCAGTGCTTCTTCTAATTCTTTCTTTCCTAAAAGCTGGTAGCTAAATAATGCTTTTTGGTACTTATGTAAATCCAGAGCGGTACTTACAATACTTCCACCTCCATAAAAATTGCTTTTCTCATAGATTAAAAAAGTTTCTTTTAAGGTTTGAACATTCACTACGTCCGTAGAATAAAAGTTTGGATAAGTGTACAATTCTACTTGATTTGGTTCTTTAAGCTTTCTATTTTTTGGGAGAAATGAATCTTTCATTTTAGCAGGAATGAAAACATTTTTTAGCATATAATCTCCAAAACTAATTCTGGCTATTTTTTCTACTATTAATGCCGCAAGACAGAAATTAACATTATTATATTCCCATTTGTCTCCTGGAGCAAACGAAAGTGGTACTTTATTATCAATTAATGCCGGTATAATGTCTTCATTAGAAAAAATTCTTTCCGGATTTTCTTTTATTTCCTTATCAAATAGATGATATTCTTGCCCCAATCCGGAAGTATTGCTTATCAGATGCCTGATACTGACATTTGGATAAGGAAAATTCAGAAGATATTTTTGCACTGCATCATCAATGTTCAATTTACCTTTTTGTTTAAGCTGCAGTATTGCTACCGCAGTAAACGTTTTTGATACCGATGCAATTGGAAATTGCGATTTTTCATTGATCTTTTCTTTCTTATCGATATTGGAATATCCATAAAAATTTGAAAAAGTATTTTCTCCTGATTTGGAAACTAAAACACTGCCGTAAAAAAGATCATTTTTAGCAAGCGTTGAAAAGAAATCTTTTATCTCTTGTCCTGAAATAGTACTTGTAAAAAGTAAAGCTGTAAAGTAAAGAAATATTTGTTTTTTCATTTTTGATTGATTGATTGATTGATTGATTGATTGATTGATTGATTTTAAACGAAAATAATAAAATATTATTACTACAATCGTTTTTCCGGATTTATATCCCAGTTGTTTTGCAGAAAGCTTCTTCAAATCATACCAAAATGGATTAATCTTGTCACAAGAAATTCTTGCGTTAATGTACGCTAAGACACTCACCAGGGACATACACAGCGTCTGTCATGATAGACATTCGTAGCGAAGAGTTATTGATAATTAAAAAATACTTCTTTGGCCAGCAGTGTATTGAAGGGAATTTACAACATAAAATCAACCCAAATATTCCTTTAAAATGCTTCTTTTTTAACTACCCAAAAATCAATTACAAAATAAATTTTAAATTTATGTTTATTTAATTGATATATCAATTATATTTGTATCAAACAAAATAGAGATGAAAAACAATACCCCAACAGGAACAGTACTTTATTCGCTGGAACAAGCCATAAAAGAATACAGAAAAATTTCGCAAAAAAACATCAGCAAAATTGTAACCGATATAACTGTTGATCAATGTTTAGTGCTAATAATCCTCAATAAAAATTCTGATTATTCTCAAAAAGAAATCGCTAATCTTATTTTTAAAGACAATGCCTCCATTACAAGAATAATTGAATTAATGGTGAAAAAAGACTATCTAAAAAGGGAAATAAATGAATTTGACAGAAGGAAATTTAATCTCAAAATAACTGAAAAAGGACAAAATACCATAGAGTTACTATCCCCTGTTATAGCACATAATAGAGAGACTGCTCTAAATGGATTAACTAATAATGAAATTGAGTTCCTTGACAAAATCCTCAATAAAATAATCTCCAATTGTAAAACCAGCTAAAATGAAACGTATCATCACTTTATTGCTATTAGCGCTAACAACTTCTTTTTATTCACAAAAAATAATAGCTCCCCGACCAGAAGTTAATCTTACTGAATTAGAAAAAAAAGATATTTTAGACTCGCTAAACAAAAAGCTTATAGAATTTTATATACGCCCTAACGCGGTACAAAATATAAAAACAAAGTTGAGTGAAAACTATAAAAAAGGCAAGTATAGTAAAAGTTCTAATCCAAAAGAATTTGCCTCCATGCTCACAACAGATATTGTAGATATTAGCAAAGATTTGCATTTTAATGTAATTTATGATCCGCAATGGATAAATGATCAATTGAAAAGCAAAGATGATCTTTTGCGAAAAAAAATTAGAGCTCAAGAACTTACAGAGGCGAAAAAAAAGAATTTTGGTTTTCAACAAACACGAATATTGGAAGGAAATGTGGGCTATCTGGAATTTACCTATTTTCACGATCCGGTTGAAGCAAGTGAAGTAGCGACAACCGCGTTACAGTTTTTAAGCAACACGGATGCTTTAATTATAGATTTACGCAAAAATAATGGTGGAGCAATGGAGATGGGGCAATTTATCAGCAGTTATTTGTTTTACAATAAAGATTTACCGCTCTATAAATATTATTATTACGAAAGTGGGAGAAAAAAAATAGATCGAGAAATGTGGTTGTTACCTTCTGTTCCCGGCAAACGATTAGATGAAATTGACATCTATATTTTGACAAGTGGCGTAACTTTTTCCGCTGCTGAATGGATGAGTTATTCTCTTCAAAACCTAAAACGTGTCACTATTGTTGGAGAGCAGACAGCTGGTGGCGCCCATCCGATTGATCGAAAAATAATAACAAACGGCTTTTCTGTAAACATACCTTTTGGAGAAGTAACAGACCCTATTACAAAAACAGATTTTGAGGGTCGCGGCGTCACTCCGGATGTACTATGTAAAAGTGAAGATGCTGTGAATGTAGCTCATCTTTTAGCCTTACAAAAATTATCATCGAAAAATAAAGATTCATTACACCCTATTGATTGGATTATTCCGGTTGTTAAAAACAGACAAAAGCCAGCGATTATAGATCCCGAAATTCTAAAATCATATCAAGGAAAATATCGGAAAAGTGAACTGGTCTATGAGAATTCCAATTTGTATTATAAATGGAATAATACAGTTAGCTTTTTGCTTACTCCTTTAGAACAAAATTTGTTTCTGGTAAATGGACTGGATGAATTTCGTATAAAAATAATTTTAGAAAAAAATTCCATCTCTGGAATTGCAAGGATTTATCAAGATGGACATGAGCGAACGTATTCAAAAGAATAATGTCGGTAACCTTAATGCTATAAATACTAATAATAAACCTCTTAATTTTATAAGACGTTTATTGTTAGTAGTATTATTTATATCAAAAATTGCACAAGATAACACTATAGCATTGTCTAAAATTTGCGATAACTTCATGCAACAAATATTGAACAACGAAACAATAATCTTTAAGATTCTTTAAAATAGTCTTCCATCGCTAAACTCCAATTTTCATTTAAAATATAAGTAATGTCATCTTTAGCGTCACATATTTCTTTTATTGAAAAGTCCATTAATTCTTTATAATTAAAATCTTCTGGTACATTTTGATTGTATAGCCCTTCGACCATTTCTTTAAAAAGCAATTCGTTGTTCATCGTTTTTTCAAGATTAAAGAACGCAATATCAAAGAAAGACTTCATTTTCATTTGTAATCGGTTGAAATAATATTCATGATACAACCAAATGGCAGATTGAAGAATAGGAAAGTCATCAGCGCTTTCCATTAATGTCCTTAACTGACTTATAAAAGAGGTATATTTAATAAAACCCCAAACGCCTTGTGCTAAAGCGGATTTATCCTTTGATGTAATTATTTGACTTAATTTTTCGAATGATTTTAAACTTTTAATAACATCCGAAATATCGTATTCACCATAACTAACGTAATCTAGCATTGCCAAAAAAACGTCAACATCATCATCATTTTTTAAGAATCTGTTTAAACTGATATATTCATTAAAAATTCGTAAACTTTCCTCATTTGTTTCTCCATTATATTCCATTTCATTTAACGAAAATTCGCAAGTATATCCAGCTAATTTATAAGGATAGTTTATTCTGTAGTACTCCACTACAGCTTCATAAGACATTATTTTATTAATTTCTTGTCTTAGGTCATTATTGAATTTTCGAGGTATAAATCCAGCGAATACGGCAATTAATAAAAAGTTATAATACCCTATTAACTCATCCGTCCAAAATCGTTGTTGAAGTTCAAGTCCGTAATAACTTCTTTTTTTATGATCATCCAGTAAAGCATATAAGTCAATCTTTCTATTTTCTAGAATTAACTGATTTATCAATTCAAATCCTTGCGACGGCATCTTTTTTTCATAAAATTCGGCCTTTAAAGAATCGTAATTTCTGTCTGTATTTTCCATAAATACTTAGTTTAGATGATAGACTTAAGCAAGTCCAATGGTTCTATAAAACCACTTTTAGGTTTACAAACAGAGACATGACTTGTCTCTGCTAAAACAATCGGAGCTATATCATTAAGATAAGGAATATTTCTGACTACTTTATCTCCCTTAGCATAGACAACTAATTTTGCTTTAGTACAATCGCCTTTATTTTGATTTTGAAATTCGTGAGTCCGTTCCTTTATGTAATGTATAATACCTTCCTCAGTATTATCTAAATCATTAAGAATTGGATATCTTAGTTTAGCAAAAATCCCAAGTAATCCGGTTAAACCAGGTAAAGCTTGCATTGCCAAGTTAATAATGTTTGCTCCATGATGAGCCGGTGCAAACAATGCTAAAGTAACTTTATCAGCCCATGTCTTATTCTCATTGATCGCAAATATTAAAGCTTGTCTTGTCAAAATTGCTCCGAGAGAATGAGCCACTAAAATAATCCCACTATAGTTTCTTTCAGGCAATCCTTGTGCAATGGGCAAAATATGGTTGGCTACTGGATTTTCGACAAGATTTAAAAATTTGAAAAGTTCTCCGGAATGATCACCGGCTTGCCCTTTAAAAGTATCGTATCCGTAAAAAATAATATCAGATTTTGCAAACTCTTCTTCTGATGTAATATAAGTTGGGAAATTATTCCATGTTCCTATAGAAGTGCCACCAAAACCATGAATAAACACAATTAGATTTTTAGGCTCATTATAACTGAAAAAACCTTGCGAATTTAATCCGTGTTTTTGAATTCCAATACTAATAGTATGATTTGACATTTTCTAATTTTAAAGTTATTAGTAAAAGCTACTGATTTTCAATTCATTTCATATAAGTTTAGAAAAGTATTGAAAATTAAAAAAATATTCAAAAACGCGTTTTTCAACCTGTAGTATTAATATAAAACAATAGAGTTTTAACAACTATCTGAGAATTTATAGTGAATATATTTTATAGCTTGGAAATATTTAAAAGTAAAAAATAAATTACATATACTGCACAAGTATAAATACCCTTTTCTTTATTTTAAAAATTCTTATTTACTGCTAAATAACTCGAGAGTTCGCTCAAAAATCTAATTCAAAATTTACTTTATTTACTTACTTTTTTAGCTAATTCCATAGCATTATATACATTTAAAACTTTTCCTGTTTTTGATAGCTCAGAGAATGGTGCTTTTTTGTCGTTTGTTCCCGGAACAATAACATTTATATCATATGCCGTACCTGAATCTAAAATAATTTGTTTAACCTCTTTTACAGTAAGTTTAGGGTAATAGGACCAAATCAATGCAGCGGTTCCACAAACCATCGGGGCTGCAAATGAAGTCCCTGATTCAAATTTATAGATGTTTCCTGCTCCGGTGGTGTAAATTTCATCGCCAGGTGCAAATAAGTCTACATTCTGCTTACCATAATTTGAAAAATCAGATACAAATTTATCCCCTAATTGTTGAGTCGTTGAACCTACATTAATAAAATTGTCATAGATCTCCACGGTATCATCATTATTAAGGTCATTGGGGTAGTTAAGGAAATTATCTAAATTTTGGCTATCATTCCCAGAACTATGCACAAGAAGAACATTATGATCCTGGGCATATTTAAAAGCATCTATTACCCAATCTTTATGCATAGAAAACTCCTTGCCAAAAGACATGTTAATTATTTTAGCTCCATTATCTACAGCATACCGGATTGCCATGGTAATATCTTTGTCATGTTCATCACCAGATGGGGAAATGTTTAAAGGCATAATTTTCACATCAGCAATTCCTTTTATGCCAATAGCATTACTCCTATTTGCTGCAATAATACCGGATACCATCGTATTATGATCCTGAATAGTTCTTACACCCTTTATAGTATTGCTGATCTTATTATTACCGTATCCTTTTTCTAAAACCGTTGGATTGTCCCCAATAGGAAGTCGTTCATTGTATGCTAAATTTAAATTTTTATTAACTACAGAATCTAATTGAACTTCTTGATCTTTTACATCATCAAAAGTTTTTTGATTAACATCAAGGTGAACCATCATATAAAATACAAGTGCGCCAAGATCTTTGTCATCATCATCTCGCATCTGGCGGTACTTTTTATTATTAATTTTGTATTTATTGTACAAGCTGTCCAATTGCTGATAAGTATAATCTTCTTTAGGAAAAAAATGTTTTAAAGTATCTTTTACCAAGGGATAAATTGCTACACCATGTATTAAAGACTTGTGCCAATTTTTATAATACTTATTTTTTTCCTCAAATGTTTTTAACGCTCTTTGGTATACTTTAAACTTGTACAAATCTTTAGCTTCGATTTGGGTTTCTTTTTTATCCTTAAATAATGTTTCCCATTCATTGACTATACGTACATATTCATATCGGTTCCATACCACGTAACCTCCACTTTTGGTACCTGTAAAACTCCAGCCGTTGCAATCGTCTATATATCCGTTGTTATCATCATCGATACCATTATCTGCGATCTCTTTTGAATTTGTCCAAATTACGCCTTGTAAATCTTCATGTTTTAAATCAATTTGGGTATCAATAACTGCAACAATAATGTTATTATTTTTTGGCTTCTTTTTATTTTGTGCATACCATTTATCCAAAGAAATTCCAGGTATATTATCCTTTTGAAAATCCTTTTTATACCATGTTTTTTGATCTGGAATAGCGAGTTGTTTTTCTGTATCTGGTTTTAGAGTAGTAATTTTTGAATACTTCGTTGATTTACATCCTATTAGGATTACTATAAATAATGATAAGATACAAAGTGCTTTCATTTTAAGATCGCGGTTTAGACAAGTTTCTGTCGTACATAATAATAGTTCCTGCCACGGCCACATTTAAACTTTTTTCGGATTTAAATTTCACTAAATAATGGCATTTATCCATTACTTTTTTGGATAAGCCATGATCTTCTGCTCCCAATAAATAAACACAACGCCTTGGATGTTCGAAGGTTTCTAAATCGCAGGCATTTTCATCTAATTCAACACCAACCAATCGCGCTCCTTTTGGTAAATTTTCAAAAAAAGCTTCAAAAGTATCATAATGAAAATAAGGAATTGCTTTTACCGCATCATGAGTATCGCAGGCTTGTTTGGCATATCGATTCCCGATGGTAAATATAAAAGTAGCACCTAAGTTTTGAGCAGATCGCCACAAAACACCCAAA
Organism: Flavobacterium sp. ABG; assembly: GCF_001027725.1. Classification (NCBI taxonomy): domain Bacteria; kingdom Pseudomonadati; phylum Bacteroidota; class Flavobacteriia; order Flavobacteriales; family Flavobacteriaceae; genus Flavobacterium; species Flavobacterium sp. ABG. The sequence continues at coordinate 134,679 of NZ_LEKS01000015.1, forward strand.
TTTTCAGGAGTTTTACCATTTTGTATCCCTATCCCAAAATATTCATTTATAAAGTTATCATTCATAAGGGCAAAAATACAAACTGTAAGTAGATAAATCAATTTTTTATTAAGTTGAAACGAAAGTCTGGGATTGGTAATTCGGTATTGCAATTTTAGGAGATATCTATTAGCGAAAATAAATCCAATGAAAGTTAATGATGCGGCTTTTCGTTTAGAAACTTTTTTTTGCAGGTAAGGCCGAGTCAATTATGATTGACCAGATGCAAACCAGAAATGAATAATTGCTAAATATTAGCCTAGATAAAAAGCCGTAAATCTAAAATTTCTATACCCCTCTTCCCTCATAAATTCTCGATAAATAAAGGAAAAATACTTATTGCACTATAAAATAACAGCAAAATCACTCTATCCCACCTTACACCATCAAAACCTTTTAATAAACTCCATCATATCACCAATTGTTTGTATATCTTCTTTTTGGGTGTTTCCTAGCCCTCTAATCTTTTCAATGTGCAGCAGACTCGTTAACATTGCTTTTTGTAAACCGTTTAACGGATCTTTGCTTGTGTCGGGCTCAGGAAGTAGTTCTTCCAGACTTATGTGGGAAGGGATATCGGGCCAATCCGTTCTTTTTTGATTCGAAAAAACCTCTGTAAATGGCAAAACACTAGGATCTTTATCTCTGTCGGTTAACGCATCCAGTCCCCATTTCTGACAAGCTGTTTTTATGAATGAGGTGTGCTCAAACTGTCCGTTGATAATCGTATTTGGTTGGATATACGAGGATACCATTATCATAGGAACTCGAATGCCCAGACGGTCAAAAGTGAAATCACACTGCCCTTTCATACCGGGAACAGGTGGTACTGTTGCAGGCGGATATACATGGTCAAAACAGCCACCATGTTCATCATGAGTGATGATAAAAAGTATTTTATCTCGCTTTGGACTATTTTTGATGGCATTGTACACTTCGCGAATCAGTTCATCTCCTAATTTTACAGTTCCAGTAGCTAATTTGTGATTCACTGCAGACGGATGTTGATCATTGTGTTTGTCAAGAAATTGAGGCTCCACGAACGAATATTGCGGAAGACTTCCAAATTTCAAATCAAAGAAAAAATCAAGATGTCCGTGTGTTTTGTCTTTTCCGTCTCCAAATCCATTGACAATATTGGTGAGGCTCAGAGGCGCAATAGGCGAATAAACTTTCCATGAAACATCCTTGTCATTCATGCGGTCAAAAATGGTGGGAAGAGGCCAAACCTCTTTTATCCACGAATCCATATCGCTGAAATCGCCATCAATACCGGGAAAACCGGTTCCGTCTTCCTCAAGCGGATTAACCACTTTGCCCCCCGAACTGGCTGCATGCCAAAACGCCCGATTGCAATAGGTTTGACTGGGCACCGCACAATACCAATGATCAAAAACTGCAAATTCCTTAGCCAAAGTAGCCATTGCGGGAATTTGGTCCGGCTGAAAACACTGCATGATTACCTCATACTGTTCGTAACTTGGGTCATCAATACCATAAGTAGCTCTAAGATTACTTTCATAATCGTTAACAAATCCGATCATCCCTCCAGGTGTGGGTACAGGAGTAGGCAGGTTGTAAGGTGGTGTCATTTTATACTCCGGCAAACCAACATTGCAAAGCGGGTCAATCGTATTAAAAAGTTGTGTATTTACATGCGGATATTCTTCACCCGGATCGGGATAAGGCACCGAATAGTTCATAGCGCGTGAAGGGGAAATACTCGTCTCTCCTGAGTTATTGATAACTCTTGGAGGAATAGGGTTCGCATAGTCAACTGCGGGATTGTAAAGCCCTTCAAACGACTTATTCGCTGGTACTTCATCATTTTCATAGAGGAAGCCTAAAAGATTATCGAAAGAACGATTTTCGAGCATCAAAACTACAATGTGGTCAAAAGTATCCAGACCGTCAAATTGGTTTTCGTTTTCCATTTTTAACTGTTTTACATTACAACTTAACTGTAAATTAAAATAATTAAAATCAAAGTTGTACACGTAGTTTTACGTGTTTATGAAGCGTATTTTACAACTGTTAAAAAAACCAATAAATACTGTGCTCCTATTCAGAATCCAGTCCAAAAGTTTTAGGTCTTTATGAAAAGTCTTTCTTTGAGGTTGGGAATGGCTCTCGCAAAGTCGCGAAGTCGCCAAGTTTTATTTGTTTTGCTGATTGCTAGAAGCAATTTTCAGGAGCAAAGGATTAAAGATAAAAAAGAAGAAAAGAGGAAAAGAAGAAAAGAAACTTTGCGACTTCGCGACTTTGCGAGATTATTACGCACCCACAACCTTTGGATTTGATCCCAGCTTTAAGAAACTATGAAGCCTTACAGGATTCAAAAAACTCATACGCTCTTTTTTCTGCATAGGAATACATCGAATTGCGCAGTGGAAAAGCGCAATGTCCACCATATTTTGGGGTTTCCAAATACACATAAGCACTGTCACCCGCTATTGTTCTCGGATAACATCTTTCTCCTAAAAAAGGATCGTCAAGCGAATTAATAATGAGCACCGGAGTGGTAATATTTTTAAGCGAAAATTCCGGAGAAACACGCTGATAATAATCGTCCCGACTTGCAAAACCATGCAGCGGTGCTGTAAAATAATGGTCGACTTCGTCAAAAGAAGAAATTTTATCAATCTGATCGCGGTTTATAAAATCCGGAAATTGTGCTGCTTTGTGCTTTAGCTTTCGTTTAATATCAATTGTAAAATTCTTTAAGTAAACTCTGTTAAACCCTTTTTTGAGTTCTGCTGCACTTGTTGCGATATGCGTTGGAACTGAAATGGAGACTGCCGCTTTTATGCGTTCATCCATTTTTATCCAGCCCAAATAATTCAAAAGCTGCACCCCTCCCATTGAGTATCCGATTAAATATACCTCTTCAAAGCCTTTTCGTAAAACAAACTGCACTACTTCATCAAGGTCATCCACAGCACCGTGATGATACAGTCTCGGAAGCCGGTTCATTTCACCCCCACAAGTACGATTGTTCCAAGCGAAAACGGAGAAATCTTTCTCCTGAAAATAAGCTGCACAGCTATTATTGTACGTTCTTCGCGAATCTCCTTCTAAACCATGGCATAAAATCACTGCTTTTTTAGAATCCTTTAGAATGAAATCTATATTAATGAAATCGCCGTCGTTTAACTCCTGTTTTTCTCTTGTGTAGCCTGGAACATCAAATTTTTTAAACAAAGCAGCATAAATAGTAGAAATGTGCCTGTTGCGGTACATTATAAAAGGCAAACTATATTCTGATTGTTCAATAATTGGCATACTAAAGAAGTTTTTATGGTGCTTGATACAAATTTAAGAAATCAATCAACATGTCATTTGATACTGTCGTTTTTATTTCACTAAAACTCAAATATTTTCTATTAAAATTAATCAATCAGCATTTGAATAGCCCTCGGTTTTAATCAACGGTCGGATAGGATTGATTGTATAGGCTTTAACCAAAACCTTAACCGCGAAATTTTGGCTAAAGCCTTGTATCGATATCTTTTAAATCCGTTGATTAAAACCAACGGCTATTCAAAAAAACACAAAATAGAAGATTCAATAAAATAGTTTTCAAACTCAATACACTTTAATCATCTAGAGATGAATTACATAACAAAACATCCATCTATATAATTTAATAAAAACAAAAATTTGGCCGCATCAATTGTGACAATCCATGTCCTCAGTCAAAAAAATCACTATTTTTGAGTAAACCTTCATTCTTCTACTATGACCGATAAATCACAACTCCGTAGTTCTATATTCAGACATCTTGACGGCTTGGCTGTTGCCCCTGTTGCAATAGCATTGAAAAACAATGGAGTTTTAGATTTTATTCTGGACAAAAAGCAACTACAATTAGCACAGCTTACAACTGTTTTTAAAGCAAATGAAGGCTATCTGAATGTTGGTTTGAGGATTTTGGCTTCCCAAGGTTTTTTAGATTATGAAGTGAATAACAGTACTCAGGAAATTACGATTCTGACAAATGAAAAGACAGAAACAGCCTTTTCGATGTTTTACCTGTATGAAGATGTGGTTGATTTACTAAAATTTTCGATCCAGTTTCATCCGCGTGTCTTTGAGGATGAACCATTTGAAAAACTTAATGTTATTTTTGAAAAATACAAACAAAACTATGGGATTGAACAGGGCGAAGATTCGCTTGTAAACAGTATTCAAGACCAAATCTTAAAGCACATAGAAGGCTATCTGATTGGACCAACCATAGTTCGTTTAGCAATGAGCGGCATGTTTCATAAATATTTTATGGAGACTTCCTTCAAGCCGGAGGAATTTCATAAGTCTCCTGAAAAATTTAAAAAAATATTAGACTTTTTTGTGCATCTTGGATGGTTCCTGGAGAAAAATGGCAATTATCAATTTACAGAAGTGGGTTTGTTTTATGCTAAAAGAGCCAGTGCCTATGGGGTTACCGTTTCTTATCTGCCGACCTTTGCGAAAATTGAAGAATTGATTTTTGGCGATGCAACCGTTTTAAGAATGGTAACAGAGGGTGAAAATGAAATACATGTTGACCGTGAAATGAATGTATGGGGAAGCGGCGGTGCCCACGATACCTATTTTAAAGTTGTAGACGAGATTCTGGTTAAGCTTTTTAACCTGCCAATTGAAGAACAGCCTAAAGGAATACTGGATATGGGCTGTGGTAACGGTGCATTTTTGCAGCATATTTTTGAAGTCATTGACAGACAAACTTTGAGAGGAAAAATGCTTGATGAGTATCCGTTGTTTCTGGTTGGTGCCGATTATAACCAAGCGGCCTTGAAAGTAACCAGAGCCAATCTTATCAAAGCAGATATTTGGGCAAAGGTCATTTGGGGAGACATTGGACGCCCCGATTTGCTAGCCGAAGACTTGAAAGAACATTACAATATCGACCTGAAAGAATTGCTAAACGTGAGGACTTTCTTGGATCATAACCGAATTTGGGAAGAACCGAAACACATTAAATCAGACAGAATCAGTAAATCTACCGGTGCTTTTTCTTATCATGGAAAAAGAATCAGCAACAATCACATAGAAGATAATCTGTTGGAACATTTACAGAAATGGTCGCCTTACGTTCGTAAATTTGGTCTGCTTTTGATTGAATTGCATACCATAGATCCAAAACTTACCGCTCAAAATTTAGGAAAAACGCCCGCAACAGCTTATGATGCTACTCATGGTTTTTCCGACCAATACATTGTTGAAATCGATATCTTCAATGCCGTTGCCGCTGAAGCAGGATTATTTCCGGATCAATCCATTTTTAGTCGTTTTCCGGATGCTGATATCGCTACAGTGAGTATCAATTTACTAAAGGGAAACTGATGCTATTGATCAGACAATAGAAACTTATTAGGGGCATTTCAATACTATTATCGTTTGCAACTACAACTGATTTTATAATCGTTCAATTTTGCAAATAAAACAACAAGCTTCTGAATTTCTGGCGTGAAGAAACTCAATTTCTTTTTTATTTTCAAAAATTTCAGTAATTAAATCGTCTACATCGGCGTTTCCAACCAGCTTCGCGTATATCATTTTTTGCCCTTTGTTGTAACCTATTAATGTCAATGGGAAATTTTCTTTATCTGCTTTTATAGCGGGAGGAAAATTATAAATATCAGCATACGGTTCTACTTCCTTTTTTTGAATAAATATGGGACCGGGCTGATTGAAAATATTGTTAATCTGAAACGGACTGTGTTTCAAAACCAATCTTGTATCATTCCCGACATCAAATGGTTGTAATGAAATTCGACAAGGGCCTTTGCCGGTTGCTACTTCTTCATATACTTGGTTACCAAAATCATCTTTATAAGTTTGCCTGATTTTATTAGCGTATTCTGTCGTTAGAGGTATAATTTTAAAATTTTTCATTTTGTTTCAATTTACAAGTTTACTCCAAATTTAGTTTGCTTTTATTGCTCACAAAATCCGAAAGTTGCTAATTCTTAAATTAACAATTTTGTAGCATCGAAGAATACATTGACACTTCACCAGTATAAACAACAAAACCCGACAATTGCCGGGTTTTATTGTTATTTCTAGGTTGGAATCTATTTACTTCGCTACTCCAAACATCATTACTAACTTGTTATCAAGATAGAAATTAAGTGTTTGATCAGCTACATCAAAACGCAATTTTTTATCGTTTAGAAAAGATAGTATTTTTTGTTCTGTTTTATTCGCTTCTTCATTTAGGCAAGCCATTCTGGTAGATGCAATATTGCTAAACTGAATAGTGTTATCACTGCTAGCAGTATAACTTCCGAAAAAATTATTACAACCGCTATTTCCATTTACTTTCTTTTCGGCAATATTAAATTTAATTGAAGCTCTTCCATAATCTTGCCCAACATTTTCAAGGCTAATTAGTTTCCAGTCATTTTTACCAATATAACTCCAAAGATCATTTTGAGTAGGAATAGAAAATTCCATTATCGTTTTATTTTTTGAGTTCTTAAACTGAACAACATTTTTCTTCTTAACGATTTTGTATTTTTTATCTTTTATCGCGTCAAGAAAGTCTCTCTCTACTTTCATTGCAGCATCATTACAAGCCATTAAGGTTCCTGCCCCTGCACTAATTTGAATTCCGTTTTTAGAATTCAGTTTTTTGTATTTTGCATTAAAGTTATTGCATCCGCTTTTCCCACTAATCGTCTCGTTAGTTGGATCAATGGTCATATATACACTCTTTGAATTGATTGTTTTACCATTCAAACGCGTTAATATCATCTTGGTATTATAAATCCCATTAGCCTTTGTTACTGGTTTTGTCGAAACAATACTTTTTAATTTATAAAGATAAGAAGAAGCATCTGCCGGCACAATTCCTTGTCTTTTTGTTCTGATTACTATAATTTCGTATCGGTTACCCTTTTCGAAATTAAAGCCTTCGATATGATCATAAAAAAGCTCCCAATCCTTTCCATTATCATATTTCACTTCTAAACATTCCATCGGAGCTACACCCTGACAAGGCACTTTGTTTTCTTTGACAGTCATCTTGATTGTTTCCTGTCCATAGGTAAATGCTGACACTAACAATAGCATCATAAAAACGTACATCTTCTTAAATCTTTTCATCGTTTCAAATTTTGTAATACTCATAGGTATTTGATTATAAAATATTCAATTATAGGTGCAAAAGTATTGCTGATACCTACAATTGGGATTAAACTCGATCTGCTCTAAAAAAGCATATCGTTGGCTTCTTTGCATTAATCGTGCCATTACAAAAAATAAGCTTAAAAAAATTTTCATAAAAAGTAAACAAACTCGTTTATTGATTGACTATCAGAATACAGGGCAAAATAAATTTTTCGCTTCCCGTCAACCCAAAAACAGTTGGCAATGATGACACCAATGACGCGCCAAAATCAACTGTTCTGGCTTCCGTATCGTATAGCCGACTGAAGAATAGCAAGATCGATATCTTTTAGCGTTTTGAACTTAATGCAGTACCCCGTCACACTTGCTTTGCCTAGTTTTTCTCCAAAGGTTTTTGCCAGATAGGTTTTGTCTTTGATTCCTAAAATGTATACCGAAATTCCGGTTTTATTTGCGCTGATCCCAATTTGGAACCACTCTTTGGTTTTTCCATCAGCATATTCCATGACGAAAAATCCATATCCGATATTAGGGTTGGCTACAACCTTATTCTCACTGTTTTTACCGTCAAAAAACCATAGTTGACATCCCGGTAATACCTCCAGTGTGGCCCTGTGTAACTCTTCTATTTCACTTCGTTTTGGTTCCGGCAGACTGGCAATATATTCTTTGATTTGCTCTTCTACGTTCATATAAAATATACCATTAGTTGTTTCCTATAATATTCCTTCCAAGTTAATACGATCTGCAAAACGTGGGATCAGCTTGTAAATTATTTAATACCTGCTCTCCAAATTATTGGGTTATGATTTCTGTTTTTGCAGCAGTTAGTATCTTCAATGATTTCGAATCCTGAACAAATGCAATAATCTGGTATTCGGAAGCAGCTGCATTGCCATTCAAAACAAAATTTATGCTTCCTGATTTCAAATCAGAAGGAACTGTCTTAAAATCAGTTACTATATTGTAATTGGTGAGTGTCAGACCTGAATTCTCTCCTCTTTTTATTGCAGTGGACTCCTCTTTTTTTACTAAAGCAAAACAAATTTTATATTTCGTCGAAAGCGCTTTACAATCGTATTGAACCTGTATATTCGTAAGATTTTTTTTCGCTGTAATATTCAATTCAGCCAAAGGTTTCTGTTCCCGTGCTTCTTTAATTAGCCTTGTGATACTACTCTCCTGACTTCCTACAACTGATTCACTTCCGTTGATGATCAACTGCGGCGTATAAACTGAGGAATTTAATGTTGCTGCGTATTGTCTTTGTCTTTCTGAAAATTCTTTTTTGCTAAACGGATCTTTCCATCCAATATAGTTCCAATAATCTACATGAAATGACAACAGCATCATATCGGGATTGTTTGCCACAGCATATTTCCCCATTAATCTGTCGGCGGGCGGGCAGCTACTGCATCCCTGTGAGGTAAACAATTCTAAGACAACAAATGACTTAGACTCCTCTGCTTTTTTTTCTTTAAACGTAGAAAATCCCATCGAAATCAATAGTGCAATCGCTAAAAACAAATAAAAAATCTTTTTCATAACGTACAATTTTATAAGTCAAATGTACTTATAGTATGAAAATCTAATTGTCGTCCAGATTGCATTAATACTAAATATTTCACACTTCTTTTATTCAACACGAATATAAGCAATTAACTCGCTACTTAGTAAAATGCTATTACACATAGTAATAATACAGGTTTAGTGTTTTTTTTGCCACGAATTACGGATCAAGTTCGAAAGTTGTGGGGAAGTAAAAATCTCGCAGAGTCGCAAAATCGCAAAGTTTTAATGAAAAAACAGAAAAAACTTTGAGACTCTATACTATTTTTAGAAATCCAAAGCGAGAAAGTAGAAAACAGAAAGGTGGAGCTTAAAAATAGGAAAAAAACTTAGCGGCTTGGCGTCTTTGCGAGATCGTCAAAGCGAGAAGTTAGAAAATTAGATACTTAAAAAGCTCTGGTCAAAAAGTATATAATCTGCTACTTCTAATAAAAGAAATTTCTAAAAATTATTTCACAACTTTTTAACTTGATTCGAAATTACAGAACTAC